>NZ_JBNCKP010000004.1:141406-174743 GCF_049841575.1 Micromonospora sp. DT201 | reverse complement strand
CGCGCCGTGAGCGGACCGCGCCGCGCCGTGAGCGGACCGCGCCGCGCCGTGAGCGGACCGCGCCGCGCCGTGAGCGGACCGCGCCGCGCCGTGAGCGGACGGCGGGCGAGCGGACGGCGGGCGGCGGGCGGCGGGACGTAAGAGGATCGCAAGATCTGCGAGGTCGCCGACCACAACGGTGCTGGCTAGGCTGGCCGGGGAGGTGGCCGGTGGCGCAGCGGGTGCTCGTGGTCGACGACGACCGGACCGTCAGCGACGTGGTCTGCCGCTACCTGGAACACGCCGGCTACGACGTGAGCCACGTCGGGGACGGGTTGGCCGCTCTGGACGCCGTGCGGGATCGGGCGCCGCACCTGGTGGTGCTGGATCTGATGCTGCCCGGGCTGGACGGGTTGCAGGTGTGCCGGCGGCTGCGGGAGCGGCCGAACGGCGTACCCATCATCATGTTGACCGCTCGCGGCGACGAGGCGGATCGGGTGCTCGGTCTACAGCTGGGCGCCGACGACTATCTGGGTAAGCCGTTCTCCCCGCGTGAGCTGGTGTTGCGTGTCGGCTCGGTGTTGCGCCGGGTCGGCGAGCCAGCAAAGCCAGCGGCCGAGCTGCTGGTCGATGCGGGGCTGGAGGTGGCCACCGGGCCGCGGATCGCCCGGCTGCACGGCGCTGAGCTGGCCCTGACGCTGCGCGAGTTCGACCTGCTGGCGCACCTGATGCGGCATCCGAGGCGGGCATTTCGCCGCGCCGAGTTGCTGGAACGGGTGTGGGATTGGAACTTCGGCGACCAGTCGACCGTGACCGTCCATGTGCGGCGGCTGCGGGAGAAGATCGAGGACGACCCGGCCGAGCCCCGTCGGATCGTCACGGTCTGGGGCGTCGGCTACCGGTACGAGCCGGCCGATGCGTGACCTTGTCCTGATCTTCGGGGTGGCGCTCGCGGCGGCGCTCGGCGTGGGCCTGCTCGGGGCGTTGGCGCTGCGGCTGCTGCGCGACCGGTCGATCACCGTGCACGTCTGCGTCCTGCTCACGGTCACCGTGGCCGCCGTGGTGGCTGGTGTGGTGGTGGTCGCCCAGGCGATGTTCCTGTCCCCGCACGATCTCCAGGTCGTGCTGCTCACCGTGGCCGCGGCGGCGACGGTGAGCCTCGGCGTGGGCTGGTATTTCGGGCGTCGGCTGGCAACCGCCGCGGTCTGGGCGGACCAGGCTCGGGAGCGGGAACGGCGGGTCGAGAAGGGTCGCCGCGACCTGGTCGCCTGGGTGTCGCACGACCTGCGCACGCCGTTGGCTGGCCTGCGGGCGATGGCCGAGGCGCTGGAGGACCGGGTGGTCGACGATCCGGCGACGGTCGCTGAATACCACCGGCGGATCCGCGGGCAGACCGACCGGATGACCCGGCTCGTCGACGACCTGTTCGAGCTGTCCCGGATCAACGCCGGGGCACTGCGGCTGACGATGTCGGCGGTGCCGCTCGGCGAGGTGGTCTCCGACGCCCTGGCCGGCACCGCGCCGCTGGCCGAAGCCCGACGTATCCGGCTGGTGGCCGCCGAGTCGGGCTGGCCGACCGTGCTGGCCAGCGAGCCCGAGCTGGCCAGGGTGGTGGGCAACCTGCTGCTCAATGCCGTGCACTACACCCCGAGCGACGGCACCGTCCGGGTCGACGCCGGGCGTGAACGCGACGCCGCGTGGCTGGCGGTCGCCGACACCTGTGGCGGCATCCCGGAGGACGACCTGCCCCGCCTGTTCGACGTGGCGTTCCGAGGGGAGCCGGCTCGCACGCCCCGCTCGGGCGGGGAGGGCTCCGGCGGGCTGGGTCTGGCGATCGTGCGGGGCCTCGTCGAGGCGCACGGCGGCCGGGTGGACGTGCAGAACGTGGTCGGTGGCTGCCGCTTCGTCATCCAACTTCCGGCGGCCTGACCCCTCACCGGGCCGACCTCAGCTCACCGAACCAGCGCCGGCCACGGCGGAACACCTCCCGCACGGACAGGCCCGCGGCCTCGGCGACCGGGTGGACGGCGCGTACGTCGAGCCGGGCCCACCGGAACGCCGGCCCCAGCAGCAACCGACCGGCACGCTGCGCGGCGGCCACCTGGGCCTGGCCCTGCCAGAGCCCGGCGCCGGGCGGCTCCAGCTCGACCAGCACCGTGCCGCCGGGTACGAGCAACTCCCGGCACCGGCGCAGCAACGCGACCGGGTCCCCACCGATGCCGATGTTGCCGTCGATCAGCACAGCGTGCGCCCACCGGCCTTCGCCGGGCAGCGCGGCGAACAGGTCCCGGTGCAGCGCCACCGCACCCCGGGCACGCGTCAGCCGCACCGCCACCGCCGAGGCGTCCACACCGACCGCCGTCAACCCTGCCTGCGCCAACGCGACGGTGAACCGGCCCGGCCCGCAGCCGAGGTCGAGCGTCGGCCCGACACAGCGGTCGACCAGCCCGGCGACCGCCGGTTCGGCGCGGCCGTGCCAGCGGTCCACCGGCAGCGGGCTGCGGACACCGTCGCCGTACATCAGCCAATGCCCGCCGGCTGTGCGCTGTGCGAGTACGGCAGCGAACCCGTCCGCTTCGCCGCTCCCGGACGGCCCGTCGGGGACGGCGACCCGCAGGGGCGTGTCGACCGGGTTCACCGGCGGCCCCTTGGCACCAGGGTGCGGTGGACCGCCGCGACCTGCCGGGCGAACCGACTCTCGGGCACCTCGACCGCCACCGCGAGCGCGTCGGGCCACTCGTCGACGTCGCGCAGCACCGGCAGCGGCGCGGCGCGCAGCCCTCGCCCGGTCAACGCCTCGCAGGTGTCCCGGCCGGTGTCGTGCGTCGACATCCGCACCGCACGCAGCACACTCGCGTGCCGGGGGTCGCGCAGGCCCAGCGACCACCAGCCTCCGTCGTGCGCCCGGCCGAGGACCGCGTCGGCGGTACGCAGCCGGCGGACCGCGGCGGCTAGCAGGGTCGGGGTCACCTGCGGGGTGTCCATCCCGATCTGCAGCACCCGCCGACCCGGGTACGCGGCGGCCACCTCGGCGTACGCGTTGGCGAGCCGGTCGCCGAGACCCGCGCCGTGCTGCTCGAACACCGGCCAGCCGAGCAGCGCGGCGGTCAACTCGACGAAGTCCTCGGCCTCGGTCAGCGGGCCCGCGCAGGCCAGCACGGGGGTCACCCCGGGAGTCGCACGGACCGCGTCGAGGGTGTCGCGCAGCGCCGCGGCGGCGATCCGGGCCGCCTGGACAGGGGTGGCCGGCGGGCAGAGCCGGGTCTTCACCGCCCCGGGGACCGGCGCCTTGGCGACCACCAGCAGGACGGTCACCGGGGGCCGTCCACGGTGCGCAGCACGCCGGCGAAGTCGCGGGTGGCGCGCAGGGTGCCCCGGACCGAGCCGGAAACCTTGGATCGGGTGCCGGCGGCCCGGGGCGCGTAGGTGACGTCCAGCTCGTGGATCCGCCAACCGGCGGCGGCCGCGCGGATCAGCAGTTCGAGCGGGTAGCCGAAGGCCCGGTCGGCAACGCCGAGGTCCAGCAGCGCGTCGCGGCGGGCCACCCGGATCGGGCTGAGGTCCCGCAGGGGTACGCCCCGACGGCGCAGCAACGCCGCCACCAGCGCCGTGCCGGCACGGGCGTGCCACGGCCACACCCCGGCCCCGACCGGCCGTCTCCGGCCCACGCTGAGATCAGCCGTACCACCCAGCACCGGAGCTACCAGGGCCGGCAGTTCGGCAGGGTCGAACGAGCCGTCGGCGTCGAGGACGCAGACCAGCTCACCGTCGGCAGCCTCCAGCCCGGCGTGCACCGCCGCGCCGTAGCCACGGCGGCGTTCGTGCACCACCCGGGCGCCGTGCCGGGCCGCCACCTCGGGCGAGCCGTCCCGGGACCCGTTGTCCACCACGATGGCCCGGTAGCCGGGCGGCAGGGCGGCGAGTACGCCGGGTAGGGCGGCCGCCTCGTCCAGGCAGGGCAGCACCACGTCGATCTGAGTCGGCATACCGCCGACGCTAGGACGGCGCTCGGGCCGTGGAGGCCGAAATGTGCTTACCGAACCCTTACCACCTGCGCATTTCTTACCGTCCGATGACGGGCCGGCGGTTCCGCTCCCCGGAGGCCAGCGGCCGCCGTACCGTCCGGTGGTCATGACCTCGACCACCGCTCCCCCTGCCACCCCCGGACGCACGCCGACCCGCCGCTTGCCCGGCGACCTGCTGGTGCTGGGCGTGGAGGTGGCGCTGCTCGCGGTGGCCGTGCTGGTGGGGGCACTGCTCAACGCCCGCAACGCCGGCCTGCACGCCGACGCCGCCCCGGTCTACGCGACCTGGCGACCGCACCTCGGCTGGGGCAGCCCCGCCGCGCTGCTGGTCGCGGTCGCGGTGGTGGGCTGGGAGGCGCGGTGGGCCCGGACCGCCCGGTGGGGCCTGCTGCTGATCTCCGCGTGGCTGGCGGCCGTGGCGTGGACGTTGTCGTTGGCCCTGGTGGACGGCTGGACGGAGGGACTGACCCGGCGGCTCACCGCGCAGGCCGAGTATCTGCACGAGGTGCCGGGGGTCACCGACATTCCGGCGATGCTGTCCGGGTTCACCGACCGGATCCTGGATTTCCAGCCGGCCGCCTGGTCCACCCACACCGCGGGGCATCCCCCGGGCGCGCTGCTGATCTTCGTCTGGCTGGACCGGGTCGGCCTGGGTGGGGGTGCCGCCGCAGGGTTGGCCTGCGTGCTGGTCGGGGCCACGGTCGCGGTGTCGGTGCCGGTGACCCTGCGGGCGCTCGGCGCGGCCGACGCCGCCCGCGCGGTCATCCCGTTCCTGGTGCTGCTGCCAGGCGCGGTCTGGGTGGGCGCCTCCGCGGACGGGATCTTCGCCGCCGTGGTCGCCGCCGGCCTGGCCCTGCTGGCGGTACGCGGCCGGGCCGTCGCCGCGCTCGGCGGCGTGCTGCTCGGCTTCGCGCTGCACCTGTCGTACGGATTCCTGCTGGTCGGGCTGTTGGCGCTGGCCGTGCTGGCGCTGCGCCGTACCCGTCGATGGGGCGCGCTGCTCGCCGCGTGCGCCGGGGTGGCCGCCGTGACGGGAGTCTTCGTCGCCGCTGGTTTCCACTGGTGGGTCGGCTACCACCTGGTGGTCGAGCGGTACTACCAGGGCTGGGCGGCCGACCGCCCGTACGGCTACTGGGTGTGGGCCAACCTGGCCGCGCTGCTGCTCAGCGCCGGGCCGGTGCTCGGGCCGGCACTGCGCCGGGCGCTGGTCGCCGCTTGGCGGCTCGGGATAACCCCGGCGGTGGGCCGGTGGCGGACCAGTCGCCGGCTGGTCGGGTTGGCGGCGGTACGCACGGCCGGCCCGACGGTGTTGCTGCCGCTGGCCGCCGCGCTGGCGGTGCTCGGCGCGGACCTGTCCGGTCTGAGCAAGGCCGAGGTGGAGCGGATCTGGCTGCCGTTCACGGTCTGGCTGCTGGTGGCCACCGCCTGGTTGCCGGTGGGGTCGCGGCGCTGGTGGCTGGCCGGGCAGGCGGCCACCGCGCTGGCGGTGAACCACCTGCTCTGGACGGTGTCCTAGACGAGCAGGTCACCTCCGTCAGGGCGGATGCGGTAGTGAGCGGTATACCTCAGAGTCATATTCATACCTCTGAGGTATACCGCTCAACAGCACATCAACACGGAAGGGACAACCAGCCACTATGAGTGACGCCAACCGGGAAGTGCTGCGCACGACGTTCGGCCAGGACGCCGACCTTTACGACCAGTGCCGTCCGACCTATCCACCCCAGCTGTTCACCGACCTCGCCACCCTCGCCGGTCTCGGTCGACACGCTCGGGTGCTGGAGATCGGATGCGGCACCGGCCAGGCGACCGTGCCCTTGGCACAACTGGGATGCCATGTCGTCGCGATGGACCTCAGCCCCGACATGGCCGCCATCGCCCGACGCAATCTCGCACAGTTCCCGAACGTCACCGTCGTCGCGTCGGCGTTCGAGGACTGGCAGCCCTCGAACGGCACCTTCGACGCGGTGCTCTCCGCAACCGCGTTCCACTGGCTTGACCCCGACGTGCGCATGATCAAGGCAGCTGACCTGCTGCGCCCCGGCGGATCCCTCGGCATCATCTCGACCCACCACATCGCCGGCGGGACGAACGCCTTCTTCGCCGACGCACAACGATGCTACGAACGCTTCGATCCGACAACACCGCCCGGCATGCGCCTGACCACCGATGACGAGACCGCCGAGGAGGCAGCGGAGTTCGAGCGATCAGCCCGATTCGGGCCAGTCGAGTTCCGGCGCTACGAGTGGCAACAGACCTACACGGCCCACGAGTACCTCAACCTGCTCATGACCTACTCCGGGCATCGCGCCATGGCACCGCAGGCACGCAGTGGCCTGTTTGCGTGCCTCACTGACCTGATCGAAAACGTCTACAACGGAGAAATCACCAAGCAGTACCGGACCCGGCTCGCCATCGCACACAAGACACCGTGACTCGGCTCGGCGCGCGATCCACGCCGACGCACGAAGCACGCCGACCCACGACCACGCCGCGACGTCCGGCCGGTCAGCGGGCGAGAGCGGCCGGCTCCCGCAACGGGTCGGTGGCGAAGCCGGCCACGCCCTCGGCGAAGCCGACCCGGGCGCTGTAACCGAGCAGTTCGGCGGCTCGGCGCGGGTCGGCCACCACGTGCCGCACATCGGCCGCCCGGGCCCCGCCGACCACCTGCGGGGCCGGCCCGCCCATCGCCTCGGCCAGGGTGACCGCCAACTCCCCGACGGTGTGCGGCTCACCCGAGCAGACGTTCACCGGCAGCAGCGTGGCCGGCGGCGCGGTGCTGGTCAGGGCCAGCAGATTGGCGCGCGCCACATCGCTGACGTGCACGAAGTCACGCCGTTGCCGGCCGTCCTCGAGCACCCGGGGGGCGGCGCCGGCGGCCAGCGCGGACCGGAAGATCGACGCCACCCCGGCGTACGGGGTGTCGCGGGGCATCCGTGGACCGTAGACGTTGTGGTAGCGCAGCGCCCAGACCGCGCCACCGGTCTGCCGGGCCCACGCCGCGGCCAGGTGTTCCTGGGCGAGCTTGCTCGCCGCGTACGTGCTGCGGGGCTCAAGGGGGGCGTCCTCGGGCACGAGCGCCGGGTCGAGGCCGAGGCCACAGTGCGGGCAGGTCGGGTCGTACCGGCCGGCGGCCACATCCTCGGGCCGTCGTGGCGCGGGACGCACCGTGCCGTGGCCGGGGCAGGTGTAGCGCCCCTCGCCGTAGACCACCATCGAGCTGGCCAGCACCAGCCGGCCGATCCCGGCCCGGTGCAGCGCCGCCAGCAGCACCGCCGTGCCGTAGTCGTTGTGCGTGACGTAGTCGGGCCCGTCCGACGGGTCCAGGCCGTGCCCGACCATCGCCGCCTGGTGGCAGACTGCGTCCACCCCGGTCAGCAAGCGGTCCAACAGGGGGCCGTCACGGACGTCGCCGCGTACCACGTCGTGCCGCCGCGACCAGGCGGGCAGTTCCCCGCCGTGCGCCTGGGGCAGCAGCGCGTCCAGCGCCACCACCTCGTGTCCCTGCTCGACGAGCAGGTCGACGACCTGCGATCCGATGAACCCGGCCGCGCCGGTGACCAGTACCCGCATTCCCGTCACGGTAGGGCGGTTCGGACGCCCGGCGGGCCGGTTCGGGTGACCCGTAAGGAGTTCACAACAGCTGGCGGCCGGTAAGCGTTCGGTAATGCGGCAAATCCGTCCGGGCCGTACCCGGGCGGTCTAGCCTGCCGGCAGTGCATTCGCCGCCGACCCACGGCGGCGAGGAGAGGAGCCGCGTGTCCCCCAGCAGATCCGGTCGACGCGACGTCGCGTGGAAACCGCCTGGGGTTGACGCGGTCGAGCGAAGCTGGCGCAGCCCTCTGCGCGGGCCCTGGCTCACCGCCGTCTACGGGTCGGTGCTGCTGATCGCGCTGCCCCTGGTGATCATCACCGGGTTGCTCGACTACGCCGCCTACGGCCCCCGGTTCGACCAGGCGTTCCCGGCGAACGTGGGCTGGTTGCGGTTGCCCACGTTCGACTGGCCGACCCGCCCGTCCTGGCTGTTCCGGGTCACCCAGGGCCTGCATGTGACGCTCGGGATCATCCTCATCCCGGTGGTGCTGGGCAAACTCTGGTCAGTGCTCCCGAAGCTGTTCGCCTGGCCGCCGGCCCGCTCACCGGCGCAACTGTTGGAGCGGCTCACCCTGCTGTTGCTGGTCGGCGGGATCCTGTTCCAGATCGCCACCGGCGTGCTGAACATCCAGTACTCGTACATCTTCGGCTTCGATTTCTACACCGCTCACTACTTCGGGGCCTGGATCTTCACGGGCGCGTTCGTGGCGCACGTGGTCATCAAGTTTCCCCGGCTGGTGACCGCGCTGCGCTCGCGCCCGCTCGGCGCGGAGCTGCGTACCCCGCGCGCGGCGACCCGACCCGAGCCGCCCGACCCGGACGGCCTGGTCGCCACCGACCCCGGGCCGGCCACCGTCAGCCGACGCGGCGCGGTCGGGCTGGTCGGCGGCGGTGCGCTGCTGCTGGGCGCGCTGACCATCGGGCAGAGCCTGGACGGCCCGCTGCGCCACACCGCGCTGCTGCTGCCCCGGGGACGGCAGCCCGGCCCCGGGCCGAACGGCTTCCCGGTCAACCGCACCGTCGCGGCCTCCGGCGTACGCCCCGAGCAGACCGGCGCCGGCTGGCGGCTGACCCTGCGCGGCGGCGGACGGACGGTGACTCTGGACCGGCCCAAACTGTTGGCCATGGCACAGCACACCGCCGCGCTGCCGATCGCCTGCGTGGAGGGCTGGTCGACCCGGCAGACCTGGACCGGGGTGCGGCTACGTGACCTGGCCGCGCTCGCCGGGGTGGCCGACCCGGCCAGTGCGCGGGTGTCGTCGCTGGAGCAGGCCGGGCTGTTCCGGACGGCGGTGCTCGCGTCCAACCAGGTCCTCGACCCGGACTCGCTGCTCGCCCTGCGGGTCAACGGCGTCGACCTCTCCCCCGACCACGGCTACCCGGCCCGGGTCATCGTGCCGGCCCTGCCTGGGGTGCACTGCACCAAGTGGGTTGCCGAGATCGACTTCCAGGAGCGGGCCGATGCCTGACCGGCTGCGCGCCCGGTACGGCGCCGCGCCCTGGCACCTGATCGTGGTGACGGCCGCCATCGTGCTTGCTGGCTGGGTGGCGCTGCGGCTGGCCGACGAGGCGACGTTCGGCCGGATGCTGCTCTGGTTCGTCGGCGCCGCCATCGCCCACGACCTGGTGCTCTTCCCGGTGTACGCGAGCGTCGACCGCGTGCTGCGTCGGCTGGTACGCGGCCGGGTCACCCTGCTCAACCACCTGCGGTGGCCGGCGCTCGGCAGCGCCCTGCTGTTCCTGGTCTACTCCCCCGGCATTCTCCGCCTGGGCGAGACCACCCACCTCGCGGCGACCGGCCAGGACCAGCGGCCGTACCTGGTGCGCTGGCTCCTGCTCAGCGCGGCGCTGTTCCTGCTCAGCGCCCTGACCTACCTCCTGCGCCGCCGTCAGGGTTCGGTGCAGCGGTCGGAGAGGGCGTAGCGGAGGAGGACCACGTCGCCGATCTGGCGGGCCTCGGCCAGTCGGGCGCGGCGGCCCGGGTGCCACGGGAAGTTTCCCTCGCCGACGAACCGGGGTGCCCGGCCGTCGCCGACGAAGAACGGGGCGATCACCAGGTGCAACTCGTCGGCGAGACCGGCGGCGAGGAACTGGGCGTGCACCGTCCCGCCGCCCTCCACCATCAGCCGCCGTACGCCTCGCCCGGCCAGGTCGCGCAGCAGCCAGTCGGGGTCGACCGGGTCGCCCGCGTCCACCACGGTGGCCAGTCGGCCGACGCGTTCCCGGGTCTTCTCCAACACTCCCGTGGCGCAGTAGACGAGCCGGGCCGACTCGCCTGCCGTGAAGAACCGGGCGGTCGGGTCGAGGTCACCGCGGGCGGTCAGGGTGACCTTGGTCGGCGAGGCGGGTCGGCCACACGCCACCCGCTCGGCACGGCGACTCGCGGAACGCACCAGCAGCCGGGGATCGTCACGGCGGACGGTGCCGGCGCCAACCAGGATCGCGTCGCAGCTGGCCCGGACCGCGTCGACCCGATCCAGGTCATCCTCGTTGGACAGCAGCAACCGTTGGTCGGAGGCATCGTCGATGTAACCGTCGATCGAGGTGGCGCAACTGAGCAGCACGTACGGCCGCGTCGAGCAGCTCATGGGGAGACGGGCCGGTCAGGGGTACGCTCCGCGAGCGCCTCCGCTGCCTCGGTCTGCGCCGCCTTGGCCGCCTTCGCCGCCAGGTAGCCGGCGTTGACCGGGGAGAGGAAGACGCTCGTGGGCACCCGTTCGGCCACGTCCACGCCGAGGCGGGTCAACTGCTCGGCCTTGTCCGGGTTGCTGCTCAGCAGTCGTATCCGCGGCACGCCCAACGTGGCCAGCATCTGCGCGGCGGCGGTGTAGTCCCGTTCGTCCTCGCCCCGGCCCAGCGCCACGTTGGCCTGGTAGGTGTCCAACCCGGCGTCCTGCAACGCGTACGCGTCGAGCTTGGCGTACAGGCCGATGCCGCGGCCCTCCTGCCGCAGGTAGAGCAGGAAACCGCCGACCTCGGCGATCCGCTGCACCGCCTCGTGCAACTGCGGCCCGCAGTCGCAGCGTTGGCTGCCGAACACGTCGCCGGTCAGGCACTCGCTGTGCGGGCGGACCAGTGGAGGCTCGCCGCCGGCGGCGAGCCGATCCAGTGCGCCCGCCCAGTCGCCGAGGCCGAGGGCGAGGTGCTCCCGACCGTCGATGAGACCCTTGAACGAGAACACCCGGACGGTCGTTGCATAACCGTCGGGAAAGGACAGTGGCACCGTGACCTGCGTACGGATCGTGGCGACCGGCAATGCTTCGGGCATGGGACTCCTTTGTCCGGCGCCACCGCCGCGCGGCGACGCGTAGCGTCTCACAACCGACTCAACAACCGCCGCCGGAGGCGGCTTCCCGGGCGGCGGCAGGAGCCCGCCTCCGCCGGGCCAGCAGCACGGCGGCACCGGGCAGGCTGGCCACCAACACGAGTGCTCCGTAGACGGTGGCGGTGGCGACACCCTGGGCCGCGCTGAGCCCCGCCGCGCCGAACACCCACGCGGCCACCCCCTCGCGCGGCCCGAAGCCGGCGACGTTCAACGGCAGGCCCATGGCGAGCAGGGCGAGCAGCGTCAACGGCAGCAACCGCGACAGTGGCGCGTCCGCGCCGGCGGTGCGCGCCGCCACCAGGAAGGTGGCCAGGTGACCCACGACCATCACGGTGGAGGCGATCAGGACGCCGACCCAGGTGCGCCGCGCCAGCAGCCCGGACCGCACGTCCGCCATGGCGGTCCGCGCCGCTCTCGACCAGCGCGAACGGCCGGCGTCCGGAACGGCCCGGGCCAGCAGCACCGCGACCAGCCCGCCCGCGACGAGCAGCGCGGCGGCGACCGGCAGGTATGGCCGCACCGGGGACGGGAAGGCCGCGAGCAGCACCAGGGCAACCCCGACCAGGACGACCTGCCCGGCGGTACGCTCCCAGATCACCGCGCGGATGCCCCGGCTGACGTCACCGGCGTCGCGGCCGTGGCGTACCGCCCGGTGCACGTCGCCGAGCACCCCACCGGGCAGTGTGGCGTTGAGGAACACGGCCCGGTAGCAGTGCGCCACCGCGGTCGCCAGTGGCAGCCGCACGCCCAGCCCACCGGCGACCAGGCTCCACCGCCAGGCCGCGCAGACCGTGGTGACCACCCCGATCAGCAGCGCCGCGGTCAGCGCCGGTGCGTCGATCAGTCGCACCCCGGCGAGGAACGGGCCGCCACCCACCTGCCACAGCAGGACGGCGAGCAGGCCCACCCCGCCGACCAGTCGTGCCCAGGCCCAGAACATCGACGCCGGCCCTCCCCGTGAAGATCGTCCACTTGCCCTAGTGCACGTACCCAGGGTGTGAACGGTTCATCCACCGGCGAGGAGGTCGCGATGCTCGACCCGCACGATGAGCCGCCCGGCCGCCGCGTCGGCCAGCCGACGCCTGGCGTACGCGTGTGCGGGTCGGGCCAGGTCGGGACGCTGTTCGCAGGCCGCGCCCAGCCAGCCTCGGAACCACTCGGCAGCCAGGTCGGCCTGCTCCGGGCCGAGCTGCCACGGGCTGGGCCGTTCCCGCACCTCGACGCCTCGGCTGGCGAACGCGGCGGCGGTGGCGGCGACGGCGTCCGGGCCGAGCAGCCGCCGGCCCTCGACGGTACGCCGCTGGTGGTCGTTGAACGCGGCCTCGACCGTCGCGTCCAGCGGGTCGGCCGGGTCGAGCCGGACCCGACCGGTCACCGAGATGGCGAACAGGGCGGGTCGGCCGACGCAGGCGGCCACCACCCGCTCGATCTCCTCGGCGCTGAGCATGTCCAGCAGTGCGGACGCGGTGACCAGGGAACCGTCGGCCAGGTCGGCGGCGCTCAGCCGGGTGAGGTCGCCGCACCGGGTGCTCACGGTGACCGGGGCGCCGTCGGCGGCGGTCACCCCGGTCATGCCCTCGGCGGCGCGGGCCAGCAGGTCGGCGTCCCGGTCGTGCAACACCCAGTGCTGCGGGCCGGGCAACCGGGTGGCCAGCCAGCGGCTCATCGAACCGGTGCCGCTGCCCAGGTCATGGATCACGGTTGGGGCGTCACCGGTCAGCCGGGGACGGACGGCGTCCAGCAGGTCCTCGGAGCGCGCCGCCGCGTCGGCCGGCTCACGCAACCGTAGCCAGTCGGCGAACGGCAGGGTCTCCTCGACGGTCATTCCGCCACCTCCTTCAGCACGGCGGCCAGCAACGCGGTGGTCACCGGCCAGTCGGTCAGGGTGTCGCGCCGGGCAAGGGCGGCACGCCGCAGCCGGTCGCGCAGCGCATCGTCGCCCAGCCACCAGCTCAGCGCGCCGGCCAGCGCGGCCGGGTCGTCCGGCGGGACCAGCAGCCCCGGCAGGTCACCGTCGGGGGTACGCCCAAGTGCCTCCGGCACACCGCCCACCTGGGTGCCCAGCACCGGCAGGCCCCGGGCCAGCGCCTCGGTGACGACCATGCCGTACGTCTCGCCCCGAGACGGCAGCACCAGCAGGTCAGCGGCGGTGTACGCGGAGTCGAGCGCCGCACCGGTCAGCGGGCCGGCGAGGCGAACCCGGTCGGCGAGGCCCGCACCGGCGAGCCGGTCGCGCAGCCGGTGCACCAGCTCGGGCTCCCGGGTCAGCGTGCCGGCGCAGACCAGCGTCCAGGGCACCTCGGCCAGGACGGCCAGGGCGTCGACCAGCACGTCGTGACCCTTGTGGCGGGTGACCGCGGCCACGCAGAGCAGTCGGCCGCCGGAGGCCGACCCGGGGGGTGTCGGCGGTGCCGGCGTCACCCCCGGCGGCGCGACCCGGACGCGGTCGGCGGGCAGCGGATGGCGCAACAGCAGGCGGCGGCGGGTCCACTCGCTCGTGGTGACGACGGCCCGCGCGGCGGCCAGCGCCCGGCCCTCCGCCTCGTCGTCAAACGGCATGTGCACCAGGACGACCAGGCGCAGCCGGCGGGCGTGCGGGGCGAGCAGGTCCGGCACGGTCGAGGCGATCAGACCGTCGAGCAGCACCACGGCGTCGTCGGGTGCGGCGGCGAGCACCTCCGCCAGCGCCGCCCGGTCGGCCGGCTCGGGGTGCGGCCACGCGCCAGGCACCGAATGCTCGTGCACCGACCAACCGCGTTCGCCGAGCCCCGTGCAGATCCGCCGGTCGTAGGTGTTGCCGCCGCTGGGCGTGGCCGGGTCGTCGATGTCACCGGGCAGGACGACGTGCACCGCCCGGCCCGCATCGATCACAGCGACCGCTCGTAGCTGGCCCAGGCGACGTGCGACTCGTGCAGGGTGACGGTGATGCCCGCCAGCTCGCGCGCTCCGGCGCCCAACTCGCCGGCGTGTACGCGCTCCGCCAGCCGGTCCGCGACCGTGCGGGCCAGCACCTCGGTGGTGGTGTTCACCCCGGCGAAGGCCGGCTCGTCGTCGAGGTTGCGGTAGGTCAGCTCGCCCAGCACGGCCCGCAGCTGCTCGGTGGCCAGGCCGATGTCGACGACGATGCCGTCGGCGTCCAGGTCGGCACGCCGGAACGTCGCGTCCACCACGAACGTCGCCCCGTGCAGGCGTTGGGCAGGGCCGAACACGTCGCCCCGGAAACTGTGGGCGATCATCATGTGATCCCGAACGGTCACGCTGAACACGGTCACTCCCCGTCGTCGTAGGTGATGAGGTGGCAGAGCGCGGGCAGGTCACCCGCGCTCAGTTTGGCGAGCACGTCGGGTAGCTCCGCGAACCGGGACGCGCCGGTGATCAGCGCGTCGAAGGCCGGGTCGTCGAGCAGGTCCAGGGCGAGCGCCAGCCGGTCGGTGTAACTGCGCCGCCCCCGTCGGGCGGGTGCGACCATGCCGACCTGGCTGCTGCGTACGGTGAGTCGACCGGAGTGGAACGCCCCGCCCAGCGACACCTGCACCGGACGGTCGCCGTACCAGCTCAGTTCGATGACCGTGCCCTCCGGTGCGAGCAGGTCAAGTGCGTGTTGCAGGCCGGCGCCGGTGGCACTGGCGTGCACGACCAGGTCCCGGTCGCCGGTCGCGTCGGCCGGTTGGGCGAACCCGACGCCGAGCGCGCCGGCCACCCCGGCCCGGCGGGCGTCGGTGTCGATCAACTCGACCTGGACGCCGGGGAACCGGGCGAGCAGCGCCGCGACGCAGCAGCCCACCATGCCCGCGCCGACCACGCTGACCCGGTCGCCGACCAGCGGCGCGGCGTCCCACAGCGCGTTGACAGCGGTCTCCACCGTGCCGGCGAGCACGGCCCGGGACGGCGGCACACCGTCGGGCACCGGCACCACGGCGGTGGCCGGCACGACGTACGCGCTCTGGTGCGGGTGCAGGCAGAACACCGTGCGCCCGAGCAGCTCCGGTGGGCCCTGCTCGACCACGCCGACGCTGAGGTAGCCGTACTTCACCGGGCCGGGGAAGTCACCCTCCTGAAACGGCGCGCGCATCGCGGCGTACTGGTCGGTGGGCACCCGGCCGGCGAAGACGAGTGTCTCGGTGCCCCGGCTGACCCCGGAATAGCGGGCCCGGACCAGCACCTCGTCAGGCCCCGGCGTCGGCAGCGACACCGGCCGGATCTCCGCCGCACCGGGCTCGCGCACCCAGCAGGCGTACGCCTCGCGGATCACCGTCGCGCACCTCACCTTTGCTCCTGGCCGAACCGAACGGCCTCGTTTTCCGTGTTCCCTGTCGGGGGTCGTCGATCATAAACACGGAGGTACGGTGCCCACAGTTCGAAGTGGTCCGAGGATCGGGCTGACCGCGCAGCTGGCCGTGCTCGCGGCGCTGGCCGCCACAGTGGGGCTGACCCCGGCGGGTTGGCTGGTCGGGGTCGGCTTTGGGGTGGTCACCTGCCTCGCGTTGAGTCAGGGTCTGCACCGGGCCGGTGCGTCCCGGTTGGGCCCCGCCGACCGGGTGACGCTGACCCGGGCGATCCTGGTCGGTGCGGTCACCGCGCTGGTGGTGGACTCGTTCGGCCGGCCAACGCCGGTGGGGCTGCTGGTCACGGTGAGCGCGGTGGCGTTGCTGCTGGACGCGGTCGACGGCCAGGTGGCCCGGCGCACCCGCACGGTCAGCGCACTGGGCGCCCGCTTCGACATGGAGGTCGACGCGTTCCTCATCCTGGTGCTCAGCGTGTACGTCGCGCCGACCGCCGGCGCATGGGTGCTGGCCATCGGTGCGATGCGGTACGCGTTCGTCGCGGCGATGGCGGTGCTGCCGTGGCTGGACGGGTCGCTGCCGCCGCGCTACTGGCGCAAGGTGGTGGCCGCCGCGCAGGGAGTCCTGTTGGCGGTGGCCGCCGCGCGGGTGCTGCCCGAGCCGTGGACCACGCTGGTGCTGGTGGTGGCGCTGGCGTTGCTTGTCGAGTCGTTCGGCCGCGACGTGGCGTGGCTGTGGCGACATCGCCCGGCTGTCGCGCCGGAACCGGTCAGCGTGCCGCCTCGACTGCCGGTGCGTGCGCTCGCGGCCAGTTCGGCCGGTAGCGTCCACTCCGACTGGAGGCTGCGATGACCCTCCCCGCCCGGGTGCGCCGGCTGGCCGGCCGGTTCCGCTCGCACCGCCCGATCGGTGACGCGTCCCCGCGTACCCCTGGGGTTTCTTCTGGCTGGGCCCGGCGGGCGGTGGGGTCGGTGGGCAGCGTGCTTGCCGTTCTCCTGGTGTTGGCCGTGCTGGTCGGCCCGGACCGACTCGGCCTGCTGACACCCGGCGCGTTCCTGCGCATTCCGCTGGAGGGGTTGCTGGTCGCCGCGTTGCTGCTGGCCCTGCCGACGCGGCCCCGGCGGGTGGTGGTGGCCGTGGTCGGTCCGCTGCTCGGCCTCCTGGCCATCGTGAAGCTCGCCGACCTGGGCTTCCGGACGGCCCTCGACCGGCCGTTCGACCTGGTGCTGGACTGGTTGCTACTCGACGACGCGTACGGCTTCGTGCGGGATTCGGCCGGCCGGGCCGGCGCGGTCGGCGCGGCGGTGGGTGTCGTGCTGCTCGTCGGCGCGCTGCTGCTGGCGCTGACGTTGGCACTGCGGCGGTTGGCGTCGCTGCTGGTCCGCCATAAACGGACCGCGACCCGGGCGGTGGCCGCGCTGACCGTCGCCTGGGTGGTGTGTGCCGTCGTCGGGGTGCGGGTCGTGCCGGGCGTGCCGGTGGCCGACACCGGGTTCACCACGCTGGTCGGCGCGCATGCCGCTCAGGTGGACGAGCGGCTGCGTGACCGGGAGGCGTTCACCGCCCAGATCGACGCTGACCCGTTCCGCGACGTCCCGGGTGACCAGTTGTTGACCGGGTTGCGCGGCAAGGACGTCGTCCTTGCGTTCGTGGAGAGCTACGGGCGCGACGCGGTGGAGGACCCGGAGTTGGCGCCGCAGGTCAACGCGGTGCTGGATGCCGGGACCGAGCGGCTGCGCGCGGCCGGGTACGAGGCCCGTAGTGGCTTCCTCACCTCCCCCACCTTTGGCGGCGGCAGCTGGTTGGCACACGACACGTTGCTGTCGGGTTTGTGGACGGACAACGAGCAGCGGCACCGCAGCCTGCTGGCCAGCGACCGGCTCACCCTCAACGGCGCGTTCCGCCGGGCCGGCTGGCAGACCGTCGGGGTGCTGCCGGCCGCCACCCAGCCCTGGCCGGAGAAGGGTTTCTTCTCGTTCGACAGGTACTACGACGCCGAGGCCCTCGGCTATCGGGGTCCGAAGTTCAGCTACGCGCCGATGCCCGACCAGTACACGATGCAGTTCTTTCAGCAGCGGGTACGGGCCGACGCGGACCGTCCGCTGATGGCGGAGATCCCACTGATCTCCAGCCACTCACCGTGGACGGCGGTGCCCCGGATGATCGGCTGGGACCAGGTTGGCGACGGTTCGGTCTACGGCAGTGCCGCGACCGGCGAGGACGGTGGCGATGCCGACGACCGGGACACCGGCCAGATCCGGGCCGGTTACCGGCAGGCCATCGGTTACTCGCTGGAGACGCTGATCTCGTACGTGCAGACCTATGGCGACGACGACCTGGTGCTGGTCTTCCTCGGCGACCACCAGCCCGCCCCGGTGGTCACCGGCGAGGGTGCCAGCCGGGACGTCCCGATCACCATCGCGGCCCGTGATCCGGCGGTGCTGGATCGGGTTTCGGGATGGGGCTGGCAGCGAGGGCTACGGCCCGGGCCGGATGCTCCGGTGTGGCCGATGGACAGCTTCCGGGACCGGTTCCTGACCGCCTTCGGTCCGTCGACACCGCCGATCACCGCGCCACGTTGACGACAGTCGACCTTGATTCGGACAAAATGCTCATAAGCCCTCAAATACCTCGCTACGCTCCCCTCGCACATCGGACACAACGGGGGCGTGATGAGGATTTCTTCGTGGGGTAGTCGCAGGTCACGGGCTGCGGCGCTGGTCGCCGTCGGGGGCGTGCTGGCAGTCAACGCCCTGCTGGCGCCGGTGCCAGCATCGCCCCCGCTGAACCACGTACTGGCCGCGGCCGAGGCTGTCGGACCGGTCAACCCGGTCGCAGAGGCGCTGAGCTTCGGGGTGATGACCGAAGGCAACGCTGGTGTGTTCAGCGACGAGAACGAGGGCACCCTCGCCGTCGGCGGCGATCTCACGTTCGGCAACTACCAACTGGCCGGGGCGACCGCCGGGTCGTTCGTCGTACCCGGCGACGCCAACCCGACCGCCCTGGTCGTGGGCGGACGGGTGAACTTCGCCGGCAGCGTCGGCGGCACCCGCCTCCAGGTGCTCTCCAGCGGGTACGCGAAGGTCGGCGACCTGACCGGCACGTTCGTCCGGGACACCGACAACAACGGCGCCCAGGTCAACACCCGGATCCTGCCGTCGGACAACTACGACGCGTCCCCCCGGGTCGAGCTGGTCACCCGGCAGCCGGTCGCCAGCGTCGGGCCCGCCTCGCCGATCGACTTCGCCGGCGCCTTCGCCGCCTTCCGCGACAACACCGCCGGCCTGGCCACCTGCGGCAACACCGTGGTGCTGCGCACGCCGAACGGTGACGTGCTGCCCCGACCGATCCCGGCGGGCAGCAACGCTGTGATCACGCTGACCTCGGGCGTGACAAACGTGCTCAACCTCAGCGCGGCCGACCTGAACAACATCCAGACGCTGACGTTCGCCAGCCAGCCCACCGCCGACACCCCGCTGCTGGTCAACGTGGACACCAGCGGTGTCGGCAACGACTTCGCCTGGAACGCCCCGAACTTCGCCGGCATCGGCGGCCCGCAGGCGCGCTACATCCTGTTCAACTTCCCGACCGCCACCGCGCTCACCCTCACCCAGGCGGCGAACACGGTCGAGGGCACCATCTTCGCCCCCAACGCCAGCCTCACCGACCTCTCGGCCAGCAACACCGAGGGCAGCGTCATCACCCGTACGCTGGACCACCGCGGCGGCGAGATCCACTACTTCCCGTTCAGCACCACGCTCGCCTGCGAGGGATCCAGCCCGGCGGACATCGACCTGATCAAGTCGTCCACCACCACAGCGATCACCACTGTCGGCCAGCAGGTCCCGTACTCGTTCCACGTGGTCAACACCGGCGGCGTTCCGCTCACCACCATCTCGGTCACCGACGTGCAGACCCCGCCGTCGTCGAACGCGAACCTGGGCCCGATCACCTGCGCGGCCACCACCCTCGCGCCCGGCGCGCAGACCGACTGCACCGCCACCTACACCGTCACCCAGGCCGACCTGGACAATGGCGGAGTCACAAACGTGGCAACCGCCCAGGGCACCCCGCCAACTGGTCCCCCGGTCGTCTCCGAGCCGGACACCCTGACCCTCCCGGCGCAGCCACTTGCCGCCGCCCTCACCGTGGTGAAGTCCTCCACCACCACGTCGATCACCTCGGTGGGTCAGCAGGTGCCCTACCGCTACCTGGTCGCCAACACCGGCGGCCTGACCCTGACCAACATCGGCATCACGGACGTGCAGGCGCCGCCGTCGTCGAACGCCAACCTCGGCCCGATCACCTGCGCGGTCACCACCCTCACGCCCGGCCAGAGCACCACCTGCACCGCCACCTACACAGTCACCCAGGCCGACCTGGACAACAGCGGGGTCACCGACACCGCCACCGCGCGAGGTACGCCGCCCGCTGGCCCCCCGGTCACCTCTGCGCCGTCGACGCTGACCATCCCCGCGGCGGGGCTGACCCCGTCGATCGCGGTGACGAAGACCTCCACCGCCGCGTCGATCACCACGGTCGGGCAGCAGGTGCCCTACCGGTTCCTCGTGGTCAACAACGGCGGGCTCACCCTCACCAACATCAACGTCACCGATGTGCAGGCACCGCCCTCGTCGAACGCGAACCTCGGCCCGATCACGTGCCCCGTCACCACCCTCGCGCCCGGCGCGCAAACCGCCTGCACCGCCACCTACACCGTCACCCAGGCCGACCTCGACAACGACGGAGTCACCAACACCGCCACCGCGCACGGCACCCCGCCCGGGGGCGGCACGCCGGTGGACTCGCCACCCTCGACGCTGACCCTGCCGGAGACCGGCCTGGTCCCCTCGATCGCGGTGCTGAAGACGTCCACCACCACCACGATCACCACCGTCGGTCAGCAGGTGCCCTACCAGTTCCAGGTGGTCAACACCGGCGGGTTCACCCTGACCAACGTGGGCATCACCGACGTGCAGACCCCGCCCTCGTTGAATGCCAACCTCGGCCCGATCACCTGCGTCGCCACCACCCTCGCCCCCGGCGCGCAGACCACGTGCACCGCCACCTACACGGTCACCCAGGCCGACCTGGACTTCGGTTCGGTACGCGACACCGCGACCGCCCAGGGCACCCCACCCGGCGGCAGGCCGCCCGTGCAGTCGACGCCATCGACGTTGACGATCCCGGGCGATGCGGTCGCCCCGGCCATCGCCCTGGTGAAGTCGTCCACCACCACGGCCATCAGCTCGGTGGGCCAGCAGGTGCCCTACCGGTTCCTGGTCGCCAACACCGGTGGCGTCACCCTGAACAACGTCAACGTCACCGACGTACAGGACCCGCCGTCGTCGAACGCGAACCTCGGCCCGATCACCTGCGCCAGCACCACCCTCGCACCGGGAGCGACGACCGTCTGCACCGCGACGTACACCGTCACCCAGGCCGACCTGGACCACGACGAGCTGACCGACATCGCCACCGCGCACGGCACCCCGACGGGGACCGAGGAGCCGGTCGACTCGGACCAGGTCGTGCTGACCATTCCGGCGGCCGACGTCACACCGTCGATCTCGGTGGTGAAGTCGTCCACCACCACGTCGATCACCTCGGTCGGGCAGCAGGTGCCCTACCAGTTCCTCGTGATCAACAACGGGGGCGTCACGCTGACCAACGTCAACGTCACCGACGCGCAGACCCCGCCCTCGTCGAACGCGAACCTCGGCCCGATCACCTGCCCGCAGACCACGCTCACGCCCGGTCAGTCGACGGCCTGCACCGCCACCTACACGGTCACCCAGGCCGACCTGGACAACAACGCGGTCGTCGACGTCGCCACCGCACACGGCAACCCACCGGGCAGTGACACGCCCGTCGACTCGCCGCCGTCCACGCTGACGATCCCCGAGACCGGACTGATCGCCGCGATCTCGGTGGTCAAGACCTCCGAGGTCACCTCGATCAGCACGGTCGGGCAGCAGGTGCCGTACTCGTTCCTCGTGGTCAACACCGGCGGGCTCACCCTGACCGGCGTCAACGTCACCGACGTGCAGGCGCCACCCTCGTCGAACGCGAACCTCGGCCCGATCACCTGCGCGACCACCACCCTCGCGCCCGGTGCGCAAACCGCCTGCACCGCCACCTACACCGTCACCCAGGCCGACCTCGACAACGACGGGGTCACCGACACCGCCACCGCACACGGGACACCGCCGGGCGGTGGGACGCCGGTGGACTCACCACCCTCGACGCTGACCATCCCCCAGATGGGGGTCGTTGCCAGCATCGACATAATCAAGTCGTCGACGACGGTGGCGATCACCGCGCCGGGCCAGCAGGTGCCGTACACCTTCCTGGTGGTCAACACCGGCGGCCTCACCCTCACCGGGGTGACCGTCAACGACACCGTGCTGCCGCCGTCCGAGCGGGTCGGGCTCGGGTTGATCACCTGTGGCCCGCAGAACACCCCGAACGGCCAGGTGACCCTGGCGCCGGGGGCCTCCATCCAGTGCCGGACGACCTACACGGTGACCGCGGAGGAGTTCACCGACTCAGCGCTGATCAACGTCGCCACGGCCACCGGCACGCCGCCGGTCGGGCCGCCGCCGGTCTCCCCGCCGTCGTCGCTGGACATCCCGATCCCGCACCCGGAGATCGCCATCACCAAGGCGGTCACGCCCGCCGTGGTGTCCGCGGCCGGTGACACGGTCACGTACGAGTTCGTGGTGACCAACACGGGCACCACTCCGCTCAGCGCGGTGACGGTCGACGAGACCGAGTTCTCCGGCACCGGAACGCCCGGGGCGATCACCTGCGGCACACCGCCGGTGGCCAGCGGCAGCGTCACCCTGACGGCAGGGGCGAGCACCACCTGCACGTCGACCTACACCGTCACCGCGGCGGACATCGAGGCCGGCAGAATCACCAACACGGCGGTCGCCGCCGGCACGCCGCCGACCATCCCGGGCCAACAACCACCGGCCCCGGTACGCTCCGACCCGGCCACCGCCGAGGTCACGGCCACCCGGGGCGCGGCGATCACCGTGGTGAAGTCCAGCAGCACCGACAAGATCGGCCGACCGGGCCAGCAGGTGCCGTTCGATTTCGTGGTCACCAACACCGGGCAGGTGACCCTGACCGACGTGACGGTCACCGACACCCTCACCGCGCCGGCCTCGCCGACCAACCTCGGCCCGATCACCTGCGGCCCGGACCGGACACCCAACGGGGCCGTGACCCTGGCGGCGGGCGCCGCCGTCACCTGCTCGGCGACCTACACGGTCAGCAAGGCCGACTACCACCACGGATCGCTGCGCAACACCGCGACCGCGACCGGCACCCCGCCGGACGGCCCGGCACCGGTGGCCCCGGAGTCCACCATCACGATCCCCGTCAAGGGGAAGCTGCCGGTGACCGGCGAGTCGTACCCGGTGGCCTGGATGGGTGCCGGCGTGCTGGCCCTCCTGCTCGGCGCCACGCTGCTGCTGGTCGCACGGCAGCGCAGGACCCGCGCCTAGCGCGGAATGATCGCGAGGGTCGGACCGGAGGGGAACCGGTCCGGCCCTCGCGGCACGTCACCACCATTTCCGGGCGCAAGCGGGCGGTCCGCGCCCCACAGCATTCGACGTGGTACGCGGGCGAGCGCGGCGGCGGCGGACCCGACCACGGACGCGGGCCCTTTGCTCTGCTTCAACGGAGGAAACACCCTGTGTCCGAATATCGGACGCGCGGTGTTGCCTGGGTTGAAGCAGAGCAAAGGACCGGGCCGATTCTGAAGCCCGACCTCACCGTGGCGACGCCGGCGATTGGCCTACTTGGTGGCGCAGGCCCGCGAGATTCCGATCTCGCCGGCGCGGGGTGCGATGAATCGCCGGAGGGGCAGGGCGATGAGCAGTGCGACCGCACCCAGCAGGCCGCTGACCCACACCGGGCCAAGGTCGCCGGCATTGGTCCCGAGGGCCGCTGCCGCACCGACGGGGCCGCTAGCAGCACCGATGTTGAGCGCCGCAGTCGCATACGCCCCTCCCATGGTGGGAGCACCTGCTGCCTCGCAGAGCACTCTCGCGATCAGGGTGCTGCCCAACGCGAAGGACAGCATGCCCTGCACGAACACGAGGAGCAGAAGCGCCACCGGCTGGGCAGCCAGGGTCGCCAACGCAACCCAGCCGAGCAACAGCAAGGGGCCACCGACTGCGATCACGATGCCGGGACGTCGGTCGGAGAGCCGTCCCGCGAGGGTAACGCCGACGAAGGACCCCGCACCAAAGAGCACCAGCACGACCGAGACCCACAGCTCGCCCAGGCCTGCGGTGTCGGTCACGATCGGTGCCAGGAAGGTGAACGTGGCGAAGGTGCCAGCGTTGACCAGGGCACCGAGCAGCATGACCAGGACCAGCCTGGGCGTCGCGAGTTGGGCGATCTCGTCCCGAAGAGACGAGTCGGCCGGAATATCCCGAGGGGTTTTTCCGACATGGGCCGGGATCCCTTTCACGACGCCGAAGGCAGCGGGAAGGCACAGCAGTGCGATTGCCCAGAAGGTTGCCCGCCAGTTGAGCACCGTGCCGAGCGCCGCACCACCGGGAACTCCAGCGATGGTGGCCACTGTCGTACCCGAGAGCAACACCGCCAGCGCGCGCCCTTTCTGGTCAGATGCGACGAGCGTGGCCGCCGTGCTCAGCGCCACGGCCAGGAAGCCCGCATTGGCCCCGGCGGCAACCACCCGGGTGACGAGCAGAACCGCGAAACTCGTCGTGAGAGCGCCCACGACGTGGACCACGGCGAAAGCCAGCACGAAGCACAGCAGGCTGGCCCGGGCAGGCCACCGGCGCGCGAGCGCCGCTATCAGTGGTGCGCCGACGATCATCCCAACAGCGAACGCCGAGGTCAGAAGCCCGGCGGCCCCGACCGACACGTCAAGGCTTGCGGCGATGTCCGGCACCAGGCCGCCGAGCATGAACTCCGAGGTGCCCATGGCGAAGACCGCCACGGCAAGCAGGTAGAGCGGCAGAGGCATCAAGAGCTCCGAGGTGAGAGAGAACGAGGAGACGTCTCGTCACCGCGGCCAGCGCCCAAGGGTGCGCGCGAAACCCAAGCAGCGAGGGCTGCTGGGAAGCGGGCTATGAACTCAGTGGTTCAGGGGGCTGACGGCGTGACCGAAAGCCCCCACCTTGGATGCCTCAGGGCTCGACATGGCGCAAACACTACTCACACCCGCCGGTCACCAGGCAACCCGGTTCCGCCCGAGGCGCGCGTCGTCGGTCGACGTAGGCGGCCATCTCGGGCCTGCCGGGGGCAGCGGGAACGAGACGTCCGTGCCGCGACCGCCAGCGGTCGGTCGACCGCATGCCCTCGCCGCAAGTTGCCCGTCCGGACG
Source organism: Micromonospora sp. DT201 (assembly GCF_049841575.1). Classification (NCBI taxonomy): domain Bacteria; kingdom Bacillati; phylum Actinomycetota; class Actinomycetes; order Micromonosporales; family Micromonosporaceae; genus Micromonospora; species Micromonospora sp. DT201. Next base: position 150,167 of record NZ_JBNCKP010000004.1, on the reverse strand, counting down.
AAGCCGGACATTGAGTGGTCGCAAGCGCTTCGCCGCACCAGCGCCTACTAGGCGAGTACTCGCTCGATCCGGTCGCTCCGGCGTCGGTATGCCGCATCGATCATCGCGCCATCCTCACACCGCCGGCCCCGGAGTGTCTGCCCAGCGCAGCCGGTCGTCAGACGTCGATGAGTTCGACGGTCACCGTCTCGATGTCGCCCACGTCGAACGCTTCGGCCTTGCGGACGGCACGCTTGATCGGCAGCACGAAAGCGCCGCCACCACCGCCGGGGAAGATCGAGGTCGCCCACGTGCTGCCCCCGACCGTCGCCCGGACCCGCACCGAACCGAAGCCCCGACGCGATCCGTCGGTGAGCTCACGGATCTGCTGCGACGCCTCGGCCGGCAGGCTGACGAACGTCCAGGTTTCAGCCCGACGGGCATCCCACAACCACAACTCGGCGTCGAAGACGAAGACCACGGCCGCAGGATCACACACCGGTCCGACATTACTGCGGGCGGCGATGGGTGTCCGGCGACCATGGCGGGCCGGCCTGCGGCGTTATTCCGCGCTGGTGGTCGGGCTCCACACCCATGGGGTGGTGGTCGTCACGGCCTGCAGGCCAAGGCGTTGCAGGATCGGCCTGCTGTCCTTGGACGCGTCGACCAGGAGGTACCTGATGCCCCGGTCGGCGGCGATCTGCGCCCGCCGGGCGACCAGCGCGCGGTAGATGCCCTTGCGCCGCCACTGCGCGAGGGTCGATCCACCCCACAGCGCGGCGAACTCCGTGCCGGCGATGACGACCAGCCAGGCGGCCGATACGACCTCGCCCCCGGCCTCCGCGACGAGCACGACGATGTTCTCCGGGGCCGACTCGATGCGGTCGCGGAGGTCACCGGCGAGCCAGGACCAGTCGGCCCCCCAGACCTCGGACTCCATGGCGGCGATCCGCTGCAGGTCGGCAAGGTCGGTCGTGGCGCGGATGGTGATGCCGTCGGGGGCTTCGCCGGCGGTGGTCAGCGTGGCTGCCACCCCGATGACAACCGTTTCCTCGTCCTCCGGCGCGAACCCGGCCAGCCCCAGTCGCTCGGTGAGATCCGGTCGGTCGTGGCCGTACGTCTTCCACTCGACCGCCTGGCCCAGCGTCGCCCAGCGGTCCCGCACTCGACCGATCAGCGCGTCCAGCTCTTCGACGCTGAGCCCGTCGAGATCCTGGGCGAAGGCGGACCCTCGCGCAGGGGTGGTGATCTGCAGAACCGGGCCGTCCCACGACGGCTCCCAGTGGTGCGGCACCCGGGCGGCGATGGTGCCGCGCACCTGCTGGTCGTGCAGTACGAGAAGTTCACGTGGTGTCATCATCGCCGCGCAGGATGGCATCGGTGCAGCCCGGCCGGCAACCAAATATCGGTCGGCCCGCCCCGACCCTGACGCTGGCCGCGCCACACTCACGCCCTACACCGTTGCGGTTACCGCGTCTCGTCCGACACGGTCAGCGGGCGAGGTGGAGGCCGCCGTCCGCAGCGATCACCTGTCCGGTCACGTACGTGCTGCTGATCAAGAGCATGATGGTCGCGGCAATCTCGTCAGGGTGGGCGATGTGTGCAAGTGGAAGGCGGGACGTCAGGTCGGCGAAGAAGGCGGAGCGCTGCTCCGGCGGCATCGAGCCCCACCACGCGGTGTCCACCACGCCAGGGCTGACGGCGTTGACCCGCACCGGCGCGAGTTCGGTGGCGAGCGGCCGGATAGCGGCCTCCAGTGCGCCGTTGACTGCGGCGAGACCGACCGTGCCGGGCAGGGCCGCCTGGGCTGAGCCAGCGGTAATCAGCGTGACGGATCCGCTGGAACGCAGCGTCGGCAGTGCCGCCTGCACGACTTCCAGTTGGGCGAACGTCTTGGCCGCGAAGGCGCGGCGTACCGCGTCGAGGTCAAGGGAGGCGAACGGGCCGGCGCCTTCGCCGCCGCTGACACAGACGACCAGATGGTCGATGGGGCCGATTTCGGCGAAGAGACTGTCCAACGCCGTGCGGTCGGTGGCGTCCACCTGCACCGCGCGCAATGGTCCCATCGCCGCGAAATTCGTGAGTTTCTCTGCCGAGCGGCCGGTCACGACGACCTCCGCCCCTTGCTGGTGGAGCAACTCGGCGGTGGCCCGGCCGATGCCCGAGCTGCCGCCCATGACGATGATGCGCTGACCCTTGAGGTCCATGTTCGTTTTCCCAAGCTTGTCGAGACGTGATGTCTCGTCAAACGCTAGACGAGACGCGAAGTCTCGTCAAACGCTAGAGTGTCCGCATGCCAACGCCACCGCCGTCCGCCGGCCCCGCAGGTCGTTCCCGCACCGGTCGAGCGCGCAGTGAGCAGGCCCGTCAGGACATACTCGCTGCCGCACTGGAACTGGCTCGCCGAGATCTCGGCACCACGACGGTCGATTCGATCGCCCACCGCGCAGGTGTGGGCAAGCAGACGATCTACCGCTGGTGGCCGTCGAAGTGGGCCATCATTCTGGAGGCGCTGCTCGAACATGCCGAGCGGGACATCACCGCCGGCACCGACAGCGGTCCACTCGCCGAACGCTTGGCCACCTTCCTCGCGTCAACCTTCGCGCAACTCGCGGGCCCCGACAGCGACGGGCCGCTGCTGCGGGCGCTGATGGCGCATGCTCAGCAGAATCCGGCCTTCGCGGTCGCTTGGCGCGACCTGCTCATCCTTCCGCGCCGCCGAGCGCTCCTGGAACTGATGAGCGAGGGCCGGAACGAAGACCGAGAGGCCGCGGCCGATCTGCTCTTCGGTGGCATGTGGTATCGGCTGCTCATCGAGCACGGCCCGCTCGATCACGCGTATGCCCACCGTCTCGCGACGGCGGCGGCAGCCCTGCTGAAGGCCTGAGGAAACTGCCGACACCCACGAGCGAGATCAGCGAGACAGGCTGACGACGTACGCCATGCTCGACCGGCAGCAGGTGGTTCGCGCTACCCCAGGTCGGGCGCGGCGGGGCGGGCCCGGACGTGCAGCCGCTCCCCCTGCGGTCCGAAGAGGCTGAGGACCTCGGCGGTGCCGGGGCCGGGATTGAGGATGAGGTGCGGGATGCGGGTGTCGAACTCGGCGACCTCGCCCGGGGTCAGGGTCAGGTCACGGTCGCCGAGCAGCAGGCGCAGCCGGCCCGAGAGGACGTAGAGCCACTCGTACCCCTCGTGGGTCTGCGGGGTCCGCTCCCCGACGGACGGGTCCGGCGGGAAGATCTGTTTGAACGCCTGCAGCCCGCCCGGTCGGCGGGTCAGCGGCAGGAACGTGATGCCGTGCCGCACGATCGGTTTGGGGCGTACGCGAGGGTCGCCGGTGGCCGGGGCGTCGACCAGCTCGTCCAGCGCCACCTGGTAGGCCCGGGCCAGTGGCAGCAGCAGCTCCAGGGTGGGCCGGCGACTGCCGGATTCCAGCCGGGACAGGGTGCTCACGGAGATGCCGGTCAGGTCGGCGAGCTGGGTCAGCGTGGTCCCGCGCTTCTGGCGCAGGGCGCGCAGCCGGGGGCCGACGGCCGCGAGCGCGGCAGCGTCCTCGTTTGCCATAACAGCAAGGATAGTTGCCACCTGGCCGGCGGCGACGGATGGTGGGCTCAGCCGACAGACATAGGGAGATACCGGTGGACGAGACATACGACGTCGTGGTGGTGGGCGGCGGTGCCGCGGGGCTCAGCGGAGCCCTGGCACTGAGCCGGGCCCGACGGTCGGTGCTGGTGATCGACTCCGGTGAGCCGCGCAACGCGCCGGCCGACCACGTGCACAACTACCTGGGCCGGGAGGGGACGCCGCCGGGCGAGCTGTACGCGGTCGGGCGGGCCGAGGTCGCCGGGTACGGCGGGCAGTTCCGCACCGGGCGGGTGGACGCTGCCGCCCGGGACGACGACGGGTTCCGGCTCAGCCTCGACGACGGGAGTTCGGTGCGGACACGTCGGCTGCTGGTGGCCACCGGGCTGACCGACGAACTGCCCGACGTGCCCGGGCTGGCCCAGCGGTGGGGGCGCGACGTGCTGCACTGCCCGTACTGCCACGGCTGGGAGGTCCAGGACCGGCGGATCGGCGTGCTGGCAACCGGGCCGCTGGCCGTGCACCAGGCCGAGATGTGGCGACAGTGGAGCTCCGACGTGCTGCTCCTGCTGCACGACGCCCCGGTGCCGGACGAGGAGACTGCCGAGCGCCTCGCGGCTCGGGGCATCGCCGTGGTGCCGGGGCCGGTCGCCGAGGTGGAGGTGACGGGGGACGCGCTCACCGGCGTACGGCTGGCTGATGGCCGACTGGTAGCGCTGGACGCGGTCGTGGTCGCAACGCGGCTTACCCCCCGCGCCGGTCTGCTGGTGGGGCTGGGCCTGGCCCCGGAGGAGGTGATGATGGGTGCGCACGTGATCGGCGCCCAGATCCCCGCCGACGCCACCGGGGCGACTGCCATCCCGGGTGTCTGGGTGGCCGGCAACGTCGCCGACATACGCGGTCAGGTCATCACGTCCGCCGCTGCCGGCCTGACTGCCGGGGCGGCGATCAACGCGGACCTGATCGCCGAGGAGACGCGCGACGCGGTGGCCGCGTACCGGCAGCTGGTGGCCACGACGTTCGAGGAGCCGGCGTGGGAGGAGCGTTACCAGTCCAAGCCTTCGGTGTGGAGTGGCCGACCGAACCCGCAGTTGGTCGCCGAGGTCGCGGACCTGCCCCCGGGGCGCGCGTTGGACGTGGGCAGCGGCGAGGGCGCGGACGCGGTGTGGCTGGCCGAGCGCGGCTGGCGGGTGACGGCGGTGGACATCTCCACCACCGCACTGGGTCGGGCCGCCGCGCACGCCGACACTGCCGGGGTTGGGGAGCGGATCGAGTTCACCCACGTCGACCTTCGCGACAAGCCGCCGGCTGAGGAGGCGTACGAGCTGGTGTCCGCGCAGTTCATGCACCTTCCTCCGGTGCAGCGGCGGGAGTTGTTCGCCCGGCTGGCCGCCGCGGTGGCGCCGGGTGGCGTCCTGCTGATCGTCGGGCACCACCCGTCGGATCTGTGGACGTCGGCGCACCGGATGCACATGCCGGACATGATGTACACCGCGCAGGACGTGGCCGCTTCCCTCGACCCGGCCCGCTGGGAGATCGTCACCGCCGAGGAGCGCCCCCGGACGGCCACCGACCCACACGGCGAGCAGATCACGTTGCACGACGCGGTGCTGCTCGCCAAGCGGCGCTGAGCGCGGGTGCCGGTGGCGGCCCACCCGCCACCGGCACGCACAGTCACGAATGTCCAGGTAGGACCGGGGCCGTTGAGCTGTGCATTTCTATTTGTCTCTGCGGAATGTGACGCTGCGTAGGCGATGTCATTGACGCGTCAGCCATCCGCCATCTGATTCACCCCATCCGGACGTACGGCCTGTGCACGCTGCCCGACGTGACAGCTCCAACTCTGCTCGCGGCCAGCCCCGCCGCCCGTACCGACCGGCCACCCGGCCGGACCCGCCGGGCCACCACGCCAGCGCAGGCGCGGGAGACGGCGCTCGGCCTACTCTTCGTCCTCCCCGGCCTGGCGGGCCTCGGCGTCTTCGTGATCTTCCCGCTGTTCCAGGCGGTGTACCTGGCCACCCGGGGCAACGACATCCTCGGCAACCCGACCCGCTCGGTGGGGATGGCGCACTTCCAGGAGTTGCTCACGCCGCAGTTCGGCACGGTGCTCTGGCAGACGCTGGTCTTCACCGTGCTGGTCGTGGTGCCCGGCGTGCTGCTGCCGCTCGCGCTCGCCGCGCCGATGACCCAGCGACTGCCCGGCATGCGGGTCTTCCGGACCGCCTTCGCCCTGCCGTTCGCCTACTCGGTATCGGCGGCCAGCGTGGTCTGGCTGATCATGCTGAACCCGGGGATCTCGCCGGTGAACTGGGCGCTGGGTCTGATCGGCGTTCCCGCGCCGAACTGGACCACCGAGCCGGGCTGGGCGATGGCCACGGTCGTCGGCGTCACGGTGTGGATGGTTTCCGGGTTCAACCTGCTCGTGCTCGCCGCCGGCCTGGCCGGCGTCGACGAGGAGGTGTTGGAGGCGGCCCGGATGGACGGTGCCACCGGTCCTCGCCAGTTCGTCAGCATCGTGCTGCCGATGATCTCGCCGAGCCTGTTCTTCGCCGTGGTGACCACCACGCTGGCCGCGCTTCAGGCGCTCGGCCAGGTGCAGATCATGACCGACGGCGGACCCAACGGGCACACCCGCACGCTCGTCTATTCGATCTTCGACAACGCGTTCCACAACAACAACAGCAACTTCGGGCTGGCCAGCGCGCAGGGCTTGGTGCTGCTGGTGATCGGCGTGTTGATCGCCGTGGTGCAGTTCGGCGTCCTCGAGAGGCGGGTGCACTACCGGTGAGCAGGAGCGTGAACCGACCCGGTCCGGTACCGACAGTCCTGACCTACCTCTGGCTTGGCATCGCCGCGGTGGTGCTGCTCTTCCCCGTGCTGCTCACCGTGCTCGGTGGCTTCCTGCCGTCGAACGCGTTGCTGCACCAGCCGCCGCAGCTCTTCGGCGGGGGCTGGACGCTGGAGAACTACCGGGCCGCCTGGCGACAGCCCGTGGTGCCGCTGGCCCCGGCCTTCATGAACTCGCTCTTCGTCGGGCTCAGCGTGATGCTCGGACACCTGATCACGTCGTGCCTCGCCGCGTACGCGCTGGTCTTTATGCGCAGCCCGCTGCGCAGGCCGATCTTCTGGCTGTTCCTCGCCACGATCATGGTGCCCTACGAATCGATCGTGGTGCCGAACGCGCTCTTCATCCGCTCGCTGGGCATCAACGACAGTCGACTGAGCCTGGTCCTGCCGTTCCTGGCCACCGGCTTCGGCGTGTTCATGCTGCGTCAGGCGTTCGCCCAGTTCCCCCGGGAGCTGCGCGAGGCCGCCGTCATCGACGGCTGCGGTCACCTGCGGTTCCTGGTCACCATCCTGTTGCCGGCGAGTCGGCCGGCACTGATCGGCATCGCCGTGTGGTCGTTCCTGCAGGGCTGGAACATGTACTTCTGGCCATTGATCATCTCGTCCAGCAACAACTCCCTGAACACTCTGCAGACCGCGGTCTTCGCCCTCAAGGACAACGAGGGCGGCAGCCCCGCCGTGCTCCTGGCCGGCATCACCATCACGCTGGTGCCGACGCTGCTGCTGGTCATCTTCGGCCAGCGCTGGCTCGTCCGGGGCTTCACGGCCGGCGCGGTCAAGTAACTCCCCCAACCCAGCAGTAGGAGGAAACAGTGCGTACCACTCTGCGCCGGGTGGCGGTCGGGCTCTCGCTCGCCGCCCTCACGGCCACCGCCGCGGCCTGCAGTTCGGCCACGGCGGACAGCAGCGGCGCCAGCAGCGGCACGGATGCCCCGGCCGCCAGCGCCCTGGACGGCAAGGGCGAGGTGTCGATCGACTTCTGGCACGCGATGACCGGCAAGAACGGTGAGGCGCTCACGCAGCTCGCCGACCAGTTCAACGCGAAGAACAAGGGTCGCGTCAAGGTCAACCTCCAGTTCAAGAACACCTACGACGACACGCTGTCGGCGTACAAGGCCGCGCTCAACAGCGGTCAGGCGCCGGACGTGGTGCAGGTGTACGACATCGGCACCCGCTTCATGATCGACTCCAAGTCGACGGTGCCGGTGCAGTCGTTCGTGGATGCCGACAAGAGCACCACCGCGGACATCCAGCCGAACATCGCCGGCTACTACTCGGTCGACAACAAGCTCTACTCGATGCCGTTCAACACGTCGATGCCGCTGCTCTACCTGAACAAGACGGCGTTCACCAAGGCTGGCCTCGACCCGGCGAACCCGCCGAAGACGCTCGACGAGATCACCGAGGCAGCCCGCAAGCTGACCGTGAAGGACGCCAACGGCCGGGTCACCCAGTACGGCTTCGGTGCCGCGCTCTACGGCTGGTTCCTGGAGCAGTGGACCGCCGTCGGCAACCAGGAGTACTGCGACCAGGGCAACGGCCGCGACGGCCGGGGCACCACCCTCAAGCTGGCCACCGACGACCACGTCAAGCTGCTCGCCTGGTGGAAGAAGATGGTAGACGAGGGCCTGGCGCCCAAGCTGGACAGCAACACCACCACCGCGGACAACGCGTTCACCGCCGGCACTGTCGCGATGACCCTGGAGTCGACCGGCTCGCTGAGCGGCTTCCTGAAGAGTTCCGAGGGCAAGTTCGACATCGCCACCGGCAACTACCCGAAGATCAACGCCACCGACGCGGGTGGCCCGATCATCGGCGGCGCCTCGCTCTGGGTGGTCGGCAAGGGCAAGGACGACGCGCACAAGCGCGCTTCGTGGGAGTTCGTGAAGTTCCTGTCCGACAAGGACTCGCAGGCCACCTGGCACACCTCGACCGGGTACTTCCCGATCAGCAAGGGCGCCCTAGAGACCGAGGTCGACAAGCAGTGGGTCGCCCAGCGGCCGCAGTTCCAGACCGCGATCACCCAGCTGCAGAACACCCCGCAGAGCTTGGCCACCCAGGGCTGCCTGCTCGGCGCGATGCCGCAGGCCCGTAAGGCCGCAGAGCAGGCCATGCAGGCCGCCGTGCTCAGTGGCACCGAGCCGCGCGCCGCGCTGGAGGAGCAGCAGGAGGCCCTCGCCGGCCCGATCAAGGACTACAACCAGTCCGTAGCAGGCTGACCTCGTACCACGAAAATCACGTCGGGCGGGGGGCCCCCCCCCCCCCCCCCCGGGGGCCCCCCCCCCCCCCCCCCCCCGCCCCACCACCAGGTGTGCCGGGGCCCACACCCGCGGCTCGGGCGCACCCCGGCCCC
>NZ_JBNCKP010000004.1:152-141396 GCF_049841575.1 Micromonospora sp. DT201 | reverse complement strand
GTCCAACACCCCGCCGTTCGCTGGGTCCCTTCGCACACCCAAAACCCGGGGGGCGGGCCCCCCCCCCCCCCCGCCCGACGTGGTCTCTCCCTCGCTCCCCTCGTCGCCGAACACGCAGTTGTGCCGGGGACAAGAGCCGCGGATCGGGCTCACCCGGGCACCACGACTCCATGATCTACGCCAGGCCTGGGTGTCCGAGTGAACAGCGGTGGGAGGGGCCTACGCTCGGCGCGGGCTCGGCGGTAGCGTTGCGCCACACTGACGGCCCGCGGGGCAGGCGAACGCCGACCCTGACGCCCCGATCGTACGGAGGATGGTGCATGTCCATCGGCGCTGAGCCGCACGCAGTACGCGACGATGCGGCCTCGCGGCCGAGCTTCGAGCTCGCCCTGCGCGGCTATGACAAACGCCAGGTGGACCGGCACCTGGAGCAGCTTGACGGTCAGATCACGATGCTGAGCGGGGAGCACGGGCGCTCCGCTGTCCGGGTGCGTGAGCTGACTGCCGAGGTGCAGCGACTGCGTACCGAACTGGCCGAACTACGGGAGCAACCGGTGCAGGTGGACCGCGCGTCGATCCACGATCTGGGCCCGATGGTCGCCGAGATCATGACGCTCGCCGACAAGCAGGCCGCCATGATCATCGAGTCGGCCAACGACCGGGCGAACGAGCTGCGCAGCGAGTCGGAGCGGATTCTGCTCGACACCCGTGAGCGGGCCGCACAGGCACGGCAGGACCTGGCCGAGGAGTTGGCGACCCGGCGTTCCGAGCAGGAACAGGCGTACGAGGAGCGGCGCACGCTGGCCGAGGCCGAGTTGACCGCGATCCGCGAGCACGCGGAGCAGTTGCGCGCCGACGGTGAAGCCGCGCACGAGCGCGCCCAGCACGAAGCGAAACGGATCACCGAGCAGAGCGCGCAGCAACTCAACCAGACCCGGGTCGCCGCCGACGCGCTGATGAAGTCGGCCCGTACCCAGATCCAGCAGGAACTCCAGTCGGCCCGCTCCAAGAACCAGCAGGAGATGGCCCAGTGGCAGGCCAACGTGGAGCGGGAGGTCAACGAGCGGCGCACCGCCGCCGAGCAGGACATCGCCGAGCAGCAGGCCGCCGCTGAGCAGGAGCTCGCCGAGCAGAGCAGCGCGACCGAGCAGCAGATCGCCGCGCTGTTGGCCGAGGCACAGCAGCACGTGACCGAGCTGCGCAACCGGGCCGAGGAGCAGGCTGCCAGCCACCAGGAGCAGCTCACCGCCCTGCAGCAGGAGATCGAGGAGCGCCAGCAGGAAGCCACCCAGCTGCGCGCCGAGCTGGACACCGCCGGTCAGCAGCTGGCCGAGATCCGCCAAGAGGGCGAGACGCTGGAGAACGAGCTGTCGCAGATGCAGCAGCGACTCAGCGAGGTCCGTCGGGACCTCACCGCCGAGAGCACCCGGCTGGACGAGGCCCGCCGGGCCGGGGACGCCGCCGAGCGGCACGCCAAGGACGTACGCGCCCGGGTGCAGCGGGAGGCGAAGCGGGTGGCGGACCTCGCCGCCGCCGCGGTCATGGCCGCGGCAGCCGGCGGTACGGAGACGGCCGAGTACCCGATGGTGGGTGCCCGGCCCAGCGCCGACCGGTCCCCCGTGGACCGGGCCGGTGGTGTGCGGGCCGAGGGCGACCGGTCAAGCGACGACCAGTCCGTTGCTGATCAGCCGCGGGCCGACCAGTCCGGTGCCGACCAGCCCAGCGTCGAGCACTCTGACGGGCCGACCGTCGTGGACGAGCCGGTGGCCGCGTCCGCCGACCGGGTGGCCGTCCCGCACGGGCCCGCCGCCGACGCTGAGCGGATCTTCACTCAACCTGACGCCCCGACGCCCGTGCCGTTCCTGGCCTTCGGGCAGCCGGTCAGTGAGAACGGCGCTGCCCGGCACTGACCTCGGCAGTGGTCTTTCCGGGCCCGGAGCGAATCCGCACGGGCCCGGGAAGACGGTCCGGTCGAAAGGTCCGGGCTGGGCTGGCCGCCTTGCCAGGCCCGAACGGGATCGATCTCCACCAGATCCGCACAACCGCTGCACCTGACGTACGCGACTCTGTGTTTGGGTAGGCGGATGAGCCAACCCGCGACGGCGACCACCGCATCGGATCAGATCGCGTACCTGGATGCAGCCGCTGCTACCGCAGTGGGTCTCGAGTACAAGCAGCGCTTCGTCGACGCTCTCGGCATAGAACCTGGGCATGCCGTGGTGGACATCGGCTGCGGCCCGGGGACCGACCTGGGACGGCTCGCCGACGCGGTCCAGGCCGGTGGCCTGGTTGTCGGAGTCGACCGCGACGCGCAGATGTTGGCCGAGGCCGGTCGGCGGTTGGCCGACAGGCCGACCATCGAGCTACGCGCGGGCGACGCCCACCACCTGCCCCTCGCTGACGCGAGCATGGATCGGGCCAGGATGGATCGGGTCCTGATGCACGTCGCGAATCCCGCGAACGTGCTGGCAGAGGTCCGTCGGGTGCTGCGTCCGGGCGGCGTGTTCGGGATGGCAGAGCCGGACTGGGACACCCTGGCTGTCGCGGATGAGGACGTGCGGACGAGTCGCCGCTTCGCCCGGTTCGTCGCGGGACGAGTGCGGAATCCCACGATTGGTCGCGAGCTTGTCCGGTTGTCGGTGCAGGCCGGCTTGCAGGTGAGATCCGTCGAGGCAGTCGCCGTGATATTCCGGGACTTCGACACGGCGGACCGGATTCTGGGGTTGCGGCGCAACTCCGCTCGCGCGGTGGTGGCCGGAGAGTTGACCGAGGCGGCGGTTCAGCCGTGGCTTCAGCGTCTGGCGGACGGTCCCCTGCTGGCGGGCTTCACGTTCTATCTGGTCACCGCCCAAGCCCGACGCGGGACGACCTCACCGCGTGATCAACTCCATCTCGCCGATGGTGCGGCATCCCCGCGCATGGATACCCCCACCTCGGCGCTACGGCGCCAGACCCGGGCGATTCTGCGCGGAACCGGGTCGAGGGTCCCGTCGGAGCTGGCAGGCTGGGTTGGCCGCCGCGCAAGCGGCGGCCGCCGGCGGTTGCCCGGCGACCGAGAGGAGCGCCCGGTGACCGACCAACCGGAGGAGTTCGACCTGCTCGTCGTGGGCGGCGGCAAGGCTGGAAAGACGTTGAGCATGGACGTCGCCCGGTCCGGGCAGCGGGTCGCGATGGTCGAACGCGGCATGATCGGTGGCAGCTGCATCAACGTCGCGTGCATCCCGACGAAGGCACTGGTGACCAGCGCGCGGGCGGCACGTCACCTGCGTGGCGCGTCGGCGCTCGGCCTGGTGGTCGAGGGTGGCGGGGTCGACGTGGACCTGTTGCGCGCGCACAAGCAGGACGTCGTCGAGGGGATGGTGGCCGCCAACCGGCAACAGTTCCTCGACTCCGGCCTGCACCTGGTGATCGGCCAGGCCCGGTTCGTCGGCCCGCGGACCGTACGGGTGTCCCTCGCCGACGGCGCCGAGCGGTTGCTACGCGGCGCCGACGTGGTCATCAACACGGGTACCCGCCCGCATCTGCCGGCAGTGCCCGGGTTGGTCGAGGCCGGTGTGCTGACCAGCGACACGCTGCTGCGCCTGGACCGGCTGCCGGCCCGACTGGTGGTGCTCGGCGGTGGCACCGTCGGGGTCGAGTTCGCGCAGATGTTCGCGTCGTTCGGCAGCACGGTGACGCTGATCGAGGGCGGCCCACGGCTACTCACCCGCGAGGATCCCGACGTGAGCGACGCGGTGATGCGCGTCTTCCTCGACGACGGCATCGACGTACGCGTCGGCATCGCGGTCGCCCGCATCGACCGTGACGTCGCCGGCACGGTCCGGGTGACGCTGGACGACGGCAGCCTGGTGACCGGAGATGACGTGCTGGTAGCGGTCGGTCGGGAACCGGTGACCGACGGGCTCGGCCTGGACGCGGCCGGCGTACGGGTCAGCGAGCGTGGCTTCGTGGTGGTCGACGAGCATCTGCGCACCAGCGCCGAGCGCACCTGGGCGGCCGGGGACGTCGCCGGCAGCCCCCAGTTCACCCACGTCGCGCTGGACGACTACCGGATCATCCGGGCGAACCTCGCGGGAGGACAGCGCAGCACCGCCGACCGGCTGATCCCGTACACCGTCTTCACCACCCCGGAGCTGGCCCGGGTCGGGCTCACCGAGACCGAGGCGCGTCGCGCCGGGCACGACATCCAGGTGGCCCACCTGCCGGTCGCCGCGATTCCCCGGGCGCGCACCCTGCGCCAGACCGAGGGCAGGTGGAAGGCGGTCGTCGACACCGGCACCGACCGGATCCTCGGCGCCGCGTTGCTCGGCGCCGAAGCCGGTGAGGTGATCACCTCGGTGCAGTTGGCCATGCTCGCCGGAATGCCGTGGACCGCCCTGCGCGACGCGGTCATCACCCACCCGACCATGGCCGAGGGGCTCAACCTGCTCTTCGCCTCGCTGCGGTCCCGCCCGGTCCGCTGAGCGCCGCGCGGCGGGGCCGTTGCGGTCGCGTCGCACCTCGCGGTGGCACACGGCGCGCCTGCGCGTCAGTCGTTGGCGTGTTCGGTCAGGACCTCGATGGCAGTCGCGAGTTGCGTGCGGAAGGTGGCCAGGTCCTGGTCGCTGAAGGAGCCCATCAGGCGGCGTTCCACGGCCACCGCCTCGCGGTCCGCCTTGCGGAGGAGGGCCACGCCGGCCCGGGTGAGGCGCAGGAGGAGGACCTTGGCGTGGTCGGGCGAGGTTGTCCGGCTGATCAGGCCGCGCTGATCGAGCAGGGCGACGACCCCGTTCATGGCCTGCGCCGTCACGCCGCCGAGGCGGGCCAGCCGGGCGCCGGAGATGTTCGGGTTCTCTGCGAGCATCAGCAGCGCCGAGTACTGGGGGACCGTCAGCCCGAAGGGGCGCAGCACCCGGTTCTTCTCGGTGATCAGTGCCTGTTCGGCCTGTTTGATGAGACCGCCCAGCCGCTGTTCAGACGGCAACTCCGACCCCGTCGTCGGCAACTCTCCTCCTTCGTAAGCCCTGGTAGGCGCGGTCGGCCGGCGCCGATCCAGCGGTCGTGCCAGGTTACCGTCCGGATGCGCTGGCGCCCGCACGGGTGACCTCCGGCGACCCATGTATCATGGTCTTGATACGAATTCGGGTCCAGATACGGTTGCACGGTCCGCGATCGTGTGAAGTGCCTGAGACCAATGAGGACCACCCCGACAGCCCGCGAGCCGCGGCGCACCACCGCACGACGTCCAGGGAGACGAACCACGATGCACACCACCCCCCTCGGTGCCTCAGGACCCGCCATCGGCCGGATCGGCCTCGGCTGCATGGGCATGTCCTGGGCCTACGACGAGCCCGGCCGGGACGACGCCGCTTCGATCGCCGTCATCCACCGCGCCCTGGACCTCGGCGTCAACCTCATCGACACCGCCGACGCCTACGGCCCTTTCACCAATGAGTACCTGGTCGGCCGCGCCCTGGCCGACCGGCGCGCGGACGCCGTGCTCGCCACCAAGGTCGGCCTGGTCGTCGACGGCAGCCGCACCATGCACCGCAACGGCCGCCCCGAGCACATCCGGGCCTCCATCGACGCCTCGCTGCTCCGCCTGGGCACCGACCACGTCGACCTCTACCAGCTGCACCGGGTCGACCCCGCCGTCGGGCTGGAGGAATCCTGGGGAGCGATGGCCGAGGTCGTCAAGGCCGGCAAGGCCCGCGCCATCGGCCTCTCCGAGGTGGGTGTCGAGGAGATCGAACTGGCCGCCGCCATCCATCCGGTGGCCTCCGTACAGTCCGAGTTCTCGCTCTGGTCCCGCGATGTCCTGGAAAACGGGGTGCTGGCCCACACCGCCGCGCACGGCATCACCCTGCTGCCCTTCTCCCCGCTCGGCCGCGGCTTCCTGACCGGCGCCATCCGCAGCTCCGCCGACCTCCCCCGCGGCGACTGGCGGCACGGAAGCCCGCGCTTCCAGCCGACCGAGATCGACGCCAATCAGGCGCTGGTGGAGCGCATCGAGGCCGTTGCCGCCCGGCTGGAGACCCGCCCGGCCCAGGTGGCGCTGGCCTGGCTGCTCGCCCAGGGCGAGCACGTCGTGCCCATCCCCGGCACCAAGACCGCGCGCTACCTGGAGCAGAACGCCGCCTCGGCCGAACTGACCCTGGACGCCGCCACGCTGGCCGAGCTGGACACCCTTCCCGCCCCGTCCGCGCCCCGCTACTGACCCCTTCCCCGGCGGTGGCCCCCTGCCACCGCCGGGCGGCTCTCCCGTTTCCCCCGTCCCGCCCTTGGCAAGGAGCAGACCCCATGCGCGCCATCCTCTTCGACCGCTACGGCGACCCCGACGTCCTCACCGAGACCGAACTGCCCGTGCCCGAGCCGGGCCCCGGCCAGATCTCCCTCGATGTCACCTATGCCGGGGTGAACTTCGCCGAGGTGATGTTCCGCCGCGGCCAGATTCAGGTCGGCCTGCCGCACGTCCCCGGCCTGGAGGCGACGGGCACGGTGCGCGCCGTCGGTGAAGGCGTCACTGGACTGCGCCCCGGGCAGCCGATCAGCGCCCTCACCCTGGACGGCGGCGGCTATGCCGAGGTCGCACTGGCCCGCGCGGATCTGACGGTCGCCCTGGAGGGCTCGCGCGCGGTGGCTGACCCGGCCCTCGCCGCCGCCTTCCCCTGCAACGTCCCCGTCGCCCAGGGCCTGCTGGAATCCGCCACCCGCCTGCTCCCCGGCGAGAGCGTCCTGGTGCTGGCCGCGGCCGGTGGAGTCGGCACGGCCGCCGCGCAGATCGCCCGCCTCGCCGGCGCCGCCCTGGTGCTCGGCGCCACCGGCACCGCGACCAAGGCCAAGTACGCCGTTGCCTTCGGCTACGACGAGGTCGTTCCCTACGAGGCGCTGGCCGATCTCGTCGCGGAACGCACCGACGGTCGCGGCGTCGACGTGATCCTCGACTCGGTCGGCGGCGAACAGCGCACGAAGGCGGCCGGGATGCTCGCCCCGCTGGGCCGCCAGCTGATCTTCGGTGACGCCGCGCAGCAGGACGAGCCGGTCCAGCCCAACCACTTCTGGTTCGGCTCCCGGGCGATGGTCGGCTACAACATCGGTGACCTCGCGCACCGCGCCCCGAAGCTCGTCCAGCGGCACCTTGAGCGGGCCGCGGAGCTCGTCGCCGCCGGAGACGTCCGCGTGGAGGTCACCGAATTCGATCTCGCTGACGCCGCCGAGGCGCACCGCACGCTCGCCGACCGGTCCTCCACCGGCAAGCTGGTGCTGCGGGTGAACGGCTGACCGGGATGCTGCTGCTCTCCTTCCCGGCCGGCGGCTTCGGCACCAACTGCTATGTGCTGGCCGCCGAGCCGGGCGGGCCCTGCCTGATCGTCGACCCTGGACAGGCCGCCACCGCCCCGCTGCTGCGGCTGCTCGCCGAGCACCGGCTCGACCCGGCGGTGGTGCTGCTCACCCACGGCCACATGGACCACAGCTGGTGCGCCCGCGAACTGTGCGCGGACACCGGCGCGCCGGTCCTGGTGCACGCCGCCGACCGCTTCATGCTCGCCGACCCGGCCGCCCCCCTGCCCGCCTCCTTCCCCGGCCACCTCCTCGCGGGCTACCCGGAGACCGAGCCGGAGCGGCTGACCCTCCTGGAGGGCTCCGCCGACCTGGAGCAGGCTGGACTGCGCGTCCGGGCCCACCACAGCCCGGGGCACACCGCCGGCTCGACGATGTTCCGCGTCGATCCGGTCCGGGACGGTGATCCGTCCCTCCTCTTCACCGGCGACACCCTGCTGGCCGACCGCCTCGGTGACACCGGCCTTCCCGGCGGCAGCCAGGCCCGGTTGGAATCCTCACTACGCCGCGTCTGCGGCCCACTGGACGACAACACGATGCTGCTCCCCGGCCACGGCCCGGCAACCGCACTCGGCACCGCCCGCCGCACCCTCCCGCTGCTGGGGAGCGCCGCGGTCTGACCCTGCGTCGCGCCACAGGGCCTCGACGGAACGACCGTCGGCGCTCTCAGGCGGTAGCGCCACCATCGACGACGAGGTCGTGGCCGACGACGAAGCTGGAGTCGCCTGATGCGAGCCAGACCACAGCGGCGGCCACCTCGGCCGGGTCGCTGACGCGTCTGGCGGGGACGGCGTTCTTGATGCGGGCGTCGCGGTCGCTCTGGCTCTCGCCCGGCCGGTAGGACATCGGGGTGTCGCTGGCACCGGGGCTGATGGCGTTGATGCGGATGCCGTCGGCGATGTGATCGCGTGCTGCCGTCTGGGTCAGCACGCTGACTGCGGCCTTGGAAGCGGCGTACGCAGCCAGGCCGGGGCGGCGGCCGTGAGCGCCGATGTTGGAGGACATGTTGACGATGACTCCGCCGCCGTTGCCGCGCATGTGGGCGATCTCGTGTTTCATCGTCAGGAAGACCCCGGTCAGGTTGGTGTCCAGCACTGCCCGCCAGGTGTCCTCGTCGAGATCGGCGACCGGGGCGCTGCCGCCGAAGATGCCGGCGCTGTTGAACGCGATGTGGAGCCCGCCGTGGCGGCGCACGATCTCGGTGATCATCGCCGCGACCTGGTCGCTGTCCGTGACGTCGGCGGTGACCCAGTCGACCGTGCCGTCGTGAGCGTGGATCCGGGTCGCGGCTTCGGCCAGCTTCTCCGGGTCGCGGCCGACGAGTACCACGGTGGCGCCGAGGTCGACGAACGCCTGCGCGGTGGCGCCGGCGATGACTCCGGCTCCGCCGGTGATCAGCACAACCTTGCCGTCGAAGCGCGCGCTCATGATGGGGTTCCCTTCACTAACTAATTGGATTTCGTGGGACACCGCTGACGGCGGTCGGGTCAGTGATTGCGATGGGTCGCGACCAGACTCGCCGGAACAGCCGCGGTGAGAACCGCGGTTACGGTGAGGAGGGCTGGGGTGTGGCCGTGGGTGTGCGCCACAGGCGCGACGAGGGCCAGGACCAGCGGTGGACCTTATCTCCATGGCGGTGTTGGTCAGGCCCCCGGCCGGTCCGCGCTGAGTGTCGTCAGCACCAGCCATCCCGGCCACCGTTGCCGCCGACAGTACGATCCCGGTGCCGAGGGGTGCCGTCAGCAGCCCCGGCAGTTGGATCCCGGAGTGGGGACCGGCGCGACTGAGCAGCAGCGTTCCGACTACGGCGACGACAAGTCCGAGAGCCAGCACCGTGCGGGCCGGCAAACGGTGGAGCAGCTGCGCGGCGGCCGGCCCAGCGGTCAGGGCCGCCAGCGCGGGCGGAATGAACGCCGCCGAGATCGCCGCCGGAGTGTGGCCGGTATCGGCCAGTTGCAGGGTCAACAGGTAGTACAGCGAGGCCAACGCGCCGCCAGCGACCAGGATCGCTACCAGCCCCGACGCCGTCTGCAGGGTGACCTTTGGGAGCAACGGTGCGGTTGAGCGACGCTGTGTGACAGCGAAGCCGATCAACAACGCCGCACCCCGTGGCGGCCAGGAGCACTGATTCGGCACCGAGCCCATAGATCAGCGCGGTCAGTCCGGCGACGACCAGCACGGTACACAGCGGATCGATCCTCGCCGGCCGTCGCGCGAGCCCGCCTGGCACCAGTCGGCCCACCATGACGGCCGCGACGACCGCGATCAGCCCCGGCGGTGCGAACAGCCAACGCCACGACACCTCGACCACTGGCCCGGACAGGACCATTCCCACGCTCGCCCCGGTCGCTGCCAGCCCGCCCCACAGCGCGGTCGCCCGAGCCCGCTGCCGCTCGCCAGCGAACACGATCGGGATCAACGCCATCGCCGCCGGAACCGCGAACGCTGCCCCCACGCCCTGTGCGAACCGCGCCGCAACAAGCATCGTCACGCCGTTCGCACCCGCCGCCGCCACCGAGGCCACCGCGAACACCGCCAGCGCGCCCAACAGCGTACGGCGGTGCCCGAACCGGTCGGCGACGTTCCCGGCCACCAGCAGCAGCGCCCCGAAGGCGACGCTGTACGAGGTCGATACCACCACCAGGGCAGGAGAACTCAACGCCCATTGCCGCTGCAGCTGCGGCAATGCCACCGTCAGCATCGTGATTGACGCGATCAACGCCACCTGCACCGCCGCCAGCGCTGCGAACGCCGACCCAGCGCGTCGGACCAGCGCTGCGGGCACGGCGTTGGCGGGTACCGCAGACATGATCGTCTCCGCAATTCTAGAACGGTTGGTCTTGAATATGCCCCGAAAATGCGCCCCGTCCAAACCGGGCGGGGCGGCGAGGGACAGCCGATTCAGCCGAGCATCGACAGGGCTACCCGGGCCGCGTCACGCAACCGCGCGCTCGGATCGGGCGCCCGCCCGAGCACCCGCACCCCCTGGAAGAAGACCAGCAGGAACCGTGCCAGCGCCCGAGGATCGGCATCCGGTGGCAACTCGCCCTGCGCTCTGGCTCGCAGCAACGCCGAGGTCAGTGCGATCTCCAGATGCGCCCAGCTCGCCTCCACCAGCCGGGCCACCCGCTCCTCACGGGCGGCGAGTTCGACCGCGCTGTTGACGACCATGCAGCCCCACTGCCGGTCGTCATCGGCCTCCTCGGCCACATACCGCTCGACCAGCGCCCGAACGGCCGGCAACACCGGCCCTGGCTGCGACAATTCCGTCATGATCTTCGGATCGGTCAGGTCCAGATAGCGCCGCAACGCCTTGGCGTACAACTCGCCCTTGCTGCCGAAGGTCGCGTAGATGCTGGCCTTGGCGATCCCCAGGTGCTCGACCAGATCCGCCATCGACGTCGCCTCGTAGCCGCACTCCCAGAACAACTCCAGCGCCCGCTGCAACACGACATCCGGGTCGAATTCCTTGGTCCTCGCCACATCAGGGACCCTACTCTTATCTAGACCGAGCGGTCAAAATAGGGGCGGTCGGCTGCCTACGCGGCGATCTCGTCGCGTACCCGTTGCTGGAAGGCGCGGGCCTCGGCTCCGGTGGGCGGCGGTCCACCGTGCCGCGCGGCGACCGCTCGACGGATCACCTCGGCCGGATCGCCGGCGTCGATCAGCCGCTGACCGGCCGCGACCTTGGCCAGCCAGACGCCGTCGCGGTGCCGCACCAGCGATCGGCAGGCACCGAGCACCGCGTCCTCCGTGCCGGGTGCGGGCTGGTCGGCCGGCGGTGTTGGCAGGGCCAGCCACCAGGACAGCGCCTCGGTGAGCAGGCGACGCAGGTCCGCCGGGGCGAGGTCGGCGAAGGTCTCCCCCGCTGGCGGGCCGAGTAGCGACAGGCCACTCTGGTGCAGGATGCTGCGATCCAGCCCGTACCAGAAGCGGCCGTCGGCGGCCGGCCGGTCGGCGGGATCGAGGGTGCACCGGAACGGCATTCGGGACCCGGTGTTCAGCTCGACCTCGAAGCCGGGCTCCGGGGTTCCGGAGGCGGCCACCCCACGCTGGTATACGACCAGCTCCAAGCCGCGCGCCGGGCAGGGCAACGCCTCGTGTCGTAGCCGCGCCACCAACGCCCGCTTGGCGGCGTCGGCGAGTGGCCCGGCACTGACCAGCGCGACGTCCACGTCGCTACGGCCGGCCTGGTACGCGCCGAGCCCCACCGAGCCGGCCGCGTACGCGCCGACGAGGTCGGCCCCGAGGACGTCCCGGGCGGCGGTGACCAGGTCGTCGAGGTAACGCTGAAGATCGGAGTCCACGAGCCATCTTGACGCACGGATCGGAGCCGGGCGGGACTACCCCGCGTAGAGCAGCAGCAGACCGGCGACGGTGTACGCGACCATCAGCGCCAGCAGCGGAAGTTGACCGGCCACCGCCCGCGCCCGGGGGAACAGGTACAGGGCGCGGTCGTGGGCGAGCAGTGTGCCGAGCAGGTGCCCGAGGACGATGACGGTGATCTGGAGGGTGGCCACCCCGGAGGGCGTGACCGGTCCGGTGTACGGCTCCCAGTCGGCGGTGCCGAGCCAGTTGGCGCCGGTGCCCAGGGGGTCGGAGAGCAGCGCGACGGTGCGCTGACCTTCCAGGATCAACAGCGAGTAGTAGTGCGCCACCACGTAGCCCACCGCGATCGGCACGATCGAGTGGGCGATCTCGCCCGGCACCGCTCGGGCGTCGGCCCGGTCGGCACGGCCGATGCGGGCCGCGGCTGCCGTGGCGAGCAGGTACGCCACCGCGACGGCGGCGATGACCAGGACCAGTCCGGCGCTGCCGGTGACCGCCGGGTGCAGGCCGTTCTCCTGGCTGAAGCGCAGCCAGCCCGGCGCGTTCGACAGGCTGTCGTACATGGTCGAGCCGAGCAGAACGATCACCACGGCGACCAGCCCGGGGCGGGGCCGCAGCCCGGCGATCCCGTCGAGCGGGTTGCGCCACACCAGCACGCCGTCCGTGGCCCGGCCGAGCGGGGCGAGCTGACCGATCAGGGCGCTGTACACCTCGAACGGGTCGGCCCGGTCGAACCAGCCGGCACCGAACAACGCCGCCCCGACCAGCATGATCACCGCGTACGCGGCGAGCCAGACGGTGATGACCGGCAGGGTGGCCCGTTCGGGTGCGACAAGTTCCAGCCAGACGAACCCGAACAGCGTGGCGGCGGCCGGCCACATCCCCACGCCGGCCGGTAGCTCCCGGACTCCACGGTTCGGGTCGCGCCGCGCTGCCAGCACCACGAGCAGGTGCACCGTACGCAGCGGGTTGACCGCCCGCCAGATCGGGCCGAGCAGCAGCGACAGCGGTGCCAGCCCGACCCAGAGCAGCACGTAGAGCGCACCGGCCGTCGGGTTGTCCGCGGTGTCCGGCCCGCCCAGCAGGCCCAGGCAGAACCAGGCGGCGGCGAGGAGGCCGAGCCCGCGCAGCGCCCACCGGAACGGGGGTGCGTCGACGAGCCGGGCCAGCCATTGCGGCACCGGGCGGCCACCCGTCGCGTCCCGGTCGAGTCGGGGCTCACGCCAGAGCAGACCCAGCGCCAGAAACGTGACGACGAGGGTGAGTGCGGCGGCGACGACGAGCTGCGGCAGTGTGATCGGCAGGTCCTGGCGGCCGCCGACGCCGTGCGCCAGCAGCGTTCGGGCGGCAGTTATGTCGCTCAGCGGACGACGAGCTGGAACAACACCAGCCCGGTCTCGTGTGTCTCCACCTCGAACAGCCCGGTCTGGTCGGCCCGGAACTCCACCGAGCCGGGCTTGCCGGCCGGCAGTCGAGCGCCTAGGTCGTAGCCGTGCACGTGCAGCTCGTCCGCTACGTCCGAGGTGGCCGTGATCCGGACCAGCTCGCCCTTGTCCACGGTGATCCGGCCGGTCGGCGGAGTAACCCGCCGCTTCGCGATCGTCACGGTGATCTCGCGGTCCACGCCCGGCGTGCTGGCGGTTGGTGTGGGGCTCACCGCCGGGGTCGGCGCGGTGGTGACGGCGCTCGGCGGGGCGGCGGACGTGGGCGACGTGGAGGGGGTCGCCACGGACGGGTCGTCGCTCTGCCCGCAACCCGTGACGAGCAGAGCGGTGAGGACACTGGCGGCCAGGGCGGCGGAGGTGCGGGTACGGACGAACACGGGCGGACTCCGAACGACGCGAGGGGGACGGGTGTCGAGTTGATCGTCGGGGATGAGAACTCTACGTCTTGTTCGGCGACGAGGAAATGACCATGATGAACGAATGCGATCGAGGCTCGCCACTGTGCGTAAAACCCTGAGCCGCGCCATGGCGGCGTTGGCCGCGACAGTGGTGGTGACACTGCTGCTGCCCGCCGCCCCCGCGTCGGCGCACGGCCAGTTGGCGACCTCCACGCCGCTGACCGGCACCGTCGTGCGTGAGCCACTGGCGCAGGTGGGGTTGTACTTCACCGAGCAGCCGGCTTCCAACGCCCACTTCACCCTCACCGGGCCCAATGGGTCGCGAGTGGACAGCGGCTGGTCGCACGGCGAACCGAAGCGCCTGGACAAGCCGGTCACGGAATATTTCAAGGTCAACGGCGTCTTCGAGCCGAAGCTTTACCACACCGGTTTCCCGGCCATTGTCACCGTCGCGCACTGGCCGGCGAAGGGCCGTTATACCGCCAGCTACCTTTCCGTCGCCTCTGATGGTGAGGCGGTGCGGGGCGCCGTCACCTTCGACTATCAGGGGCCGAGCACCGCGGCGCCGGCCGGCTGGTCGCCGCCCACAGCCGGGCCGGAGCCGGCGTTGCTCGCCATGGTCGAGGGCACGGCATCGGCGAACCCCGGCGCCACCGGCAGCCCGGCGGACGCCACCGGCGCTCCGGCGAGCGATCCGGCTGGCGCCACGGAGAAGCAGCAGGACGGTGGGTTCCCGGCTTGGCTGGT
Source organism: Micromonospora sp. DT201 (assembly GCF_049841575.1). NCBI lineage: Bacteria > Bacillati > Actinomycetota > Actinomycetes > Micromonosporales > Micromonosporaceae > Micromonospora > Micromonospora sp. DT201. The sequence goes on along the minus strand of NZ_JBNCKP010000004.1, from coordinate 127,157 downwards.
GCCGGCCCTGATCGTCGTCGTGGTCACCGCGATCGTGCTGGTGGCGGCCCGCCGCCGACCCGCCGCGCGCGGGGCCTCCACGCCGACCCGCCGACCCGCCGGCCCGGCACGTAAAACCGGCGTCCCGGCCCGCAAGGCCGCCACCCCGGCCCCTCGCAAGCCCGGCAGCCGGGCCGGTGGTACGGCCCGGCGCGGACGGCGATAGGCCGCCCCCACGCCCGGCATTCTCCGCGTACCACCGCGAACTTTCGCAGAGACATCGGGAACTTTTGATGTATCGACGCGAAGCCATGGACACCTCGATCGAAACACCTTAATGTCTCGACCCATCAACCCCGTGTTTCCGCATCGTCACTCGTCGGCGTCGAGGACGTTTCGGAGCCGGGCCGGCGGCCACCCCCACCACTGAACCGCGCCGGCCGTCGGACACTCCGCTCCCTCCTGGAGGAACGATGGGCACACGCCTGCTACGCCGACTCCGCAGTCCCGCCCTGGGTGCGTTGGCACTCGTCCTCACCGCCGGCCTCTGGGCCGCCCCCGCCACCGCCGCCACCGCCAGCGCCGCCCCCGCCAGCGCCGCCCCCGAGCAGGAACCGGGGGTCACGCTGCGCGTCTTCGACGTGCAGGTGCCGCTCTCCGAACTCTGCGTCCTCAAACCCGCGCAGACCCCGAACGTGGACAAGCTGATGTCCACGATCAACTGGACCTCGGCGGCCGACTTCGGCTTCGAGGACAACTTCGTCTCGCAGGTGCTCGGCAACATCACCACCACCCAGGCCGGCAGCTACACGTTTCGGCTCAGCAGCGACGACGGGTCCAGGTTGTCGATCGACAACGCCGTGGTGATCAACCACGACGGGCTGCACGGCGCCACCCCGCCCAAGGAGGGCACGGTCACCCTCACCGCCGGGCTGCACCCGCTGCGCATCGACCACTTCGAGCGTGGCGGTGGTCAACAGATCACCCTGGAGTGGAGGACGCCCGGCTCGTCGTCCTTCGTCGTCGTACCGAACTCGGCGCTGAGCACCGATGCCGGTGTGGTCCGGGTGACCGCGCCGGGCCGCAAGGAATGCGAGGGCATCGCCGACACCCCCGGCGACGGCCTGCCGCTGACCGGGGTGCACCCCGGCTACACGCTGACCAATCTGCGGCCCAGCGGCTTCCAGCCGAAGGTCACCGGGATGGACTGGCTGGCCGACGGCCGGCTGGTCATCTCGACCTGGGGCGGCAGCGACCAGTCCGGCACCTCCCAGGACGGTGAGGTCTGGATCCTCGGCAACACCGGCGGTGCGACCACTCCGGGCGCCGTGACCACCAAGAAGATCGCCGGAGGACTCAAGGAGCCGATGGGCCTGAAGGTCGTCGACGGGGTGGTCTACGTCTCGGAGAAGCAGCGGCTGACCCGGCTGGTCAACACCGGCGGTGACGAGGTCGCCGAGCGGCTGGAAACTGTCGCCACCTGGCCGTACGGCGGCAAGTTCCACGAGTTCGCGTTCGGCCTGCTCTACCAGGACGGGTTCTTCTACGTGAACCTCTCGGTGTCGATCGACTACGGCGGCGCCACCACGGTCCCGCAGCCCGCCCCCAACCGCGGCACCACCATCAAGGTCAGCAAGGACACCGGCGCGGTCAGCTACGTCGCCGGCGGCCTGCGTACCCCGCACGGCATCGGCTGGGGCCCGGAGGGCGGCATCTTCGTCACCGACAACCAGGGCGGCTGGCTGCCCTCGTCGAAGCTGTTGCACGTCAAGCAGGGCCGGTTCTTCAACCACTACATGACGCCGGCCGGCCCGTTCGACAGCAACCCGGTCACCCCGCCGGTGCTGTGGATGCCACAGAACGAGATCGCCAACTCGCCCAGCACACCGCTCTACCTGACCAGCGGTCGTTACGCCGGCCAGTTCGTCATCGGCGACGTGACGTACGGCGGCCTGCAGCGGGCCTCCGTGGAGAAGGTCAACGGCGAGTACCAGGGCGCCCTGTTCCGGCTCAGCCAGGGCCTGGAGGCGGGCGTCTCGGAGGTCAACCTCGGCCCGGACGGCGCGATCTACGTCGGCGGGCTCGGTGCGGACGGCAACTGGGGTCAGAGCGGCAAGCTGTCGTACGGCCTGCAGAAGCTCACCCCGAACAGCACCACCGCGTTCGAGATGCTCGCCATGCGGGCCACCACGGCCGGCTTCGAGGTGGAGTACACCCAGCCGGTCTCGGCGGAGACCGCCGCCGACCTGGCGGCGCACTACAAAATCAAGCAATGGCGGTACGAGGCGACCGCGAACTACGGCGGCCCGAAGATCGACGAGGAGACGCTGACCGTCACCTCGGCCACCCTCTCCGCGGACGGTAAGAAGGTCACCCTCGCGGTGGCCGGTCGCAAGGCCGGACGGGCGGTCCACCTGCGCTCACCTCGCCCGTTCACGTCGACGAGCGGCCAGTCACTGTGGAGCACCGAGGCGTGGTACACGCTCAACGCCATCCCGGGCGTCACCCCACCGCCGACCGGCGGGACCAACCTGGCACTCAACAAGCCGGCGGTCGCGGACAGCTCCTGCTCGACGGCCGAGACCCCGGCCAAGGCCGTCAACGGCAGCGTGACCGGTGGCAACAGCGACAAGTGGTGCTCGAAGGGCACCACGAAGTTCCTCCAGGTGGACCTGGGGGCCAGCCACACGGTGAACCGGGTGGTGGTCAAGCACGCCGGCGCGGGCGGTGAGGACACCGCGTGGAACACCCGGGACTTCACCGTCGCGTCCAGCGCCGACGGCACGACCTGGACCACCCGTGCCACCGTGACCGGCAACACGGCGAGCACCACCACACACGACGTCGTCGCGCCGGCCACCCGCCACATTCGATTGGCGATCACCGCCCCGACCAGCACCAGCGACACCGCCGCCCGCATCTACGAGCTGGAGGTGTACGCGAGCGCCAGCGGTGTCCCGGGCAGCATCACCGGCGTCGGCGGCAAGTGTCTCGACATCGACAACGCGGGCACCGCCGACGGTACGAAGGTGCAGCTGTGGACGTGCAACAGCACCGCCGCGCAGTCGTGGACCCGGGTCGGGGACACCTACCGCGCCCTGGGCAAGTGCCTCGACGTGGACAACGCCGGCACCGCCGACGGCACGAAGGTGCAGCTGTGGACGTGCAACGGCACCGGTTCGCAGGTGTGGCAGCCGCAGTCCGACGGGTCGATCCGCAACCCGCAGTCGGGCAAGGTCCTGGAGGCCGCTGGCGGCGGCACCGCCAACGGCACCCAGATCCAGATCGGCACCAACTCCGGTGCCGCGCACCAGAAGTGGGTCATCGGCGCCAGCTGACGACGGACGGGGCCTGACCCGGGTGACCGGTCAGGCCCCACTCCGTCGGCGGCCGGTCAGGGGCCGTGCGGCAGCGGCTGCGCCAGCGCCCGCAGATCCGACGGGAGCTGGGCCAGGGTGTCCTCGAACTCCCGGTGCCCGACCACCCGGTGCATCGTCTGCAGGACGGCCCGCGCACCCCGTTCGGCGGCGGGCCGGTCGATCCCGGCGCGGTCGGCCACCCGGCGCAGGAACTCGTCGTAGCCGAACGCTTCCGGCGGCTCGGCGGCCTTGACCAGCAGCGGGCTCAGCTCGTCGGCCAGGTGGGGGGCGAGCGCACCCGCCTCACCGCCGCTGAGTCGCTCGGTGAGGGTCCGCAGAACCGCCTCGGTCAGTGGACGCGCCTGCTCCGGCGAAACGCCCGCCCGCGCGGCAACCTTGTCGATGAATGCCAGCTCGGCCATGCCTCCGCCCTTCGTTTTCGGAAACGCGTGGCTACCCGGGTCAACCGACGGCAAACCCGGCAGTCGGCGCGGTTGTCCGCTTTGGCGATTGGTGGCCTGTCCGGGCATGATCGTCCCCTGTGTCTTCCCCACCCCCGAGCGGAAGGACGCCGATGGCAGAAGCCAGCCCCCTCCCGACCACCGACCAACACAAGATCGACACCAGCGTGCCGCACTCCGCCCGGATCTGGAACTACTGGCTGGGCGGCAAGGACAACTTCGAGATCGACCGACTCGCCGGCGAGCAGGTCCGCGAACTCTTCCCCGCGATGATCGAGACGGCGCGGGAGTCCCGGGCGTTCCTGTCCCGCGCGGTTCGGTTCCTCGCCGGTGAGGCCGGGATCCGCCAGTTCCTGGACGTCGGCACCGGGCTGCCCACCGCCGACAACACCCACCAGGTGGCCCAGCGGGTCAACCCGCAGAGCCGCGTCGTGTACGTCGACAACGACCCGATGGTGCTGGCCCACGCGCGGGCGCTGCTGGTAGGCAGCCCGGAAGGGCTGACTCGGTACGTCCACGCCGACCTGCGTGACCCACAGGCGGTGCTCCGGGAGGCCGCCGATCATCTCGATCTCGACCAGCCCGTCGCGGTCCTGCTGTTCGGTGTGCTGGGGCACGTCGGCGACGACGACGAGGCGGTCGCCATCATCCGGGCGCTGCTCGACGCGGTCCCGCCCGGCAGCTACCTGGCGCTCTCCGACGGCACCGACACCAGCGAGGCTGTGGTCGAGTCGCACCGGCAGTACAACGAGAGCGGCGCGCTGCCGTACCACCTGCGCAGCCCGGAGCGGATCGCCCGGTTCTTCGACGGCCTGGATCTGGTCGAGCCCGGCCTGGTGCCGTTCACCCACTGGCGGCCCGAGCAGGACGGCCCCCCGGCTGACCTGGACGGCTACTGCGCCGTGGCCCGCAAGCGCTGATCGCGCGGCGGGACGACCGGGCCGGCGGGCGGATCGTCCGTCGGCCCGGCCGTTCTGTTGGTTGCTCCGCGCGGTGCCGTCTGCTTCTCGTACGGTGAGGTCGGACCGGGAACCCGACGGCTGCCCGACGGCGGCCCGTGCCGCAGGAGGAGCGAATGGCGGTCGACCTGCCCGACGTGATCGACAGGTACTTCCGGGCCGTCGACGACCGGGACCTGGATGCCTTCGTCGCCTGCTTCGCGGACACCGCGAGCGTTGCCGACGAGGACCGGCTGTACGACGGGCGGCCCTCGATCCGCGCCTGGCGGCAGAAGACGATGGATGCCTACTCGTACACTGCCGAGCCGGTTCGTGTCACGCCGCAGGCGGGCGACTCGTACCTGGTCCTCACCCGGGTGTCCGGTGACTTTCCCGGCAGTCCGATCGAGCTGCGGTACCGGTTCACACTGCGCGACAACCTGATCGGCGCCCTGGACATCCGCCCGTAGCAGCCGCAGACCCGCCCGCCAGGAGGAGACGACGTGCCACGAGTCTGGCTCATCACCGGTTGCTCCCGAGGGCTCGGTCGGGCGCTCGCCCAGGCGGTGCTGGCCGACGGCGACCAGCTCGTCGCCACCGCGCGCAACCCGGCCCAGCTCGACAACCTGGTCGACGAGTACGGCGACCAGGTCCGGACGATAGCCCTCGACGTCACCGACCCGGCCGCCGCCCACACTGCCGTACGCACCGCCGTGGACACGTTCGGGAGCCTGGACGTCCTGGTCAACAACGCCGGCTACGCCGATGTCGCCTCGATCGAGGACATGCCGGAGGACGCCTTCCGGGCTCAGATCGAGGCCAACTTCCACGGGGTGGTCAACCTGTCCCGCGCCGCCCTGCCCACGATGCGTGATCAGGGGCGTGGGCACATCCTGCAGATCTCCAGCGTCGGCAGCCGGGTCGCCAGCACCGGTCTGGGCGCGTACCAGTCGGCCAAGTGGGCGGTCAGCGGCTTCTCCGGGGTGCTCGCCAAGGAGGTCGCGGCGTTCGGGATTCGGGTCACCAGCGTCGAGCCGGGCGGGCTGCGCACCGACTGGGCCGGCTCGTCGATGAGCATGTTGCCGATCAGCGAACCGTACCGGCCGGTCATCGACCCGGCTGTGCAGCGGCTTCGTCAGACCAGCGGCACCCAGCCGGGTGACCCGGTCCGGGCCGCCCAGGCGATCATCCGGATCAGCCGGGTCGACGACCCGCCCCTCCGGTTGTTGCTCGGCGCCGACGCCGTGGCGGGCGCCTCGGCTGCCGCCGAGGCCCTTGCCGCGTCCGACGAGCGGTGGCGCGAGCTGAGCGAGTCCATCGTCTTCGACCCCGCCCCCTGACGGGCTTCGATACCAGGCCGACGGCGCACCGTCGACCCGGCCCGCGTCTGATCGACCCCCGAAAGGGCGGGACAGCTTTCGTGCCGGCGGGTGACATGATGTGCCCGACAACAGCTGTCGCTACGAGAAGGGTTGCTGCTGCCCGATGGCGCACTTCGAGGCTCGCACGTCCACGGCACCCGGGCCGATCGTGGTGACGCTCACCGGCGACCCGCAGCTGGCGGGCTGATGCCGGCCGATCGACCGGAGACCGTGGCCGAGCAGAGCGTCCCCGCCCACGTCGCGGACACCATGTCGTACGAGGTGGCGACCGACGTTCGCACGCTACGCGGGTTCGTCAGCGCCGGGGCGCTGGCCCGAGGGTTGCCGCCCGATCGGGTGGAGCTGCTGACGTTGGCGATCAGCGAGTTGGCCACCAACACGTTGCAGCACACCACCGGCGGCGGCCGAGTCCGGCTCTGGGCCGAGTCGGGCCAACTGTTCTGCGACGTCGTCGATCAGGGGCCAACGCGAGCGTTGGGTCGGGGCATGCCCGCCGCCGATGCGATCCGGGGTCGAGGGCTGGCGATCGTAGAGCGGGTCTGCGACGAGGTCGCCGTGCTCACCTGTCCCGGGGAGACCGTCGTACGTATTCGCCTGAGCCTGTGACCTGAGCGGCGATCCACACCCACTCGGGCCACGTTGGCTGCCACAATGCGGACAGACCGGGCCGACGGTGACACCCGGGGTGACGCCCGATCGGGAGGACGGCACGATGCCGGACAGCGCACGCGAGGCAGAGCTGCTCGATGCCGAGCGCACCCTGCAGGCCGCTCAGCGGGCCGGCGACGTGGCCGCCCTCGATCAGCTGCTCGTCGACCAGTTGATCGCCATCGGTCCGGACGGCCGCACGTACACCAAGCAGGATGACCTGGCCGCATACCGGGACCGCCGCTCGGTGGTGGAGGAGTTGGTCGAGGAGGAACTGGACCTGCTCGTCGTCGGGTCCACCGGGGTGACGTTCTTCCTGGGCAGGGTGGCTGGGGTGTCCGAGGGGACGGCGTTCGCGGCGCGCCTGCGCTACACCCGGACCTGGGTCCACGACGACCCGCACGGCTGGCGGGTCCTCGCCGCACACGTCAGCCCGGTCTGACCCAGGTCACGTCCTCGTCCTCCTCGTCGAGCAGGCCCTGCTCATCGAGGAACGCGAACCACCGGTCGTCCGCGGGGGTCAGCTCGGCATAGCCCGGGCCGAGCAGGTAGTAATCCACGAAGGAGCCGAGGTCGGGGGCAATCTCCTCGAACGCGTCGGACATGAACCACTCGGTGCCGTTCGGCGGGAAATACCAGATGGCACCCGTGCCGCGATCCATGAAGATCGGCTCGTCGCTGCGGGTGCCCACCACCAGCCAGCCAGCCCGGTCCTCGGGGATGGACGAGAAGTCCGGCGCATAGTCGAGGTGGTACTGCATTCCCGCGAGGGTCGACGTGGACGCCACCTCGACCCGACCACCGCGCAGCCCGTCGGCCACCAGCAGCAGGTCCCGCAGATCGGCCGGGAGACCTGCCGGTACGGCATCGATGGCGGCACCCTCGCCAAACTCGGCGTACACCAGGCTCGCCGGTTGGTCGGCCAGGTCCGCCCGCAACTCCTCGATGAGCTGCCGCAGCTCGGGGATCAATTCACCACCTCTGTTCGAATCGGGTCCCGTCCGGCACGCCGGGGTCTGCCCCGCAGACCTCCGAACCCGTGCGCGTGTTGGTTCTACCACGCACCGGCGCGCGGGAGCGTCACCTCGCCGAATCGGCCAGCCTGGCCGCCATTGGGGGCGTTACCGTCGAGTCGTTTCCTCAGCTCACCACGGCGTCGATCAGGCCGACGCGCAGGGTGCCGTCGTTGAGTGGCGTGCAGCGGATGCCGCCCGTGGTGCGCAGCGCCTTCCATGTTCCCGGGCCGACGGTGACGTCCATCCAGGCGCAGGGCCGGGCGGCCCGGTTGACCCGCAGGCTGACCGGGCCGTCTCCGGAGTCCAGGATCAGCACCTTGCCGATCAGCTCGTCCACGGCGATCCCCGTGGTGAGGATGTTGCGCCGGACCTCGGCTAGGCCGATGCCGACCGGCAAGGACTCCTGGGCGATGACCGTGACGCTGGCGTCGCGGTGCGCCTGCTGGCCGAAGTACCGGTCGCCGACGATGCCGAGGCCGGCCCGGATCTGGACCACGTCGACCAGCTCACCGGGCGGGGCCGGCGCCGGGCCGTCGGAGGGCCGGCCCAGGAAGCGGTGCACGGGCGAGGCCAGCAACTCGACGATCTCCGGCATGGCAGGGATTCTACGAACCGGACCGGGCCCGGCGGGTCAGGTCGGCCAAGCGCGCCGCCGGGCCCCGGGCTACCGCTCGGCAGCGGTGACCGTCGGTCACCTCCGTGGGGGCGGATGCGACAGTGAGCGATATGCCTCAGAGTCATATTCATACCTCTGAGGCATATCGCTCAACAGCACATCGGCATGGCGGGCCAGCCGCAGCAGAGGGCTGGCGCCCCCACCGCGACGAGGCTCAGGCCGGTGTGCCGGTGACGGTCAGGTTCCGCAGTCGGCCCACGTTGTCGAAGGAGCCGAAGCCCACCCGCCCCGAGCCGAACGTGGTGTCGTTCGCCGTCAACAGCGGGTCCTTGTGTCCGTCGACGTAGACCGCGATCTCGCCGGTGGCCGGCAGGTGCACCACCCGGACGTTGTGCCACTTGGCATCGGTGATGGCTGGGTTGGCACCGCGGGACCGGCCGTTCCACTGGTGGTCGATCCGCTCCCGGTCCGCGTTGTCGACCTTGAAGATGCCGTTGTGCGGATAGATCGTGTTGTCGGTGGACAGGTGGGCGTAGTAGAACTCGGTGTCCGACCGCCAGCCGAACACGATGATCACGTCACGGTTGGTGACCTCGACCGGGGTGTCGAGGCGTACCCGGGCGTCGACCTGCACCGACGACCACGTCGGGCCTGCGGTCAGCACCGCGTACTCGAAGGGACGGCGGGGGCCCGGCCGGCTCTCCCCGGCCTCCGCGAGGATGACCTCATCGTGGGTGAACTGCCACTTCGCCGGGGTCACCGGCGCCCAGTTCGACGCCCCGGCGGTGCGGCGCAGGGTGGTGTGGCCGACGTCGCCGGTGGCGAACTCCCTGGTCCCGGTCACCTTCCAGATCTTCCCATTGGCCTTCGCGACCAGATAGAGCTCACCGGCGGCGTCCGTGCCGAAGCGCAGATCCACCCGGTTGGGGTCGCCCGGCGCACCGGGCCTGGAGAGGTCCCGCATCCGGACTGGGCCGCCCGCCGCGTCGAAGAGCGCGAGTTGGTGGATCGGGGCCAGGCCACGGCCGCGGCGCATCTCGTTCGCCTCGGTGTAGAGCACCCGACCGTCGACCAGGTCACCGAAGACGTACTTGCCGCGCAGCGCGGGCAGGGCGCGTCCCCGGTAGACGAACCCGCCGGCCACCGCGACGCCGACGTCGTCGGTGCAGTTCCAGCCCGCGGCGGGGTCATGATCGTACGCGGCGACCGGGTACGTGTAGCCGTAACGGTTGTCGTCGGCGGGCAGAGGGAACAGCCGGTCGCAGGGGTTCGTGGCCGCCTTGTCGAAGACGAACGACCCCTCGCGCTCACTCCAGCCGAAGTTGTCGCCGGCGCGAACCTCGTAGATCGCCTCGACGGCGTGCTCGCCGATGTGCCCCAGGTACATCCGGCCGGTGGCCCGGTCCCAGCTGAACCGGTGCGGGTCCCGGAAGCCGACGGCGTAGATCTCGCCGAGCGCGCCGGTCTTGCCGACGAACGGGTTGCGGGGCGGGATGCCGTACCGCCCGTTCGCGGAGTTGGCGCCCCGGGGGTCGATGCGCAGCAGCTTGCCGTGCGGCAGGCCCAGGTTCTGCGGATCGGTGTTGCGCGCGCCCTGGCCGCCGTCGCCGACGGCGAGGTACAGCAGCCCATAGTCGGCGTCGTGGCGCTTGGCCGTGGGGTTGAAGTTGATCTCCTGGATACCGTGCACCTGGCCGCCGAAGCCGATGCGCAGGACCTCACGCCGGCTACCGGCGAACGTGGCGGCCCTCGGATCGGTCGCCGTCCACTCGGTGATGACACCGTGGTAGATGGCGTTCGGCTGGGCGTAGTCCGGCGGCGTGCTCGTCGCCGCCGAGGCCAGCTCGGTGTGGATGGTGTAGAACCGGCCGTTCGCGCCGAACTCCGGGTGGAAGGCGACGTACCCGAAGCCCTGGCCGAGACCACGGCCGGAGAAGAACCGTGGCGCGAACGTCGCCGCCACGTCGAGGTAGACGTGCGGTACGCCGCTCTCGACCAGGTAGAGGTTGCCGTTCAGATCGGGCACCGCGCGTCGGCCGGAGCCGTCGGGCAGCTCCATGATGGTGTTGATCCGTGCGGTGCGCATGAGACGTTGATCCGTCGGGGCCGGAGTGGGTTGTGACTGCGGAAGGCTTGTGTACTCGCTGAGGACCAGCCCGAGCCGGGACTGGATCGGCATCTCGGGGACCGGGTCGTAGACCGCGTCGGCGGCCTGGGCGGGTGTGGCGACCAGGGTGGACAGGACCAGCACGAGGGCGGCGAGTCCGGCCGTCAGCGCCAACCGGCGGACTCCGCCGGCGCGGCGATGGGGGATGAGCACGCGTGTCTCCTTCTCGGTGGGACGGTGCCGAGGGTGGTCAGCGGGCCAGGTGGCGGTACTGCCTCCGCACGTCGGTCGCGGAGACCACACTGTCGAGGAACATCAGGCCGTCCATGCGGCAGTCACACGGGTTGCGCTCCAGCGTGTCCTGGGGGAAGCTTCCGCCGATCTTGATGCCCCGAGGGTCGGATGCCGTGGTCACGTGCGGGCCAGGCCCCGACACCAGCCACGGGTCGTCGGTGCGGGTGTAGAAGCCCTCCACCGGCTCGCCGTTGCGGTAGAGGGCAAGGGCGCCGGTGCCGAAGTCGAAGGTGGCGGCGAGATGCACCCACTCCCCCACCGGCAGCAGCTCCCGCCAGTCCCGGTTCGCGGCGAAGGTCTGGGAGTTGCCGCCGTCGAGGCGTCGACCGAGCGCGACGAGACGCAGCTCCCCGTCGACGTCGATCAGCTCCAGCAGGGCGCGGACGCCGTGGCCGTCAGAGTCGCCGGTCAGCACACCGGCCAGCCCGATCGCGTTGTACCGGTCGTTCGGGTCGGAGGTGGTGGAGTTGGGCAGCGGGCTGTCCATGTCCAGCTTGAACCAGCCCATCACGGTGGTGCCACGGTTGGCGCTGAAGGCACGCAGCGTCCGCACCCCGCTGGCCGACCAGGTGCCAGCCTTCCAGTCGTCGTTGCCGGCTACCGCCGGGTCGACCTGCCGCGTCCGCACCGCGTTGCGGCTGCCCCGGTACGCGTGGTCCGGCACCCGCATTGCGGCACCGCCGTTGATCAGCTCGATTTCGGTGCCGGAGCGGCCCTGGTCGCGTTCCAGCGCGGGGTCGCCGGGCACCGGGTGGTCGAAGTCGTACGCGGCGACCAGGTGCGCTCGAAGGGCCGGGTGGACGTCGTGCGAGCTGCTGCGATCCGCCTGCGCCGGGGGCGCCCCGGCGCCGGTCAGCGCGCCGACCGCCAGGAGGGAGACGGCGACTCGTCGGGCCCTGGACATGGGCGTTCACCTCACTTCGCGGCATGCTGATGCCGGTCACGTAAGCGCTTACGTAAGCGCTTACGTACCCTAGGCTTCGATGAACGCCACTGGCAATAGATCGCATGACATGAATATCTTCGGGGGTTGCGGATGCCCAGGGCCAACCAGCGGCCACGCCTGGTGGACGTGGCCGAACACGCCGCCGTCTCGCTGGCGACCGCGTCCCGCGCCCTCGCCGGCCGCGAGGGAGTCAGCGCCGAGGTGGCCGAGAAGATCCGGCAGATCGCACGCGAGCTGGGATACGTCGCCAACCCGTACGCCCGCACCCTGGCCAGCGGGGCCAGCTCCACCGTGGGCCTGATCGTCCACCAGGTCGACGACCCGTACTTCTCCGAGATCGCCGCCGGTGTCATCCACCTCGCCGCCGAACAGGGGCTGCTGGTGCAGATCTGCCAGTCCGGGCGCGACCCCAGCTACGAGCTGCAACAGCTGCGCCACCTGATCGCCCAACGGGTCGGCATCGTGCTGATCAGCGGTTCAGGCTACGACGACCCACGGGTGGAGGCTGCGGCCCGCGCCGAGTTGGCCGCGTTCCAGGACCACGGCGGACGCGCCGCGGCCATCGGACGACACGCGCTCGGCATCGACGCCGTCCTGCCGGACAACGAGGCCGGCGGTTTCGCACTCGCCCAGCACCTGATGGATCTCGGCCACCGGCGGATCGCGGTCGCCGCGGGCAGCGCCGGTCTCACCACGGTCGCCGATCGGCTGGCCGGCGTGTCATCGGCCCTGCGGCAGCGCGGGCAGTCCCCCGCCGACCTCGCCGTCGTCCACAGCGACTTCACGCGCGGTGGCGGGCGTGCGGCCACCGAGCAGATCCTCAACGAGCATCCGGGAACGACAGCGATCATCGCGCTCAACGACGCGATGGCCATGGGTGTGCTGTCGACGCTGCGGTCCCGCGGTGTGCCCGTGCCCGCGCGGATGTCCGTCGTCGGCTTCGACGACGTCTCCGTGGCGGCCGACCTCGCGCCCAGCCTCACCACCATCCGCCTGCCGATGACCGAGATGGGCCGCACCGCGCTCACCCTCGCACTCAAGCCACGCTCGATACGCCCCCGCCGTCGACCCACCGGGCACCTGTTGGTCGTCCGCGACTCGACCGGGCCCGCACCGAAGACCTGACCACTCGGCCGCGTCGCCGCCTCACACCGCCAGGGCCGCACGGACCTCCCGTTCCGCGGTGACACCCCCGTCGCCGTGCGACGTGACCCGGCCGGATTCCAGTACGTGATAGCGGTTCGCCACCCGCAGCGCGAAACCCAGGTGCTGCTCGACGAGGAGCACGCTGAAACCGGACTGTCGGGTCAACTCGACGATCCGCTCCTGGATCTCCGCGACCACCGACGGTTGGATGCCCTCAGTCGGCTCGTCGAGCATCAGCAGCCGCGGCCGGGTGATCAGCGCCCGGGCGATGGCCAGTTGCTGACGCTGACCGCCGGAGAGCAAACCCGCTCGACGCCGCAGCAGCGGGCGCAGCGCCGGAAAGAGATCCAGCACCTCCGCCGTGGCGACCGCACCGTCGCGCCGCCCATCGGCGACCAGCCGCAAATTCTCCGAAGCGGTCAGGTGCGGGAAGCACTGCTGGCCCTGCGGGACGTACGCCATCCCCCGCGCCACCCGCTCGTGCGGCCCGAGGCGGGTGACGTCCTCGCCGTCCAGCTCGACAATGCCGGTGCTCGGGCGCAGCAGGCCGGCCGCGACCCGCAGCAGGGTGCTCTTACCGGCGCCGTTGTGCCCGAGCACCGCGGCCACCCCGTCGGGCGGGACGGTGAGGTCCACACCGTGCAGCACCCGAGAGCGCCCGTACCCGGCGTGCACCCCTCGCAGCGTCAGCATCATGCCTCCAGTCCGGTGTGGGCCGACCCAGCGTCGACCGGGTGGCCCAGGTAGACCTCCTGCACGCGCGGGTCCGCCTGGACCTGCGCCACCGTGCCCTCGCTGAGCACCCGACCGGCGTGCAGCACGGTGACGCTGCGCGCGAACCGGCGCAGGAAGTCCATGTCGTGCTCGATCACGACGACCGTGCGGTCCTGGCTCACCGTCTCCAGGAGGGCACCGGTGGCGTCGCGTTCCTCGTGGCTCATCCCGGCGACCGGCTCGTCGAGCAGCAGCAGTCGCGCGTCCTGCACCAGCAGCATCCCGATCTCCAGCCACTGCTTCTGGCCGTGCGCGAGCGTCCCGGCGAGGTGGTCGGCCCGCTCGGCCAGCCCGATGGTCTCCAGTGCGGCGGCCACCTCGTCGGGAACGTCCCGGCGGCGACGGGCCAGGGTCGCCCAGCTGCGGCGGGCACCCGCCGCGATGTCGAGGTTCTGCAGCACCGACAGCTCCTCGAAGACCGTCGAGGTCTGGAAGGTCCGCCCGATGCCCAACCGGCTGATCCGGTGCACCGGCCGACCGAGCAACTCGTGGTCGCCGAACCGGACCGAACCGGTGGCCCGGACGAGGCCGGTGATCGCGTCGACCAGGGTGGTCTTACCGGCACCGTTCGGCCCGATCAGGAACCGGATGTCTCCGGCGGGCACCTCCAACGAGACGCCGTCGACGGCGGTGAACCCGTCGAAGCTGACCCGCACGTCACGGACGGACAAGCCGTCCAGCCGCTCGCCGCTCATGCCGCCGGCACCTCCGTCCGCTCGGCGCGACGCCGACCCAGTGGTGACCACCCGCGTCGCCGCGCCTGCGCGCCGCCGTCACGACGGCGGGCCAGCGCCCACAGCGACGCCAGGCCGCCGGGGAGGAACGCCACCACCACCACGAAGAGCAGGCCCTGCAGGTACGTCCAGGTGCCGGGAAAGCGCTCCGACAGAGTGGTACGCGCCCAGGCCACCGCCACCGCGCCGAGCACTGGACCGAGCAGGGTCGCTCGCCCGCCCACCGCAACCCCGATGACGAACTCGATCGACGGGACGATGCCGATCAGCGCGGGCGAGATGATGCCCACCGCCGGCACGAACAGCGCCCCGGCCAGGCCTGCCATACCAGCCGCGACGACGTACGCGACGAGCTTGACCGACGCCGGGTCGTAGCCGAGGAAGCGGACCCTCTCCTCACCGTCGCGGACCGCCACCAGCAGCTCGCCGTAGCGGCTGTGGATCAGTTGGCGGGTCAGCGCGAGCAACGCCAGCAGCGCCCCGGCGATGATGAAGTAGACCATCCGCTGGTTGACCGGGTCGTCCAGGTCGTAGCCGAAGAAGCCCTTGATGTCGGTGAGCCCGTTGGTGCCCCCCGTGGTGCCCTGCTGCCCGATCAGCAGGATCACCATCGCGGCGGCGAGCGCCTGGCTGAGGATGGCGAAGTACGCACCTCGGACGCGGCGGCGGAAGACCAGCGAGCCGAGCCCGAAGGCGACAACCATCGGCAGCAGCACCGTCGCGGGCAGCGCGAACCACGGGCTGGCGAACGGTCTCCACCACACGGGCAGTTCGTCGAGCTGCCCGTACAGCAGCATGAAGTCGGGCATCCCACCCGGGCCCGCGTCGGCGAGCTTGAGGTGCATGGCCATCGCGTAGCCGCCAAGGCCGAAGAAGACGCCCTGGCCGAGGGTGAGCATCCCGCCCCGTCCCCAGGCGATCCCGATGCCGACCGCGACCATGGCGACGCAGAGGTACTTGGCGAGCAGGGACAACCGGAAGTCCGACAACACCAGTGGCGCCACGGCGAACAGCAGCGCCGCGCCGAACGCGAAGCCGGCAGCCGTCCGCAGCCGGAATCGACCCCCGGGCCGGGCCGGAGGTGCCGCGCCGCTGGGTGCCGGCAAGGTGGCGGTGCTGGGGGGCGCAGGGGTGACGGCGGTCATGCGAGGCTCCTGGTCCGCAGGGTGAACAGGCCCTGTGGCCGCCACTGGAGGAACGCGACGATCGCCACGAACACGATCACCTTGGCGACGCTGAGGGTGGTCAGGTACTCCCCGGTGGCCTGGAGCACGCCGAGGGCGAAGGCGACGATCACGCTGCCCTTGAGCTGGCCGATTCCGCCGACCACGACGACCAGGAAGGCGTCGATGATCAGATTGGTGCCCATGGTCGGGCCGATCGGACCGAGCAGGGTGAGCGCCACACCGGCGAGCCCGGCCAGGCCGGAGCCGATGAAGAAGGTCGTCCGGTCGACCCGGGCGGTGGGGATGCCGGACACCGCGGCGAGGTCGCGGTTCTGCACCACGGCCCGGATGCGACGCCCGAGCGGGGTGAGCCGCAGCGCCAGGGTGAGCGCCGCGACGGCGGCCAGCGCCAGGGCCAGGATGAACAGCCGGTTGTTGGCGATGGTCAGCCCGCCGGGCAGCGCCACGTTGCCGGTCAGCAGCTCGGGGGCACGGGTCTGCACGTTCGGGCTGCCGAAGACATCGCGGGCCAGTTGCTGCAGCATCAGCGAGACGCCCCAGGTGACCAGCAGGGTGTCCAGGGGTCGGGCGTAGAGCCGGCGGATGAGCAGCACCTCCAGAAGGACGCCCATCGTGCCGGCGACCACGAACGCCACCGGCAGTGCGACCACCAGCGACCAGCCAGCCCCGGTGATGCTCTGTTGCAGGACATAGGTGGTGTACGCGCCGGCCATGATGAACTCACCGTGCGCCATGTTGATCACGTTCATCTGACCGAAGGTCAGCGCGAGGCCGAGCGCGATGAGCAGCAGCACCGCGCCGATGCTGATGCCAGTGAAGAGTTGACCGAAGAGGACTGTCACGGTGGGTACTCCGTACTGCTGGTCGGGTGGCCCGGGCTGACCGCGCGGCAACGCGCCCCGCCCGGGCCGGCGTCGTCAGCTCAGGCCACTCGCCCAGGGATAGGTCTTGAGGTACGGGTCCGGGGAGACCGGCTTTCCGGAGTTCCACACCTCGGTGATCAGACCGTCCGCGCCGATCTTGCCGATCCGGGCGGTCTTGGCGATGTGCTGGGTCGTCCCGTCGACGGTGACCATGCCCTCGGGCGCCTCGAACGTGATCCCGGCCGAGGCGGAACGGACCTTCTCCACGTCGAACGCGCCAGCCTTCTCGACCATCGCCTTCCACAGGTGCACCGCGACGTACGCGGCCTCCATCGGGTCACTTGTCGGCTTGTCCGCGCCGTACTTCGCCTTGTACGCGGCCACGAACTTCGAGTTCGCCGCACCAGGGGTGGTCTGGTAGTAGTTCCAGGCGGTCAGCTGGCCCTCCAGGTACTGGGTGCCGATGCCCTTCACCTCCTCCTCGGCGATCGACACCGACACCACCGGCAGCGCGGTGGCGGTCAGGCCAGCCGACTTGTATTCCTTGAAGAAGGCCACGTTGCTGTCGCCGTTGAGGGTGTTGAACACAGCATCGGCGTCGGACGCTTTGACCTTGTTGACGATGGTGCCGAATTCGGTGGATCCGAGCGGAGCGTAATCCTCACCCAGCACGGTCATCCCGTTCGCGGCCGCGTACGCCTTGATGATTTTGTTGGCGGTGCGGGGAAAAACGTAGTCGCTGCCGACCAGATAGACCGACTTCGCGCCCTGCGCCTTGAGGTAGTCGAGCCCGGGAACGATCTGCTGGTTGGTCGTCGCGCCGGTGTAGAAGATGTAGGGCGACTGTTCGAGCCCTTCGTACTGCACCGGGTAGAACAGCAACGCCTTGTTCTTCTCGAACACCGGCTTGACCGCCTTGCGACTTGCCGACGTCCAACAGCCGAAGACGGCGGCGACCCGGTCCTCGGAGATGAGCTTCTCCGCCTTCTCGGCGAAGGTGGGCCAGTCCGAGGCGCCGTCCTCACCGACCGGCTGGATCTTCTTGCCGAGGACGCCGCCAGCTGCGTTGATCTCGTCGACGGCGAGCATGATGGAGTCGCGGACGGTGACCTCGCTGATCGCCATCGTCCCGGAGAGCGAGTTGAGCAGGCCCACCTTGACGGTGTCGCCGGCGACGTCGGCGGTGACGCCTGTCGCACTCGGATCGTCGGTGGTCTTGCTGCCGCACGCGGTCATCGCGGCCGCGGCGACCAGGGTCATGGCACCCGCCAGGATGCGGCGGCCCCGGAATAGTGACATCTACTCTCCCTGCGGTGCACTCAAGTGGCGAAAGGACGGTCGGTGCGGTCCGGTGGAGCTGACGCGTGGGCGATGCCGAGGTCGACGGGTGGACGCCGCCAAGGCACCGGATCGGATATGGGCAGGGAAAGCGTTGACCGACATGATTGCGCGTGTGTTTCCCAGCCCTTAATTGACTGTTTCCGGGGGGTCGACCAAGCGCGCGCGAAAAGACGGCCGACACCGTTGCGAGATAACGGTGTCGGCCGTTCGAGAAAGCGGGAATAGGGTGCCACCACAGTGGTCGGTGGTCGATTCCACCGACGATGGGCACACATTGGTGGCATCTGACCCCTGAGCCAGATACTTCACGCAGGAAGCATCTTAGGGCGTGCTCGGGTGGAGCTGTCAAGGGTCCGGCTGCCCGCGCCCGACTCAGAGCTGGGCGAGCACGGTGAAGTCGAGCCCGTCGGCCTCGGCCAGGTAGATGCGCTGACGCACGTGCCGCCGCCGCAACCGCAACCGCCCGCGCGGCCCGTGGTATGCCACGGTGTCGGCGGCGGTCTCGATGGCCCGCACGTCGAGGGTGCGGGCCTCGCCGATCAGCGCGGCGAGGAGCATCACGCCCTCGTAGCAGGACTCCCCCAGGCTGCCCAGCGGCGGCGCCTCGATCCCGAATCGACGGGCGAACTCGCCATGGAAGTCGAGGTTCTCCTGTGTCACCAGCCCGGCGAAGAAGCCCGCGGTGCTGTACAGCCGTCGGGTCGCACCGGCACCGCTGGCCAGCAGCATGTTCTCGTCCATCAGCGTGCTCAGTCGCAGGCAGCGTTGGTCCAGCCCGGATCGGGCGAACGCGCGGTTGAACCGCACCGCGTCCGCGCCGACAAGCAGCATCAACACCGCGTCCGCGTCGCTGTGTTCGATGCGGCGCAACACCTCGTTGAAGTCGTACGCGTCCAACGGCAGGAAGTGCTGGCCCACCACCTGCCCACCGCCACGCAGCGCGTAACGCTGGGCCGCCCTCGTCGTACGACGCGGCCACACGTAGTCGTTACCGACCACGAACCACCGACGCACCCCCTGCTCACGGGCGAGCAGCCGCATCGCCGGCCATAGTTGGGCATCCGGTGTCTCGCTGGTCAGGAAGACTCCCTCGGTACGTTCACCGCCCTCGTACAGTGCGGTGTAGACGTACGGAACCCGGTGCGCGACGCGAGGTGCCAGCGCCTGGCGCACCGAGGAGATGTGCCACCCCGTCACCCCCTGCACGGCCCCCACCGAGACCAGCGCCTCGACCTCAGCGGCCACCTCGGCCGGCGGTGCGCCACCGTCGACCGGCACCAGCCGCACCTCACGACCCAGCACGCCGCCGCACCGGTTGATCTCCTCGACTGCGAGTTGCGCGCACAGCTCGCAGGTGGGGCCGAACATGCCGGCCGGCCCGCGCATCGGGTAGACCAGCGCGATGCTGACCACGGCACGGTCGACGGTCAGCCACGGCGGTGCCGGCGCGGACATGTGCACATGATTGCCCGGCCCGCGATGGAAGACCAGAGCTCACCACGGGCCGGGACGACTCGGTAACATGACAGGGCCACCGGACCAGGGAGTTTCATGTCAGACGTGCCCGGGGCGCCAGCCGACCTGCTGCGCTCGCTCACCCGCGCCGAACGGCTGCTCTCCCGCCGGTTGGGCGCCGTTCTGGCTGACGACGCGCTGACCATCGAGGGGTGGCGGGTGCTCTGCCTGCTCGCCGACGGCCAGGGCCACCCGATGAGCGAGGTGTCCACCGAGGCTTCCCTGCCTCCGGGCACCCTCACCAAGCTGGTCGACCAGCTCGTCGACCGCAACCTCGTCTTCCGTCGGATCGATCCGATGGACCGCCGGCGGATCCGCGCCTATCTGACGGCCCGGGGTCGGCGCGAGCATGCCCGCCTCGACGAGCGGGTCCGGGCCAGCCTCGCCGAGCTGGGCATCTCGCAGGCCGTCGAGCTGGACGTGCCGCCGGCCGCGGATCTGATCGGAGCGCTCGACGACCTGATCGACCGCCTCGACCCGGCCCGCCACGCGCCCCCCGCAACCCGGCTCGCCGCCGCAACCCAGCTCGCCGCCGCGACCCAGCTCGCCGCCGCGACCCTGCCGACGCCAGCACAGTCGCCGACCCGCACTCACTGACCCCAGACTCGCCGACCCGGCACCAGCAGCCGAAGGTGCGCTGGCACCCGAGCGGCGCGTCGACGGCCGAGCGGCGCGGCCACGCCCGAGCGGCGCGGCTGGGGACGAGGGATGCGGCGGGGGCCGAGGGGTGCGGCTGCGGACGCGGCTTCTGGATTAGCTGTCACGGCAGGCTGGCCTGATCGGCAAGTTACCTGAGAGCGGTATACCTGTGAGGCATAAATATGACTCACAGGTATACCGCTCTCAGGCAGTACCGCCGTCGCTGGGTGCTCGTGCCGGGCGCCTGCAACAGGCGCTCGACCAGCCCCGGCGCACGGGACCAGCAACACCAGGGACAGTGCGCACGTGCCGCCAGCCCCCACACCGCGTGGCACGCCCACCACACCGTGCCGCCAGCCACAGCGCAGGTCCAGCCACGACCGCACGGCCCGCCACGACCGCGCAGCCAGCCCACACCGCGCAGCCAGCCCACCTGCGTTGGCAGCCGGGGCGGTAACTCCTAGCCTGCGAGGTGGGCGCGCAGGGTGTAGGCGTCCGGGGCCGTCGCGGTCCACAGTGTCGCCGGGCCTCCAGCCAGTGGCAGCCGGGCGGCGGACACGTCGGACCGGACATACGCCGGTTCGGTGGGCCTCGACGGGTCCACCACCAGCAGCGAGCCGGTGGCCGGTGCGCCATCGAGCACGGCAGGCCCGGCCCAGCCGGGTGCCTGCGGTCCCACGGCCAGGGACTGCCGCAGCAAGGGCCGGCCCGCGTAGTCGACCTGGGTGTGCACGACGGCACCGCCGGGTGCCTCACCGTACCGGCCGCAGATCAGCTCGTCGCGCCACTGCAGGCTCGCCCCGGCGGCCAGGTCGATCCGCGATTCGGCGAGGTGCGCGCAGCCGGCCGCCGCGACCAGCTGTTCGGGTAGCCAGTGCAGCGTGGCGCCGGCATGGACCTCCGCCCGCACCGCCATCCGAGACACGGCACCGGGCCGGCCCGGTAGGGCGATCGACGCGGCAACGGTGTGCACCCGGACCGCCGCGCCCGGCCCCACCTCGATGTCCAGCCGCAGATCGTCGCCAGCGATCGGGCCGGCCGCCCCGCCGACGAGGTGCACCGTGGCGACACCACCGTCGGTCGGGGTCTGGCGCAGCAGTAGCGGCGTTTCGCCGTGCAACTCGACCAGGACCGTGCCGCCCCGACCGTCGGCCCGGGCGACCAGCAGCGCCAGCGCTCGCATCACACCGGACCGACCGGCACGGCGAGCGGGTGCAGGGCCGCGTGATGGGCCAGCTCGTGCCGGATCCAGTCGGCGACCCGGCCGGCCGTCGGGTCGCCCACGATGGACAGAAAGAGGGTCGGGAGGTCACCGCGACGGGCCCGAGCGTCGCGCTCCATCACGGCGAGGTCCGCGCCCACCATCGGCGCCAGGTCGGTCTTGTTGATCACGAGGAGGTCGGCGGCGGTGACCCCGGGCCCGCCCTTGCGGGGCACCTTGTCCCCTCCCGCCACGTCGACCACGAAGATCTGTCGGTCGACCAGACCCCGGCTGAAGGTCGCGGTCAGGTTGTCCCCACCGCTCTCCACCAGGACCAGGTCCACCGGGCCGACCGCCTCGGCCAGCTCGTCGATGGCGTCCAGGTTGGCGCCGATGTCGTCGCGGATTGCGGTGTGCGGGCAGCAGCCGGTCTCCACCGCGCGGATCCGGGCCGGGTCCAGCACTCCGGCCCGCCTGAGAAAGTCGGCGTCCTCGGTCGTGTAGATGTCGTTGGTCACCACGCCGAGCCGTAACTCGTCGGCGAAGGCACGGCAGAGCGCGGCCACCAGAGCCGTCTTGCCGGACCCGACCGGGCCGCCGATGCCGACCCGCAGAGCACGACCCGCCCGCGCCAACGGCGGGTGTGGGTCGACCCCTGGTTCGGGATGGGTGTGCGGGACGGACTCGTCGTGGGGTGGGGCGGCCGGCGGCGGCGGGTCCGGCTCGACAGTGGGCACAGCGCTCGGCACAACAGTGTCAGGACGCAAAGAGACGCACCTCCCAGGTGGCATGGATTTCGGCATGAATGTCGGCGAGCGGAGCGGCAGCGGCCGGCAGTCGCTCCGGTGGGTCGTCGGCGGCCTGCGCGGCGTCGGCGGCCGTGCCGTCGCAGGCGTCGGCAAGACCGACCAGCAGGGCCTGGACCTGGTACGGGTCGAGGCCGAGCAGGCGTACGCCGGCGCTGGCCGCACCGGTCAGCGTCCCGTACGCGGCGATCGTGGCGGTTTCGATGCGGGACAGCCCTGCCGCCGAGCAGAGCAGCCCGAGGACCAGCGGCTGGTGTGCACCGCAGGGCGTCGCGGGCAGGTCGCCGAACGGCGCGTCCGGCCAGATGGCGCGACCGGCGCGCAGCAGCGCCCGGCCCTGCCGGCGGGAGACCGTCCGCAGCGCCGGAGCCGCGGTACGCGCATCCAGTTCGGCGTCGAGCCGGGCCAGCGCGCTCGACCGCGCGGCGGACCGGGCCGGCTCGGCCGCGTCGGCGATCCCGTGCACCGCCGCCCGGTGTGCGGCCGCCGCGAACGCCGCACCGACCAGCCCGGCGGTCGCCAACCGTCCGGCGAGGAACGCCTCCAACGAGGCCAGGTCGGTGACCCGGCCTGCGGCGACGGCCGCCTCCAGGCCGCCGGAGTGCGCGTGCGCCCCGGCCGGGAAGCGTCCGTCGGCCAGCAGCAACAGCAGGCTCGGCGTCGCCATCAGAAGAGGAAATACCGTTGGGCCATCGGCAGGCGGGTCACCGGGTCCGGCTCCACCACCACGCCGTCGATCCGTACGGTGAAGGTGTCCGGGTCCACCTCGATTCGCGGCATCGCGTTGTTTTCCGGCAGGTCGGCCTTGCCGCGTGACCGCACGTCGTTCACCGGTACGACCCGGCGTCGCACGTCCAGGCGGAGCCCTGCATCCAGGGCCGCCGGCGCCACGAAGGCGAGGCTGGTGGCGGCCGCCGCGGCGCCGTACGCGCCGAACATCGGCCGCGGCAGCATCGGCTGCGGCGTCGGGATGGACGCGTTCGCGTCACCCATCTGGGCGTACGCGATCATGCCGCCCTTGAGCACCAGGTGCGGTCGTACGCCGAAGAACGCCGGGTCCCAGAGCACCAGGTCGGCGAGCTTGCCCGGCTCGACCGAGCCGACCTCGTGTTCCAACCCGTTGGCCATCGCCGCACAGATGGTGTATTTCGCCACGTACCGCCGGGCCCGGTGATTGTCGGCGGCGCCGTCACCCGGCAGCGGGCCGACCCGATCCTTCATGACGTGCGCGCTCTGCCAGGTCCGCATGATCACCTCGCCGACCCGGCCCATCGCCTGCGCGTCGGAGCCGATGATGGAGATCGCCCCGAGGTCGTGCAGCAGGTCCTCGGCGGCCATCGTGGACGGTCTGATCCGGCTCTCGGCGAAGGCCAGATCCTCCGGCACGGACGGGTTGAGGTGGTGGCAGACCATCAACATGTCCAGGTGCTCGGCAAGGGTGTTGGCGGTGTACGGCCGGGTCGGGTTGGTCGACGACGGCAGCACGTTCGGCTCACTCGCCACCGTGATGATGTCCGGTGCGTGGCCACCACCTGCTCCCTCGGTGTGGTACGAGTGGATGGCCCGCCCGCCGATCGCACGCAGGGTGTCGGCGACGAAACCGGCCTCGTTGAGTGTGTCGGTGTGGATCGACACCTGGACCCCGGATGCGTCCGCCACCCGCAGGCAGGCGCCGATTGCCGCCGGCGTGGTGCCCCAGTCCTCGTGCAGCTTGAAACCGCCCGCACCGGCCCGCAACTGTTCCCACAGCGCCTCGCTGGAGACGGTGTTGCCCTTGCCGAGCAGCAGCACGTTGACCGGCAGAGTGTCCAGGGCCTCGTGCATCCGGGCCAGGTGCCAGGCGTTCGGGGTGACCGTGGTCGCCCGGGTTCCCTCGGCCGGCCCGGTGCCGCCGCCGACCATCGTGGTGACGCCACTGGCCAGGGCCTCGGTGACGATCTGCGGGCAGATGAAGTGCACGTGGGTGTCGACCGCGCCGGCGGTGAGGATCCGCCCGTTACCGGCGATCACCTCGGTCGACGGGCCGATGACCAGGTCGGGATGAACGCCGGGCATGGTGTCCGGGTTTCCGGCCCGACCCAGGGCCACGATCCGCCCGTCGCGCAGCCCCACGTCGGCCTTGACCACGCCCCAGTGGTCGAGCACCACCGCACCGGTGATGACGGTGTCCAGTGCCCCCTCGGCGCGGGTCGCACGGGACTGCCCCATCGACTCGCGGATCACCTTCCCGCCGCCGAAGACCGCCTCGTCACCGCCCACACAGTGGTCGGTCTCCACCTCGATCAGCAGGTTGGTGTCGGCAAGCCGGAGCCGGTCGCCGGTCGTGGGCCCGTACAGGTCGATGTAGCGGTCCCGCCGCACGGCGCTCATCGTGGTGACCCGTCGGCCGGCGGCGGGTCCAACGGCCCGGCACACTCCCCGCGCAGTCCTGGCACGATGCGCGCGCCACCGAACGGCACGAGGTCGACACTGCGGCTGATGCCCGGCTCGAACCGGACCGAGGTGCCCGCCGGCACGGCGAGCCGCTGCCCCCACGCGGCGTCCCGGTCGAACGCCAGCGCCGGGTTGGACTCGGCGAAGTGGTAGTGCGAGCCCACCTGTACCGGCCGATCGGCGGTGTTGACCACGAGCAGGGTGGTCACCGGACGGCCAGTGTTGATCTCGACCGGGCCGGCTCCCGGCAGGATCTCCCCCGGGATCACGGGATCGGGTGGTGCACCGTCACCAGCTTGGTGCCGTCCGGGAACGTGGCCTCCACCTGCACCTCCCTCAGCAACTCGGGGATGCCGTCCTGGACGTCGTCGCGACCGAGCACGGTCCGGCCCGCGGACATGAGATCGACCACCGAACGGCCGTCCCGGGCACCTTCGAGCAGAAACACGGTGATCAGAGCGACGGCTTCGGGGTAGTTGAGTCGCAGGCCGCGCTCGCGGCGGCGGCGGGCGACATCGGCCGCGACGTGGACGAGCAGGCGATCCTGCTCGTGCGGGCTGAGAAACACGGGCTTCTCCCGGTGGGATCGGCGTGCCCGGCTCGTCGTCGGCCCCGCAGGGAGCCACGCCGGGCAGCACCGCCCGGGGTACGAGCTGGAGTCACACGACCGCCGAGTCGCCGTTGGCGGGGCGTCCCGGGACTCCACCATCCCGGCCCGCGTGACGGGCAACCGGCGGTGTCCGGTCGGATGCGGACCGCACCGCCCACCGCTGAGCAGACCGTAGAGGATCGCCACCGGCCGGGGCAACAGTCCCTTTGAGATCCCGCCGGCCCACAGTTGGGTGCCCGTGCTCATTCCGCTTCTGGCCCGCGCGGGGCATTATCGCCGGATGACGGCGACGAGGGGTACGCGCGCACTGTTCGGCGGTCTGTTTCTGGCGGCGGCCACGGTCGGGGCGTGGTTGCTCTGGTTGGGCCGGGACACCGAGTACACGGTCGATGCGCAGACCGGCGCAACCAGCGGGCCGTATGAGCCGTGGCAGGTGATCGGTCTCGTGCTGACGCTCGTGGTGCTGGCCGCGCTCGCCGGTACGCGGCTGAGCCCGTGGTTGGTGGCGCCGGTGATGACGGTGACCTTCACGGCGGTCTGGACGTGGCAGGCGGCGTCCAGCGACGACAGCGGGCTGTGGGCCGTCGGGGCGGTTCTGGTGCTGCTCGCAATGGCGGTGGGCAGCACGCTTGTGAGCCTCTTGGCGTGGCGGCTCAGCCGTCGTTCGGCCGGCCGCCCCAGCCGTCGTTCGGCCGGCCGCCCCAGCTAGGCGCGATTGCCGGTCGTCGGGGCGCCCCGGTCAGCGTGCTGCGGGCACCGGCACCCGCGACCCGGCGAAGGGGACGTCGACGTGCGCCGTCGCACTCTCCTCACCGTCGGGGTGCCGCCACAGCCCGCGGTCGCGAAGGATCGGCAGCACGCCCTCTCCGAACCAGTACGCCTCCTCCAGGTGCGGATAGCCGGAGAGGATGAACTCGTCGATGCCGAGCGCGTGGTACTCGGCGATCCGGTCGGCGACCTCGGTGTGGCTGCCCACGAGCGCGGTGCCGGCCCCACCGCGGACCAGCCCGACCCCGGCCCACAGGTTGGGTGCGACCTCCAGGCCGTCGCGGGACCCGCCGTGCAGGTCGAGCATCCGGCGCTGCCCCTCGGACTCGCTGCGGCGCAACCCGTCCTGCACGGCCCTGATATCGGCCTCGGAGATTCCCTCGAGTAGGCGCTGGGCCTGCGCCCAGGCCTGCTCGGCGGTGTCCCGGACGATGACGTGCAGCCGGATGCCGAAGCGCAGTTCGCGCCCGACGTCGGCAGCCAGCGCCCGGACTCGCTCCAGCTTGGCGGCGACCAGAGCCGGCGGCTCACCCCAGGTGAGGTAGACGTCGCTGTGCCGCACCGCCACCGGCAACGCGGCGGCCGAGGAGCCACCGAAGTAGACCGGCGGGACCGGATCGGGCAGGCGGTGTAGCCGCGCCTGCTCGACGCGTACGTGGGTGCCGGCGTGGTCGACCGTCTCGCCGCGCCACAACGCGCGCACCACCTCCAGGAACTCGTCACACCGCGCGTACCGGGCGTCCTTGTCCAGGAAGTCGCCGTAGGCCCGCTGCTCCTGCGACTCGCCGCCGGTGACCACGTTGAGCAACAGTCGACCCCGGGACAGCCGCTGGAAGGTCGAGGCCATCTGGGCGGCCAGCGTGGGGGCCAGCAGCCCGGGCCGGAAGGCGACCAGGAACTTGAGGCGCTCGGTCACCTCGGTGAGCATCGCGGTGCTCAGCCAGGCGTCCTCGCACCAGGCGCCCGTCGGAGTGAGCGCGCCGACGAAGCCGAGTTGCTCCGCTGTGCGGGCGATCTGCCCCAGGTAGGCCACGCTCGCCGGACGGGCGCCCCCGGCGGCACCGGTCGGTACGCCGTGTCCGCCACCGACGATGTCCCGGCTGTCGCCGTTGGTGGGCAGGAACCAGTGGAAGGCGAGGGTCATGTCGGCTCTTTCCTTTGAGTGCGGCGCTGGTGCGGATAGGAGTGCGCGCGCGAGCGGGCGCCTCCTGAGGGGTGGGACGATCCCACCGACAGCCTACCCATAAAACCTACCGGGTTAGTAGGCTACCGCCCACGGCGCCGGCACCCGTCACGTTCCCACCACCTGACGAGCGGAGAGACGCGATGACCCGCTGGACCCCCGACCCCACCTTCTACCCCTCCCCCCGGGAGGCGGTGACCGCGCCGGCGGAAAAGCTCGCCTACGTGGCGGCGTTCGACCGGACAGCCAGCCGCCCGGACGCCATCGTGGTGCTGGACACCGACCCCGGCTCCCGCGACTACGGCCGGGTCGTCGGCTGGACCGACCTGCCGCACCTTGGTGACGAGTTGCACCACTTCGGCTGGAACGCGTGCAGCAGCGCACTCTGCCCGACCGCGCCGCACCCACACGTCGAGCGGCGCTACCTGATCGTTCCCGGTCTGCGGTCGTCGCGGATCCACGTCATCGACACCCAACCCGACCCGCGCCAGCCACAGGTCATCAAGGTGATCGGGCCGGAGGAGCTGGCGAAACGGGCCGGCTACTCGCGCCCACACACCGTGCACTGTGGTCCGGACGGCATCTACCTCTCCGCCCTCGGCGGCGCGGGCGGCGAGGAAGGGCCGGGTGGCATCGCCATCCTCGACCACACCACGTTCGAGGTACGCGGAGCGTGGGAGGCCGACCGGGGCCCGCAGTTCCTGGCGTACGACGTGTGGTGGCACCTCACCCAGGACGTGCTGGTGACAAGCGAGTGGGGCACCCCGTCGATGATCGAGGACGGCATCGTCGGTGAGCTGCTGTTGGGTCGGCGCTACGGACACGCGATCCACTTCTGGGACCTCGCGAAGCGTCGACACGTGCAGCGGGTCGATCTTGGTGACCAGTACCAGATGCCGCTGGAGCTACGCCCGGCGCACGATCCGACGAAGTCGTACGGGTTCGTGGGGGTGGTGATCAGCGTCGAGGACCTGTCCGCCTCGATCTGGCTGTGGCACCGCGACGGCGATGTCTGGGCGGTCACGAAGGTGATCGACATCCCCGCCGAGCCGGCGGACCCGGCAGATCTGCCCGACCTGCTCAAGCCGTTCGGAGCGGTGCCGCCGCTGGTGACCGACATCGACCTGTCGGTCGACGACAGGTTCCTCTACGTCTCCTGCTGGGGCACCGGGGAGCTACGCCAGTACGACGTCAGCGACCCGCTGCACCCCGTGCAGACGGGCTCGGTGCACCTTGGCGGGATCGTCCGTCGTACGGCACATCCGTCTGCGCCCGACGAGGCGTTGGCCGGCGGCCCGCAGATGGTGGAGGTCAGCCGGGACGGCAAACGGGTCTACGTCAGCAACTCCCTCTACGGGGCGTGGGACGACCAGTTCTACCCCGACGGGGTGGGTGCCTGGCTGGCCAAGCTCGACGTCGACGTCGACGCCGGAGGGCTCACCCCCGATGAGAGGTTCTTCCCACACGGGGACGAGTTCCGAGGGCTGCGGGTGCACCAGACCCGGTTGCAGGGCGGGGACGCGTCCTCCGACTCGTACTGCTTTCCGTGACCGTCACCACCTGGGTGACGCTCGCGGCGCTCGGCGCGTTCCACGGCCTGAACCCGGCGATGGGCTGGCTGTTCGCGGTGGCCCGCGGCCTGCAGGAGCGCAGTCGGGCGGTCCTGCTGCGTTCGCTGCTGCCGATCGCGGCGGGACATCTCGCCTCGGTGGGGATCGTCGCCGCGCTGGTGACCGCGACCCGGTCGGTGACGGCGAGTACCGCCCTGGCGGTGATCGGCGGGGTGCTGCTGGTCGCCTTCGGGCTGTGGCGGCTGCTCTCCGAGCGGCACTTCCGCTGGGCGGGGATGCGGATGTCCGGGGCGCAACTCGCGGGCTGGTCGTTCCTCATGTCGTCGGCGCACGGCGCGGGGTTGATGCTGCTGCCGGTGCTGGTCGCCGAGCCGGTGCCCGGGGGTCACCCCGGGCACCTGACCGCCGCGCCGGTGGGTGCCCTGCCCGGGCTCGCCGCGGCAGGGGTGCACACCGTGGCCATGCTCGCCACGGCCCTGGTCATCGCGATGCTGGTCTATCAGGTGCTCGGGGTCGGGGTGCTGCGTCGGGCGTGGTTCAACGTCGATCGCCTGTGGGCTGGCGTGCTGGTCGCAGCCGGGCTGGTGACGTTGATCCGAGCCTGACGGCGAGCGAGGCCCATAGTGGAGGGACGCATTCTGTGGTCTCATGTCGCGATGAACACTCCGACTCCCCTCATGCGTCTGGTGGCCGGTGTGTGGGGGTTCAAGACCCTCGCGGTCGGCGTCGAGCTCGGCCTGTTCACCCGGTTGGCCGGTGGGCGGACGATGACCGTCGACCAGGCCGCCGCCGAGTTCGGGCTGCCCGACCGGCCCGCAGACCTGTTGCTGGCCGCCAGTGCCTCGCTCGGTCTGTTGGAGAAGGCCGGCGACGGCTACCGCAACTCCGAGTTGGCCGAGCAGTTCCTGGTCGAGGGCCGCCCGTATTACTTCGGCGCCCAGGTGCGCTACTCGGACCTGCGCACCTACCTGCCCTGGCACCGCATCGGCGAGGCCCTGCGCACGGATCGGCCGTTGACCTGGGACCCGGAGGCCCAACAGTCGATGTTCGACACGACCGACCCGGAGATGCTGGCCCAGTTCTGGGATGCCATGTTCTCCACATCCAGCTTCACCGCCACCGCGCTGGCCGACGCGTACGACTTCTCGGGGCACAACCGCCTGCTCGACGTGGGCGGCGGGGCCGGTGCGTTCCCGATCGAGTTCTGCCGACGCCTGCCCGAGCTGCGGGCGACCGTCCTGGACCTGCCGCACGTCTGCGTACGGGCGCGGGAGCGGATTGCGGAGGCGGGCCTGACCGGGCGGATCGACACGTTCGCCGGCGACTTCCTCGCCGACCCGGCGCTGCCTGGCGGGCACGACGTCATCCTGCTCAGCATGATCCTGCACGACTGGGACGAGCCGACGAACCGGGCGCTGCTGGCCCGGTGCCACGCGGCGCTGCCGCCCGGCGGGACGATCGTCGTCTGTGAACTGCTGCTCAACGACGAGCGCACCGGGCCGCCCGAGGCGGCGCTGATGGGCATGAACATGCTTGTCGAGACCGAGGGCGGCCGAAACTACTCGGGCGCCGAATATGCCGCCTGGCTCACCGACGCCGGCTTCGTCGACGTGCGTACGGTGCCGTTCGACGCTCCCGGGGCCAACGGCGCGGTGGTGGCCCGCCGGCCCTGACAGCCGACGACACCCGACCCAGGAAGGGCCGGGTGTCGCAGCGTCCTCGCGGCGCTGGCGTCCGAACGGCTACCGGTACGGATCAGGCGCGAGCCTTGGCCGGCTGCTTCATGAAGTCCATGATCGCCTTGTTGATGTCGTCGGCGTGTGTCCACGGAATGCCGTGCGGCGCGCCCTTGAGCGTGATGAGCTGGCCGGTCGGCATCATCGGGCCGAGCCGCTGACCGGTCACCGGATAGGGCAGCACCCGGTCCTGGTCACCCTGCACGATCAACACCGGTATATCGATCTTCTTCAGGTCGGGCCGGAAGTCCTCCTGCCAGGAATCCACGCTGTCGTGGGTGCCCTTGGCGGAGGCCATCGCACCGATCTGCCAGTGCGCCCGGTACGCCTCCTCGCTGACCCGCTTGCCCATGTTCTGATCCGGGTTGAAGAACGCGTCGCAGAACGACGTCAGATAGGCGAACCGGTCCTTGATGATGGCGTCCTGGAAACCCTTGAAGAGGCTTCGCTCGACGCCCTCCGGATTGTCCTTGGCCTTGGCCAGCATCGGTTGCAGCGGGCTGAGCAGCACGGCCCGGCTCACCCGCTGGGAGCCGTAGTTGCCCAGGTAACGGATCACCTCGCCGGTGCCCATCGAGTGCCCCACCAGGGTCACGTCGCTCAGGTTCAGCTCGGTCATCAAAACGTCCAGGTCCGCGGCGAACGTGTTGTAGTCGTACCCGAACGTCGGTTGGGCCGAGTTGCCGTAACCGCGCCGATCGTAGGTGATCGTCCGGTATCCGGCGTTGAGCAGCGCGGTGGTCTCCTTCTCCCAGGTCGCGCCGTTGAACGGGAACCCGTGGATCAGCACCACCGGCTTACCGGAACCGTGATCCTCGTAGTACAGGTCGATGGGCGCGGAGTTTTCCGTTCCCACGGTGATGAAAGGCATGTTTGTCTCCTGCTCCGGTTTCGGGCTGTCGGACGCCAGCGCTTTCCCGCCGGCTAGCCGGATATGCCGGCCGTCAAATCCACCGAAACGAGCAGGAGCAGGGGTGTCGCCACGCAGTCGTGCCGGCCTAACCTCGGGGGCGTGGATGTTGCGTGGCGAGGCGCGCTACCGCGAGTTGGTCGGACTGTGCCGGCGGCTGGGAGTCGTCACTCCGGAAGATCCGTACCCGGTGTGGGACGGCGACGGCGGCCCCGCGACGATCGCCCGCTCTTCGTGCTCTACGACTACACGTTCCCGGTGCCCGAGGCGAGCACCAAACAGGAGTCGCTGGACCTCGCGTACGAGGCCGGTGTGGTGTGCGCGGACGAGCGGATGCTGCACCCCGATCCGTACCCGAGCCGGGAGGCGTGGTGCGCGGCCCGGGTCACCGAGACCGAACGCCGGCTGGCCGAACGCGACCCGGCGCTGCCGACGGTGCTGGTCAACCACTACCCGCTGGTGCGGAAGCCCACCGACGTGCTGTGGTACCCGCAGTTCGCCCAGTGGTGCGGCACGGTCCGCACCCGAGCCTGGCACCTGCGGTTCGGGGCGGCGACCATGGTCTACGGGCACCTGCACATCCCGGGACGACGTTCTACGACGGGGTGCGTTTCGAGGAGGTCTCGCTCGGCTATCCGCGGGAGTGGCGGCGGCGCGGGCCGGTGCCCGACCCGGTCCGCACCATCCACCCGGCCGACGACCTGCGCAGGATGAAGCAGGCGACAGGCACGGGATAGCGTGGGCGGATGAGTGTTGATCCAGTGGCGCACAACCGCATGGCCTGGGACCGGCAGGTCGACCAGGGCAACGAGTGGTCGCGGCCGATATCCGCGGAGACGGTAGCCAGGGCGCGGGCCGGTGACTGGTCGGTCGTGCTCATCGGTTACCAACCCGTGGACCGCTCCTGGCTACCCGCCGACCTGGCCGGCGCGGACGTGCTGTGCCTGGCCTCCGGCGGCGGTCAGCAGGGGCCGACGCTCGCCGCGGCCGGTGCCCGGGTCACCGTGCTGGACAACTCGCCGCGCCAGCTCGAGCAGGACGAGCTGGTCGCCCAGCGGGACAACCTGCCGCTGCGGACGATGCTCGGCGACATGCGCGACCTGTCCGCGTTCGCCGACTCCTCGTTCGACCTCGTCTTCAACCCGGTCTCGAACCTGTTCATCCCCGAGCTCGCCCCGGTGTGGCGGGAGTCCTTCCGGGTGCTGCGACCGGGCGGGGTGCTGCTGTGCGGCTTCCTCAACCCGGACGTCTACCTGTTCGACCACGAGGCGCTGGACCAGCGCGGCGAGCTGGTGGTCCGGCACAAGCTGCCGTACAGCGACCTCACGCACGTACCGGCCGAGGAACGCGAGCGGCTCTTCGGCGCTGACGCGCCGCTGGAGTACAGCCACAGCATGGCCGAGCAGCTCGGCGGCCAGCTCGCCGCGGGCTTCGTCATCACCGGGTTCGAGGAGGCACCACACCACTCGGACGCCACCGCGGGCTGGCTGCCCGGCTACTTCGCGACCCGCGCCGTCAAACCATGATGAAACTCGACGCAGAAGCGTGACTGCCGACGGGCCGGCCCGGCTCAGTTTTCTGCGCTCCGGGTGGGCGGCCACCAGGACAGACCCGGTGGCCGCCCACCCGCGGGTCAGCTCTGGTAGACCTCCAGCGTCGACAGTTGACCGGCCGGCCAACCGGTGTTTCCGGTGACGGTGATCCGCACGTAGCGGGTCTGCGCTGCGGTGAACGTGAGGGTCAGCTGGTTACCGGTGGCCGGGTCGAAGGTGCGCCCCGCCGAGGAGACCAACGTGCCGAAGCTGCCCCCGTCGGCGCTGCCCTGCACGGTGAGGGTCTGCGTACGGCTGGCCCAGGCGGTGGCCGGGGGCAGCTTCAGCACCACCCGACCGACCGTGCGCGACGTGCCCAGGTCGACCTGGACCCACTGCGGGAACGCGTTGTTGGCGCTCTCCCAGTAGCTGTTCGGGTCACCGTCGACCACGTTGCCCGACGCGTAGCTCTGGACGTGGCTGCTCTCCGCCGTGGGTCGACCCCGGGCGAGGTCCGCGTTGGCCGGGGCGTCCGTGGTGACGGTGATCGTGTTGGACGCGGCGGAGGTGTTGCCCGCGGCGTCGCGCGCGGTGACCGTGAAGCTGTACGCGGTGGACGGGCTGAGCCCACTCACGGTCGCCGTGGTGCCCGTGCCGGTGGCGACCACGGTGCTGCCCTGGCGCACCTGGTAACCGGTCACCCCGACGTTGTCGGTCGATGCCGTCCAGGCCAGCGACACGCTGGTCGCCGTCGTGCCGCTCACCGTGAGGCCGGTCGGCGTGGTGGGCGCGGTAGTGTCCGCTGTGCCGCTGGCGGCGTACACCTCGACCTGGGCGAGTTGCGCGGCCGGCCAGCCGGTGTTGCCGCCGATGCTGAGACGGACGTAGCGGGTCGTGGTGGTCGGCAGCGTGCGGGTGACGGTGTTGCCGGTCGCCGGATCGAAGGCGAAGGCGGAGGCCCCGGCGATGGTGGCGAAGGAGCCGCCGTCGACGCTGCCCTGCACGGTGATGGTCTGGGTACGCGCGCCCCAGCCGGCGGGCAGCCGCAGCACGAGCTTGTTGACCTGGTGGGCGGCACCGAGGTCGACCTGCCACCAGTGCGGGAAGGCACCGTTGCCGCTCTCCCAGTAGCTGCCGGCGTCGGAGTCCACCGCGTTCGACGCGGCGAACCCGCCGTTCTGGCTGCTCGCCGAGGTGCCCCGGCCGGCGGCCAGGTTTCCACCGGTCGGGGGCGGGGTCCCGACCATCGGTGGCGTGGGACGCACCGGGGTGAGCGCGAGTTGCCCCCTGAGCATCCGGCCGCCGTCGCCGGTGATCCGCAGGTAGTAGTCGGAGGAGCAGGCCACTCCGTCCTCGTCCAGCGCCCGGATGTTCGCGCCGGCCGGGGTGGTGGCCTGGGTTTCGGACGTCTTGGCGATCTGGTTGCCCTCGTTGTACTCGTCGTACATGGACACGTAGAGGCCCTGCGAGCCGAGCCGGACCATGTTGTAGATGTGCCGCCAGTAGAAGTCGCCGTGCTTGCGGTGGCCACCGGCGAGGTCACCGGGCATCACGCAGGGCAGGTAGTCGATGCCGCGCGCCGCGCAGTCGGCCATGTCGCCGATGTTGACGTTGTTGTAGTAGGAGTCGAGCTCCTCCACGGTCCTGGCCCGGTAGACCATCCACGGCGAGATCGCGTGAAACGCGTGGTAGACGTCGAGGAAGCCGGGGCGGGAGTCCTCGATGCCCTGGCGCCACCAGGTGGGCACACCACCGATGACGTAGCAGCCCTGCGCCTTGAACCAGTTGATGACCTCCAGGCACGGCCCCGGGGTGAAGGGGCGGCTGGGCTCGCTGAAGCCGAACCCCCAGATGCAGACGACGGGTTTGCCGTTCTGTCGGGCGTACGCGCTGGACGCGGTGTGTGCTGACATCTTCGTCGTCCAGTCGGTCTTGATGTCGGCTTGGAAGGTCAGCCAGTCGGTGACGTCGTACATGATGTAGAACTTGCGGCTGTAGCGTTCGGCGGCGGAGCGGACCTTCTGGGTCATCGCGTCGCGGGTCGGCCCCTCGTCGCCCGTCGGGTTGAACCGTTGCAGCGCTGCGGTGTCGCAGCCGTACTCCTGCATCCACCGGAAGTGGGTGTCCACCGTCTGCTGGTCGTAGGAGGAGAAGAGGGTGGCCGGCGAGCCGTTGCCGAGATTGGGGTACGCGGTGGGATAGCTGCGCGTGTACTCTCGCATGTCCGGCCAGGACACGATCGTGGTGTTGGAAGGCGACGGGGGCTGGAACCGGTCCCGACTCCAGTGCCACCACCCGCCGATGGGTGCGGAGTCGCCGGGGGCACTGAACCAGCCCTGGTAGCCGACCGTCACCTTGCCGACCACGTCCCCGGGGGGACTGGCGGCCTGCGCGGGGCTGGCGAGCAGTTCGGTGGTGGTGGCGGCGGCGAGGGCAGAGCCCGCCAGCACCGACGTGACGAACTTGCGGCGGGAGACCGCCATGACGACCACTCCTTCGGGACGGAAGGCATTGACGGCCATCGTGGCAGTAGTGGTAGGCGACTCGCAAGAGTTCGACTGATCAATGAAATTTCCGACCAAGGTTGCGGAAGGAAGCGAGCACCCGCCCGTCGGCGAGCCGGAGGGGGGCGAGCAGCACCAGGCCGGCCTTGATGAAGAAGTCGGTCCGGAACGCGTAGACCGGGGTACTCGATCACCGGGGCTGGTGCCGCGATCTTGCACTTCCTGTCCCGACGTAGGGGTCACTTCAGGCGAAACGGCGACCGAAACTGCAAGATCGCGGGGCCACTCGCGACAGGCCCGCGAAGACCTGGTTCCACACCGCGTTGGACCAGCCGGCGACCTGAGCGACAGGTTGGACAGGGTGCGCCAGAAGTTGACAAGTGCGAGGCAGTTGTCGGTGCCGCCGTCGGCCAGGCGTTTCCACCCGTAGATACGGCCACACGCCACGGGCGCCGCACCGCGGATGTCGCCCCCACTGGCGTCGGCCCCGAGCGCTACCGGCACGCAGCGCGCCCCGGGCGACTACGGATAGCCGACGATAACGATCTCCAGTAATGTGACCCCGGCACCCCTGGTGATCAATCAGTCACTCGCTCTTCGCGCTTCGCCTGCCCCTCCGGAGGACCCCATCATGCTGAGCCTGACCGGCCCGGCCGCCCCGTCTGTCCACTTCAGATCGAAGGATTTGCTTGCACGGTGGAAGCATGTCCGGACTTGGGGATCGTCAGATTCCACCACGCTGTTCGCCGCAGGCGAGTTGCGGTGGGGGTACTCGTGCCCGAACGTCGCGGCTCGTAGCGAGGAAGGCTCGCGGTGAGCATGCATGTTCAGGTGGCCCTGGCGCGTAAGACGCTCAGCGCGTGGGGCATGGGCGTCTTCGGAGCCGCAGCGTCGGCGCCGATGGTGGTGCTCGTCGGCGGCGTCGTGGCCACCTACGCCAGCACGCAGGTGACCACCGTTCCGCTGGTGTTCCTGCTGGTGGGTGGTGTCGTCGCGCTGCTGCTGGTCGGATACACCGCGATGTCGCGGCAGGTGCCGCACGCTGCGGCCTACTACGCCATCCTCACCCGCGGAATGAGCCGGCGGTGGGGCGTGGCCGGCGGCGCGGTCGCCTTGGTGGCGTACAACGGCATTCAGATCAGCCTCTACGGGCTGCTCGGCGCCACGATGGCCAACCTCGTCGGCGGAAGCTGGTGGGTGTGGGCGGGCGTCGGCCTGGTCCTGGTGGCCGTGCTCGGTGTGCGCGCCGTCGCGTTGTCCACGGTGCTGCTGGCGACCGTACTGGCGGGCTCGCTGGTGATCATCGTGCTGTTCGTGGCGTCGGCGCTGGCCGACCCGGCGGGCGGCACGCTGTCCTGGGAGGGGTTCGCCGTCTCCGGGCTCGAGGTCAGCGGCATCGGTGGCGCGCTCGCGTTGTGCCTGGCAGCACTGATGGGCGTGGACGCGCCCGCGAGCTTCGCCGAGGAGAGCCGCGACAACTCAGGCGTGACCCGGGCGGTGTTCGCCGGCGTGCTGTTCCTGACCGTCGTGTACGCCGGGACGGCGTGGGCGATGGGCATCGCGGTCGGCACGGACCAGGTGGCCGCCGTCGCCGCCGACCCGAACAGCGGCCTGCCGTTCTCGGTGCTGGAGCAGGGCCTCGGCGGGTTCATGACGCCGCTGGCGCAGATGATGCTGATCCTCGCGATGATCACGTCGCTGCTGGCCTTCCACAACGTGGTGGCCCGCTACGTGTTCGCGATGGCCCGCGAGGGAGTGCTGCCGGCGGCGCTGGCCCGCTCGGGCAACGGCACCCGGGTCAGCGCCCCGATCGGCGGATCACTGCTGCAGACCGGGATCGCCGCGTTGGTGCTGGTCGCCTTCGCGGCACTACACGCCGATCCGGTGGCCACCCTGTTCACCTGGCTGTCGACGCTGGGCGCGCTCGGGCTGCTGTGTCTGCTGCTGGCCGCCTCGGTAGCGGCGATCGGCGCGCGGAACGGACTACTGTCCGGGGTCGGGATCGGCAGTTCGGTCATCGCACCGCTGTGCGGCGTGACCCTCGGCGCGGTCGTCCTCGGCGCGATGGTGATCAACGTGGGGTCGCTGCTGGGCGCCGCCGAGGGGTCACGGTCGCCCTATCTACTGCCTCTGATCATTGCGGTTGCCGCGATCGGCGGGAGTCTGTGGGCAGGTCTGCTGCGGCGCTCCCGGCCGGACGTGTACCAGGGCATCAGTCAAGGACGCCCAGACACTCATGCGGTGCCCGACGACGTCGGCGTCACCTTCTAGGGCCGGGGCCAGACGATGACTTACCCGATGACGCCGCCAGGACGGCACCAGATGAATGTGGACGAGCACGGTCGTCCGCTGACCGAGCAGCCTTCGTCCGGATACGCCGCCGAGGGGCCGCCGACGCGCCGCGACCCGCAGGCGGGCGCGGCCGGCGCGAACTGGACCAGGCAGCCGGGCTACGACCCCGGCCCGCCGCCCGGCCCGACCCCTCGGTGGTCCGAGCAGCCCGGCTACGACCCCGATCCGCCCTTCGACGCGGCCCGGCGCTGGACCGGGCCGCCGGGATACGAGCGCGGTCCGCAGGCCGTACCGCCGCAGCGGTGGGCCGAGCCCGCGCCGCCACGGTCGCAGGAGCCACCGCCGCACCTCGCGCCGCCGGTTGTGCCGCAGACGCCATCCGCGGCGGCCGAGCCTGACGAGTACGGCCCGCAGGATCGCGTCTGGGTGGACCTGCGGCTACAGGTCGCGTCCCGGCTGCGCGGTGTCAACGCCAAGCACTGCCATGAGGCGTTCGACCGCATCGGCAAGCGCAACGCCCTCGGCCCGCACGGGGTGGTGCTGTTCTACACCACCCCGGACCAGCACATGCCACACGGCTACCGGCTGTTGATTGCCACCCGGCTCTTCCTGGCGGGTCCGGAGTCCGACGACCTGCCTCGGGTGCTGCACGAACTGGCCCGCACCGCCACCGGCAACGTCACCCGTGCCACCGCCCAGGGCCGGCGGTGGGATCCCCGCGGACCGGAGGGGTCGATGGTCAACGGCGGGGATCTGGACATGCCCCGGGACGCCTCCTACGTGGGCGTGGGCGTGACCACGCTGGACAGTGACGAGGGGCCGTGGCACACCGTGGCCAACTCGGTACGCCAGCAACCGGCGAGCACACCGCGCCCCAAATCGGTGTTCGATCTGTCCGGGCAGGGGCTGGCCTGGCTGATCGACGGCACCGCGCTCCGCATGGTCCGCGACCCGCACCGACGCCTCGGAGACGACGGCGTCACCAGCAACCGCCGCCTCGACGCCACCCGCCGCTGGCCGTATGACCCGTACGCCGATCTCACCGAGCAGGGCGACCAGTGGTTGCGCGCGACGTGGGCACAGCTCGGCGTGCTGCACCGGATCCTCACCGAGCACCTGCTCGCCGGACGGCCTGCGTGAACGCACCCGATCAACCCTCCGTCGTGACCGCCGCTGCCGTCGACCTGCGTTCTGGCACCATCAACGTGGGCGCGGTGGTCCGGGCGTTGCTCGACCACGCCAGCGACGGGCAGCCCACCGCCATCGGCTTCCCCGGGGCGGTCGACATCGACTACACCCCGGTCCTGCCACTGTTCGGACGGCTGTTCAACAACGTCGGCGACCCGCAGTCCGATCCGGGCGGCACCGCGCACACCAAGGTGTTGGAGCGGGCGGTGGTCGACTGGTGCGCGGACCTGTTCGCCCTTCCGGACGATGACCGGTGGGGCTACGTCACCGCTGGCGGCACCGAAGGTAACCTCGCCGCGCTGCACGCCGCGCACCGTCGCCACCCCAACGCGGTCGTCTACTACTCCCGGGCGGCGCACTACTCGATCGGGAAGATCCTCGATATCATCGGCGCCTCGAGCGAGATTGTCGACGTCGACGAGCGCGGCGAGATGGACTATCAGCATCTCGCCGCGCTCGTCGGCTGGCGCCGGCACCGCCCGGCGGTCGTCGTCGCCACCGCCGGGACAACGATGACCGAAGCCGTGGACGACCCGGACCGCGTCGACGCCGTGCTGCGGGAGGCCGGTGTGGACCGGCGCCACGTGCACGTCGACGCCGCCCTCGCCGGCATCCCACTCGCTCTCGACGGGGTCCTCACCCTCGGCCCGGGCAGCGGCGTGGACAGCATCGCCGTGTCGGGTCACAAGTTCTTCGGCACCCCGATTCCGTGCGGGGTGGTGCTGATGCGCGACAGCATCCGCCGCCCGGGCCGGCACGTCGCCTACACCGCCACCCTCGACACCACCGTCAGCGGCTCCCGGTGCGGGCAGGCCGCAGCCCTGCTGTGGTGCGCCATCGCCGCGCACGGCCGCGACGGGCACCGCGCCCGGACCGCCCGCGCCCGGGATCTGGCCGCGTACGCCGTCGACCAGCTCGCCGCGATCGGTTGGCCCGCCTGGCGCCATCCGCACGCCTTCACCGTCGTGTTGGCCACCCCACCGGCGGCGGTGACCCGCAAGTGGCTGTTGGCCACCGACGGGTCGTGGTCGCACACCATCTGCATGCCCGGCGTGACCCGCGGCCAGATCGACGCCCTGGTCACCGACCTCGACACCGCACGCCGCAACGGGGTGCCGGTGCCGCAGCAACGCCGACCGCCGCAGACCGTGCTCCCGCAGCACGCCGGTGCCAGCGGCTCCTAACCCCGCGGCGCGGTGCTCACCGTCGGCGTCAGGTCGCCTCCACGCGGCTAGGATGACCGCCGTGCAGTTCGGGGTGCTCGGACCGCTCGCCGTGAGCACGGACGCCGGCGAGCCGGTGGTGGTGCCCGGCACGAAGGTACGCGCGCTGCTGGCCGACCTGCTGACCAACCGCAACCAGGTGGTCTCGGCGGACCGCCTCGTCGACGATCTGTGGGGTGACGACGCCCCCGCCAACCCGGCCGGCGCCCTCCAGGTGCGGGTGTCCCAGTTGCGCAAGGCGCTCAACGACGCCGAGCCCGGTGCCCGCGAGCTGGTCGAGTCCCGACCGCCCGGCTACCTGCTGCGGGTCGACGCAATCGACGCCGACCGGTTCGACGAGCTGGCGCACAGCAGCGACGTCGACCGGTTGACCGAGGCGCTCGGGTTGTGGCGCGGTGAGGCGTACGCCGACGTGGCCGACGCCGAGTTCGTCCGCGCGGAGGCGACCCGCCTCGCCGAGCAACGCCTCGCCGTGCACGAGCGGCTGGCCGAGGCTCGGCTGGCCCGGGGTGAACACGACCTGGTCGCCGCCGACCTCGTCGAGCTGGTCGCCCGGCATCCGCTGCGCGAGGGCCTGCGGGCAGTGCAGCTCCGCGCGTTGTACGCGGCCGGCCGCCAGACCGAGGCGTTGGACAGCTACGCCGAACTGCGCGACCGGCTCGCCGAGGAGTTGGGCCTCGACCCCGGCCCGGAGCTGGTCGCCCTGCACCGCCGGATCCTCGAACAGGACGCGGGCCTGAGCGCGCCACCGAAGGCTGCGATGATCCGCAACAGCCTGCCGGCCCAGCTCGACGAGTTGGTCGGGCGGGAAGAGGCGCTGGCCGAGCTACAGGCTCTGGTGACCCGGCAGCGGCTGGTCACGCTGGTCGGGCCGGGTGGCGTCGGCAAGACCAGGCTGGCCACCGAGACGGCCCGCGCGCAGTCCTTTCCGGACGGGGTCCAACTGGTTGAGCTGGCCCCGCTGCCGGCTGGCGACGCACGCGTCGCCGAACAGGTGCTCAGCGCGCTGGGCGCCTACGAGGCCGCCGGCACGAACCTGTCCCCCGCCGACCGGGTGGTCACGACTCTGCGGCACCGGCAGCTGCTGCTCGTGCTGGACAACTGCGAACATGTCATCGAGCCGGTCGCCGAGCTGGTCGCCCGACTGCTGCGCGACGTGCCCGGGGTGAGCGTGCTGGCCACCAGCAGGGAGCCACTCGGGCTGACCGGTGAGCTGCTCTGGGAGGTACCCCCACTGCCCGTGCCGGACGACGGTGACCTGGACGCGGTCCGGCGCTCGGCGGCGGCCCGGTTGTTCGTCGCCCGCGCCGCCGCGCAGCAGCGCGGTTTCCGCGTCGACCACCAGACCGCAGCGGCGGTCGCCCAGCTCTGCCGCCGCCTCGACGGTCTCCCGCTGGCCCTGGAACTGGCCGCGACCCGGGTCCGCGCGCTGGGCGTACGTGGGGTGGTGGACCGGCTCGACGACCGGTTCCGGTTGCTCACCACCGCGCAGCGCGACGTGCCACCCCGGCAGCGGACGCTCACCGCGGTGATCGGCTGGAGCTGGGACCTCCTGGACGAGACCGACCAGGTGGTGCTCGCCCGACTGGCGGTGTTCCCGGACGGGTGCACCCCGGAGGCCGCCGAACACGTCTGCCAAACCGACCTGGACGCCCTCGCTCGGCTGGTGGACCGGTCGCTGGTGGTGCTCGACGACTCCGGCCCGGCCCCCCGTTACCGGCTGCTCGAATCGGTGGCCGCGTTCTGCCTTGGGCGCCTGGCCGACGCCGACGAGGTACGCGCGCGGCATGCCGTCTACTACACCGAACTGGCCGAGCGCGCTGACCCCGGGCTGCGTGGGGCCGACCAGCAGCGGTGGCTGAC
This sequence comes from Micromonospora sp. DT201, assembly GCF_049841575.1. Taxonomy (NCBI): domain Bacteria; kingdom Bacillati; phylum Actinomycetota; class Actinomycetes; order Micromonosporales; family Micromonosporaceae; genus Micromonospora; species Micromonospora sp. DT201. Next base: position 85,392 of record NZ_JBNCKP010000004.1, on the reverse strand, counting down.
GCTGCTGGACGCCGAGCTGGCGAACCTGCGGTCGGCGCTGGTGCACGGTGGCGGGCTGCGTCTGGCGGTCGCCCTGAGCTGGTACTGGTTCCTGCGTGGCCGGCTCACCGAGGCACGGCGTGCCCTGGCCGTGCCCGGTGACCCGGAGCAGGAGGCCCGCGCCGCCCCCTGGCGGGTGGGCTTCGCTCTGTCGCAGGGCCAGGCGATCGCACCGGACGACGTGCGCGCCGCGGTGGCCGCCCACCCGAACGGCCACGCGGCGTGGTTCGCAGCCAACGCGGTGATCGAGAACAGCGACCTGGCCCTGGCATCGGAGCTGCTGCCGACCGCCGCCGACCCGTGGACCGAGGCCGCGGTGCTCACCTCCCTGGCCCACATCGCACACGCCAACGGTGACCAGACCACCCTGGAGCGCACCGCGACACGCAGCGCCGCGCTGTTCGCCGACATCGGCGACCGGTGGGGCCGGCTCCGGGCGACCGAGTGGGTGGGTGGCCTGGCCGACATGCGCGGCGAGCACGAGCGCGCCGCCGCGCTGCACCGAGAGGGGCTGCGCTGGGCGGAGGAACTGGCGCTGTGGCCGCAGGTCTGCGCCGAGCTGTCCTGGCTGGCCTGGCTCGCGGTGCAGACCCGGGACTATGCCCTGGGCCGGGAACTGGCCGAACGCGCGTACGGCCTGGCGGTGGAGCAGGGCTCGCCCGGTGCGCTGATCTTCGCGGAGATGAGCCTCGGGCTGGCCGCCCGCCGCGACGGCAAACTCGACCTGGCTGTCACCCACCTCAGCCGCCTCGCCGAGCTGGGCCGGGGCGAGAGCCAGCCCGCGCTCTACCTGCCGATGATCCTGGTCGAGCTTGGCTACGCGGTCGAGTTGGGCGGCGACCCGGACGCCGCGTTGGCCCTGCACATCGAGGCGTTCGAGACCGCCGAGGCGATGGCGACGATGCGGGACACGGTCGGCCCCCTGGAGGGGATGGCGTCTGCGGTGCGCTCCCCCGAGGTCGCCGCCCGGCTGCTGGGCGCCGCGGCTGCCGTTCGGCTCGCCGCGCAGGCCCCGGCCGCGCCGGCCGAACGCGACGACACCGACCGGGTGACCGAACGGCTGCGGGCCGAACTCGGGCCGGAGCGCTTCGATGCATTGGTCGCCGAGGGCGCGAAGCTGAGCCCGAGCGAGGCCCGGGCTCAGCTCTGATCTCTGGTCAGGTCGTCGTCTTCGGCGCGTACGAGGCGACGATCACGCCGCTCTTGTGCACCCGGGTGTCGACCAGGTCGAACGACCCCTTGACGTCCGTCAGCGGCGCGGTGAGGCTGGGGCCGCCCTCCAGCACGGGGTGGATCCAGAACCGGACCTCATCCACCAGGCCCGCCTTGATCAGCTGAGCGGTGACCGAGCCGAAGCCGTACTGGATGATGTTCTTGCCCTCCTGGGCCTTGAGCGCGGTGACCGCCTCGACCAGATCGCCCTGGAGCACCTCCGTGTTGTTCCAGGTGGGGTCGGTCAGGGTGGTCGAGGCGACGTACTTCTTGACGTTGTTGAAGTACGCGGCGCCCGGGTCGCTCTCGTCCCTGCTCGACCAGGCGACGGACATGCCGTCGTAGGTGGCTCGGCCCATCAGCATCGCGTCGGCCTCGGTGGTCTGCTCGCCGGCGAGGCTCATGGCCTCGTCGTCGAAGTACGACATGGTCCACATGGGGTTCTCGATGACGCCGTCGAGGGTGATGTAGGTCGAGTTGATGAGCTTGCGCATCGGAATCTCCTGGCTGTCGGTCGTGTTCTCCGGTGACACCCAGAACTCTGCCGGCACCCGCTTACGATTCGCTTCAGGTGCCCTTACCTGTCGTCGGCCCCGCCCGTAACCGGGTCGGTCAGCGGGATCGGCAGCGCCTGCGGGGTCACCGCGCCGCCGCCGCTGGAGTGGGCCGGCGCGGGTCGGTCACCGACACGGCTGTGCAGCCGTCCGCGCCCCGCCGGCCCGGCCCGCCGGGTCACCTCGACGGTCACCATCCGCACCGGCGGTGCCGGGGCGGTGAAACGCCCGACACCCCACCGCACCCAGATCGGGATCCGGCCGGCGTCCGCCTCCGCGCGCAACTTCTGGACCGTACGGGCGCGGTCGGTGTGGTCGACCTCCACCACGACCGGCGGGCCGTCCGGGCGGGCGCACGCCACGTCGAGAACCGAGTGCCGCTGCTCCAGCGGCGGCGGCAACGGCAACACGCTGGGCGCGCGCCGGTAGACCCGCCAGCCCTGCGCCTCGGCCCACCGCACCACCGAGTCGATCACCCGTGCGGTGACCTCATCGGTGTCCAGGTCGACGAAGGTCAGATCGACCAGCCAGCGACCCAGGTCCGCGGCCAACCGCTCGCCCTGCGCCATGACCTCCACCGGCGGAGGATATCGCCTCAGCCGACGGTGGACGCGATCGCGGCGAGGTGCCGGGTCAGCCAGGCGGTCGTGGCCGTACGCGCCGCCTCCTGGTTGGCACGCGCCAGAAAGTCGTGCCCCTCTCCGGCGAGCACCAGGTGCCCGTGCGGCACGTCCCGAGCCGCCAACGCCTGCGCTACCTGCGCCGACTCGCCAGCCGGCACGTTGGTGTCGTTGGCGCCGTGGATCAGCAGCACCGGCACATCCAGCCGGTCGATGTGGGTCAGCGGCGACAGGTCGCGCAGCAACGTCCCGTCACGCTCCGGGTCGCCGTACTTGCTGACGGCGGCAGCGGCGATCCACGGTTCGGTGCCGGCGAAGAAGGTACGAAAGTCGGAGATGCCGCACTCGGCAACCCCGGCGGCAAACAGCCCAGGAAAGTTCACCAGCACCGCGAGGACCAGGTAACCACCGTAGGAACGGCCCAGACAGCCGAGCTGGCCGGGCCGGGCGACGCCACTGTCGACGAGGAAGTCGGCGCAGGCCGCCACGTCGGCGATCGCACCGTAGCGACCCGCGAGGTTGTCGGCAGCGACGAAGGAGCGACCGAACCCGGACGATCCCCGGACGTTGGGCGCGAAGACCGCGACGCCCTGCGCCACGAGGGCCTGGAACAGCGGGTTGTAGCCGGGGCGTTCCTGCGCCTCCGGGCCACCGTGCAGGCTGATCGCGGTCGGCCAGGGGCCCGGCCCGGACGGGCGGTACAGCCAGCCGGAGAGCGGCAACCCGTCGCGGGCACGCAGGTCGACGAGTTGCGGCGCGACGCCGCTGCCGCCCGTACGCCTTGGGCCCGGCCGTAGCGGGCGCAGCACCCCGGTCGACGGATCGACCAGCCAGACCTCCCGCGGCTGCACCGGCCCCTGCGCGGTGAGGCAGAGCAAGTCGCCGCCAGCGGCGAAGACGGCGTCGTCGAGCACCTCCCCGGGGGCGCCGACGGCACGTTGTACGCCGTCGACGAAGTTGAGCAGGCTCAGCTCGCTGCGCCCGCCGTAGGTGTTCCAGAGCAGCGCGGCACGGTGCCCGTCCACGCTCGGCGCCACATGCTCCAGCTCGGCGTCCGGTCGCCAAGCGAGCCGGGTCGGCGTCTGCTCCGGTCGGGTCAGATCGACCCGCACCAGCGCGGCGAGCTCCGAAAACGCGTCGGTGCGAGCCAGCACGCTCGTTGCGTCCGGGCCGAACCAACCCTGGTCGGTGCTGCCCCGGCCGGTGTCCGGGATCAACCGCCGCCGAACACCCGTCGCCACGTCGAGCAGCTCCAGCCAGCGAGCGTTACGCGGACCGCGGCGCAGCAGTGCGGCGCTGGCGTCCGGAGTCACGTCCAGGAGCGTGAGCAGGTCACCCTCGGCGAGCACCCGCCGGTGCCCGGTGTCCGCGTCGACCAGGACGGCCCGACCTTGCTCGTCGGTCTCGGTGACCGCCATGACCGCGCCGTCGGCCAGCCAGCCGGCCAACGCGGCGCTGCGGCGGCCGAACCCGGCGACCTGGCTGCGTCGCGAGCCGTCCGGACGCAGAACCCACAGCTCGGTGCGGGGCGCTCCGCCGGGGGCGATGACGCAGGCCAACCACCGCCCATCCGGGGACCAGCTCAGTGCGAGCACCGGCTCATCGCCAGTAGGCAGCGCAACGGCCTCGGCGGCGTCGACGTCGCGAACCCAGACGCCCGGGGTTCCGGCCCGGTCGGAGAGGAACGCCACCCGGCGGCCGTCGGGGGACGGCGCGGGCGCGAAATCCTCGCCGGCCGGCAGCAGCGACGGCGGCGCCGGCCGGTGACTCGCGGGTCGGGCCCGTCGGGTGGTACGCGGCACTTCGGTCCGTACGCTCATCTAAACCCCGATCCGCTGCAACCAGAGCTCCAGCAGCCCGAGCTGCCAGAGCGCGTTGGAGCCCAGCGTGGTCCGCCGGGCGTTTGGCGCGTCCAGCAACTCCTCCAGGTAGTCCTTGCGAAACAGGCCCCGCTCGCGCGCCGGTCGGGCGGTCAGCGCGTCCCGGACGTCGTCGAGCAGTGGGCCGGAGAGGTGCCGGATGGCGGGTACCGGGAAATAGCCCTTCGGCCGGTCGATCACCTCGTCCGGCACGATGCCCCGGCTCGCCGCCTTCAGCACGCCCTTGCCGCCCTGCGCCAGCTTCAACGCGGGCGGGCAGGCCGCCGCCAGCTCGACCACCTCGTGGTCGAGGAACGGCACGCGGGCCTCCAGCCCCCAGGCCATCGTCATGTTGTCGACCCGCTTGACCGGGTCGTCGACCAGCATCACCAGGCTGTCCTGGCGCAGTGCCGCGTCCAGCGCGGTGTCCGCGCCGGGCGCGCCGAAGTGTGCGGCCACGAACTCCAGGCTGGCGTCGTGGTCGAGCATCCACTCGGGCGCCAGGTGCCCGCCGAGCGCATCGTGGCGACGGTCGAAGAACACCCGGGCGTACGCCTCGACGGCGTCTGCCCGGGCCACGTTGGCCATCGGTGGGTACCAGTCGTAGCCGGCGAGGATCTCGTCGGCGCCCTGCCCGGACTGCACCACCGTGATCCGCTGCGAGACCTCCTCGGAGAGCAGGTGGAACGCGACGCAGTCGTGGCTGACCATCGGCTCGCTCATCGCCGCGATGGCGTCGTGCACGGCGGGCACGAACCGGCTCGCGCCGATGCGGATCTGCTGGTGGTCGGTGTCGAAGTGGCGCGCCACGAGGTCGGAGTAGTGGAACTCGTCGCCGCTCTCCCCCGCCGCCGCCTCGAAGCCGATGCTGAAGGTGGCCAGCCCGGTCTGGCCCTGCTCGGCCAGCAGGGCGACGATCAGGCTGGAGTCGAGGCCGCCGGAGAGCAGCACCCCGACCGGCACGTCGGCGACCATCCGTCGGCGTACGGCGGTGCGCATCGCCCCCATGATCCGTTCCTGCCACTCGTCGGCGGACATCGGAGCGACGGCAGCCCGGTTGAACTCCGGCTGCCAGTAGAGGGTGTCGGTGCTCCGGCCGTCCGCGGTGATCACCCGCACGGTGGCCGGTGGGAGCTTGCGGACCCCGGCGAGGATCGTGCGCGGCGGGGGCACCACCGAGTGGAAGGTCATGTAATGGTGCAGTGCCACCGGGTCGAGGTCGGTGTCCACGTCACCGGCGGCAAGCAGCGCCGGCAGGGTGGAGGCGAAGCGGACCCGGCCAGGCCCCTGCGCCAGATAGAGCGGCTTGATGCCGAGCCGGTCGCGGGCCAGGACCAGGGTGTGCGTGGCGATCTCGACCAGGGCGAACGCGAACATCCCGTAGAACCGTTCGACGCAGGCGGTCCCCCACCTGTGGTACGCCCTGAGGATCACCTCGGTGTCCGAGGTCGACCGGAAGGAGTAGCCAGCGGCGATCAGCTCGTCGCGCAGCTCCCGGTAGTTGTAGATGCAGCCGTTGAAGACCACCGCCAGACCCAGCTCGGGGTCGACCATCGGCTGAGCGCCGGCGTCGGAGAGGTCGATGATGCGCAGCCGGCGGTGCACCAGAGCCACCGGGCCTTGCTGCCATCGGCCCTCGCCGTCCGGGCCACGGGAGGCCAGGACGGGAAGCATCCGCTCGACGGCGGCTTTGTCCGGTGGTGCCCCATCGAAGCGAAGCTCCCCTCCAATACCACACATAGCACACACCTCTCCTCGGCTCGGGTCCGCTCGGGCCGCTGATCGGTCCAGGCTTGGCGGACCTGGTTGCGTCCCGATGACGTGCAGGTCAAGCGTGGGTTACACCGAATTCTGCTCGGTTCCGTCGAGCAGCCAGGTGTCCTTCGACCCACCGCCTCGCGAAGAGTTGACGATCATGCTGCCGGCCGGCGCCACCCGGGTCAGCGCCACCGGCGCGACCTCGGCCTTCTCGCCAAGGAACACGAAGGCCCGCAGGTCGACGTGGCGGGGAGCAAGAGCGGTGCCGTCGAATACCGGGTGGGTGGTGAGCGAGATCGTTTCCTGGGCGATCCACCGGTGCGGGGCTGCGAGGATCTGCTCCCGGACGGCGTCCAACTCCTCCGCCTCGGCCCGAGGGCCGATCACCACCCGGTCGCCGCCGTACCCGTCGACCGGCTTGAGCACCAACTCCTCGAGCCGACCAAGCACCTCGGCCCGCTGCTCGGGCAGCCCGCACAGATAGGTCGGCACATCCCTCAGCAGAGGGCTCTCGCCCAGGTAGTACTCGATCAGCCGGGGCACGTACGCGTACAGCGCCTTGTCGTCGCCGACACCGTTGCCGAGTGCGTTGGCCAGCGTGAGCCGCCCGGCGTGCACTGCGGCGAGCAGCGGCCAGCCCAGCGGCACCCCGTCAGCGCCCGGGGCGTGCAGCAGCGCCTCCTCGTCCATCCGCAGGTAGATCACGTCGATCTGGCTACGGCGGCCCTCCCGGACCAACCTGACGCGGCCGTCCTCCACCAGCAGGTCGCTGGTCTCGGTCAGCGGCACCGCCATCTCGTCGGCGAGCAGCCGGTGCTCGAACCACGCCGGGTCACCCGGACCGCCACTGAGCACCACCACGGCGGGATCGTCGGCCGCGGGGGGCGCGGCGGCGACCAACGCCCGATACAGCATCGCTGGCGTCTCGTCGGCGGGCAGCAGATCCTCCGGCACCGGCAGCTCCGGCAGCACCGCCTGGGTCAGCCGGCGGTTCTGCACGGCGTAGCCGATCCCGGAGGGCACCCGCAGGTTGTCCTCCAGCACGTACCAGCCACCGCTCGGGTCCCGGACGAGGTCGGTCCCGGACACCTGAGCCCGAGTGCCCCGCCGGCCCATCAGCGCGCCGGTCGGGCGCAGCCCTGGTGAGGACTCCACCACCCACGCCGGCACCACACCGTCGGCCACCACCGCCCGGTCGCCGTAGACGTCCCGCAGGAACGCATCGAGGGCGCGGGCCCGTTGCACCAGGCCGGTACGCAGGGTCCGCCAGTCGGCGGCGGGCACCACGCGGGGCACCAGGTCGACCGGGAAGAGCCGGGTGCTCGCCTCGCCGGCCACGCTGAACGTCACGCCTCGCGCGCGCTGCTCCTCGTCCCGGTCGTGCTCGCGCTGACGCAGGGCGCCGGCACCAAGGTGGCGCAGGGCCGCCAGCATCGGGCCGTACGCCGGCTCCGGTCCGGTCGGCCCGAAGACCTCGTCTCCGGCGTCGGCGTACGTGGGCAGCGCTGGCGGTACGGGCGCACCGAGCAGCGGGCCTCGGACTCGGCCCCGGGTCTCGTCGAGCAACAGGTCGACCACGTCGGCCAGTCGGCCGCGACGCTCGTACGCCCGCCGCTGCCGCGCTGCGGAGCTGCCGCGCTCCAGCGCGTACCGGGTCAGTTGGCGGATCTGCTCCCAGTCGCCGGTCGCCTCCAACTGCGGGCGCAGGTCGGTCACCAGACGGCGGACCGCCTCGGCAGCCGGCACCGGTCGAGCCGACCGGGGCAGGTCGAGCAGGTCACCCTCCAGTCCGGAGCGGGCCGCCCGCCAGACGGCGGCGCGCAGCACCGGTGGCCGCACGGCCGTGCGCTCCACCCCGGCGCGCACGGCGGCGACCTCCCGCCGGACGAGCGCCCGGAACAGGCCGGTCAGCAGGACGATGGTCTCCACGTCGGCGTTGGCGTCGGTGATCCGCAGCTCCACCGTAGGCACGTGAGCCGACGGCCGGACATCGAAGTAGATCATGGCCGGGTCGGTGATCGTGCCGGAGGAGATCAGCTCGGCGACCAACGCCTCGTGGTCCGCCGCGCTGGTCACCTCACCCGGGTCACCTGCCGTCGGCCAGCGCTGCCAGACCAGCGACCGGACGCTGGCGTAGCCGCTGTCCTGGCCCATCCAGAACGGCGAGCTGGTGGAGAGGGCGAGCAGCACCGGCAGCCACGGCTGGACCCGGCGGGTGACCGCCACCGCCAGATCCCGGTCCGAGACTCCGACGTGCACCTGCGCACCGCAGATGAGCTGCTCCCGGGCGAGCATCTGATACTCGTCGAGCATCCGCCGGTAGCGGGAGGTGGGAGTGACGCTGGGGTCGCCGTCGGCGCGCAGCGGGACCGTACCGGCTGCCACGATGCCCAGCCCAGCCCGGTCGGCGACCTGTACGGCCAGCTGGCGCAGCCGGGTCAGCTCGGTGCGGATCTCGTCCAGGGTCCGGCATACCGCGGTGTTGGTTTCGACCACGCTGCGGTGCAGCTCGGCGGTGAACGAGTCGGCCGGCAGCCGGTCGAGCAGTTCACCGGCCCGGGGCACCAGCTCCCGGGTGTGCAGGTCGACGACGTGGAACTCCTCCTCCACACCGATCGTGGCCAGGTCCGCCGGGTCGCCGTCGTCCAGGGACGCGATCGGGTTGGTGCGCGGTGCGGGCAGCGTCCGGCCATTGCCGGACCGTCCAATCGGCCCGTCGAACGTCGCCGCGTTCGTGGTGTTGTCGGCCATGGTCACCCCGGTTCGCGATATCGGTGGTCTTGACTGTCCGACGAGCGTTCCCAGGTTTGGTACCGGCGGTGTTTCCGGTGCGTTAAGGTGACGCACCGTTCTATCGGCGCTGGTCAGCGATGCGCGCGGCGGGAGCAGACACCGTCGTGGTCGGCGCGGAAGGCTGGCACGTGTCGCGGGTGGGGTCGGACCGGGGCCGGCCCGGACGGACCGGCCCCGGGACGGGTCAGGCTGCGGGGCGTACCCGGTAGGCCAGGTGGGTGACGCCGGTGCCCTCGACGACGTTGATCGGCCCGTCCAGTTGCAATGGGGCGATCTTCAGGTCGGCGAAGAGCGGGATGCCGGCACCGAGCACAACCGGGACGAGGTCGACGTGCACCTCGTCGAGCAGGCCGGCCTCGACGACCTGGGCCGCGATGGTGCCGCCATTGACACCGACCTCCTTGTCACCGGCGAGTGCCTTCGCCCGGTCGATGGCGCTCTCGATGCCGTCGGTGACGAAGACGAAGGAGTCGCTCTCCGGCTCCCAGCCCTCCGGAACGCTGTGCGTGACCACCACGACGGGCAGGTCCATCGGATGCCGGCCACCCCACCCGCGGGTCATGTCGAAGAGCCGCCGGCCGACGACCAGCGCACCGGTCCGCTCGGTGAGATCTCGCAGGTGCTGGGCACTCGCGGCGGACGTCCGGAAGGTCATCTCGGGATTGGCCGTCGGCGTCTCGACGTCACCGTTGTTGTACCACTGGAAGAGGTACTCGAAGCCACCGTGGGACGCGTCCGCGATGTAGCCGTCCAACGACATCGTCGCCCCGGTCGTCACCTTCGTCATCGATCCACTCCCTGGTCTGTGCTGGGTCAGCCTGCCGGCGGGGCCGGATGTGCTCGGCCCTCAACCCATGGTCGAAGCCGGCCCGGCCGTCCTCGACACGTCCGCCAAACTTTTTCCAGCGTCAGCTGTCATCGGTCAGGGGCGCAGCGCGTTGAGCACCAGGTCGGCGTAGCGGCGCCACACCGCCGGGTCGCGCTCGTCGAGCACGATGAGCTGCCGAACCGCCGGGCGGACCTTGCCGGACGACCGGGCCGCCGCCACGAGCTGCCCGATCAGGCCTTCCTTGCTCGGGTAGCTGCGGTAGACCGTCGCACGGCCCACCCCGGCTCGCTCCGCCACCAAACGGCCGAGGTGGTCGTAGCGTGGGGTGCATGCGAACCACCACGCTGAGCAGCGCAGGTCCCGAAGTCGGCGTCATCGGCCTCGGCTGCATGGGCATGAGCCACGGATACGACATCACCGGCCCTCGCGACGACGACACGTCGATCTCTGTCATCCGACAGGCACTGGACCTGGGTGCCACGCTGATCGACACGTCGGACGTGTACGGGCCGTACACCAACGAGGAACTGGTCGGGCGAGCGCTGGCCGACGGTCACCGGGAGCGGGCCGTTCTGGCGACGAAGGCCGGCCTGGTGGCCACCTCCCCCACCGGTGGCCCCGGCAACTCACCGAAGATCGGCAACAACGGCCGGCCGGAGCACATCCGAGCGGCGATCGACGACAGCCTGCGCCGGCTCGGCACCGACCACGTCGACCTCTACCAACTGCACCGCGTCGACCCGGAGGTGCCCATCGAGGAGTCCTGGGGTGCGATGGCGGAGGTGGTGACCGCGGGCAAGGCGCGACAGATCGGCCTGTCCGAGGTGACGGTGGCCCAGATCCAGCGGGCTCAGGCGGTGCACCCGGTGGCGTCGGTGCAGTCCGAGCTGTCGCTGTGGACCCGCGACCCGCTGGCCGAGGTGCTGCCGTACTGCGTCGAGCAGGGCATTGCCTTCCTGCCGTTCTCCCCACTCGGTCGCGGTTTCCTCGCCGGCCGGTTCACCTCGTTCGACGATTTGCCCGCCGACGACTTCCGCCGTGGCCTGCCGCGTTTCCAGCAGGACGCGCTGCGCGCCAACCTCGCCATCGTCGCCCGGGTTCGGGAGATCGCCGACCGGGCTGGCGTCAGCCCGGCGCAGGTCGCGCTCGCGTGGGTGGTCGCCCAGGGTGACCAGGTCATTCCGATCCCCGGCACCAAGACCCCGAAGTACCTGGTGGACAACTGCGCCGCCGGCGACGTACGGCTCAGCGCCGAGGACCTGGCCGACCTCGACGCGCTGCCCGCGCCGGAGGGCAGCCGCTACTGACGCGGCATCGACCGGGAGCGGTTCACCAGGCCGTTCCCGGTCGGTCCGGCCGACGCAACGGCACCGGCGGGCGCCACAGGTCCGCCCGACGCATCGGCACCGGCGGGCGTCACAGGTCCGCCCGACGCATCGGCACCGGCGGGCGTCACAGGTCCGCCCGGCGTAGGCACTGCGCGCCGCGTCAGGCGGATGCCCTCAGGCATGCGGGCCAACGGAGACCGTGCCGATCGTCAGTGTCGGCTTTGCCTCCAGGATCACCCCGACCCGCTCGGCCTCCTCCTCCAAGGCCCGCCGGTGGCCGGTGCCGAGCGCCCCCAACGGCTCGACCGTGATGTGGATCGTGCGTCCGGAGCGACGCTGGTGCCACACTCCGGCGACCGTGCCGTCCACGAGCAGCACCGGATAGTTGCCGGCCTGCCCACCGGCCAGCGCCCGCTCGGCGGCGGCACCGGGAAAGAGTTGCTCGCGTGGGTGGCAGCCGACCGCGTACGCGTCGAAGTAGGGCAGTATCCGTAATTCGGATGGCTGGTCGTCCGGAAAGTCGGTGTCGCCGGCGGCCACCCACGCCCGTTGGCCGGCCACGGTGACCTCGGCCAGATCCAGCGACTTGAACACCCCGGTCGCCCACCGCTCGGTCGCCGACAGCCACTTGGCGAACTGGGCCGGAGCGGCCGGCCCGTACGCGTAGAGGTAGCGGCGGACGGACACCTGCGCCCAGCTCAGGTCGGTCATCGCAGACTCGTGTCGTCGGCGCGGATGCCGGTCGCGCGCGACCACGGGCCTTTGACAGCGCATGTCCTCATGCCGCCCACGCTACGACCGACGTACGTCACTTTCCGCCAGCCGACGTCGGCAGCCGGGTGCCTTCAGGGTGCCGGCCTGGCCGGCGGCGCGATCACCCGTCGTAGGCTGTTAGCGGTGGCGGCACCGAGCAAACCACCCGAAATGCCTCAGGTGGACCGCCCCGGGACGCGCAGGGAGGATGTACCCGTGACGCAGGGTGACGCGGAGCTGGTTACGCTCGCGCAGGCGGGAGACGCGGCGGCGCTCGGTGCGCTGCTGGCCCGTCACGAGGCCGCGATGCGGGCCGTCGCGCTGAGCATCCTCGGTTACGGACCCGACGCCGAGGACGCGGTGCAGGACGCGATGGTGGTGGCGTTACGCCGCATCAGCGAGGTCCGTGACCCGGCTGCCGTCGGCCCCTGGTTGCGTGCCATCGTCCGCAACAACAGTCGAATGACGTTGCGCGGGCCCCGAGCCGTCCCGGTCGGCGAGCCGGAGTGGTTCGCTGGCCCCGCCGACACGCCAACCCCCGAGGAGGCACTGGACCGGGGCGCGATGCGCGACTGGGTGTGGCACGCGATCGGGCAACTCTCTGAAACCGACCGGCTGGTCACCCTGCTGCGGCACTTCAGCGACGCGTCCTCGTACGAGCAGATCGCGGCCGTTTGCGGCGTGCCGGTCGGCACCGTCCGCAGCCGCCTCAGCCACGCCCGCCGTGCGCTCACCGACGGCCTGCGGGCGGCGGCGAGCGCGGCACACACCGACATCACCGCGACGAACGACTCACGGTGGCGTGAGGGCCGCGACATGATGGCCACCGCGATGAGCGGTGACTTCGACCAGGTGGTCCGCGAGAGCTGGTGGCCGAACGCCGAGATGGTCGTGCCGGGTGGCCCGCGCGGCGGCCGTGATCTGGCTGTCAACGGCATGAACTTCGACCTGACGGTCGGGGTACGCCAGCGGCTGCGCAACGTCGTGGCCAGCGGCGACGTGCTGATCTGGGAAACCGACCTGATCAGCCCACCCGACGACCCGGAGCACTGCCCACCAGGGGCGCTGTGGTTGCAGGTGCTGCGCGAGGGCCGGGTGCGCCAACTCACCCTCTTCCACCCCGTCGCGGCGCGGGCGATCCGCCTGCCATCCCTGGTCTGAGAAAAATTTTTCGGAACGAGCGAACTTTCTCCCCGACCCACGCATCTGGTTCGCGTCATGCACCAGTCGCCGTGTCGGCACACGCCCCGCGGGTCTCGGATCGGGAGATAGTTCATGGGTTCCACCAGCCACGACGTCAGCGCCCTCGCACCGGGCGCCCACTCGTTCCTCGTCGACGGCGTTCGGCAGGTCTACCACGTCGCCGGCAGCGGTCCGGTGTGCGTGGCGCACTCCGGCGGCCCTGGCATCGAGTGGGCCTATCTGCGGACGCCCAGCCTGGAAGAACACTTCACGATGGTGTACGTCGAGCCGGTCGGGACGGGCGCCTCGGGGCAACTCGACAACCCCGACGACTACCGTCTCGACACGTATGTCCGGTTCCTCGACGCCGTCGTCCAGCACCTCGACGCACCCCGGGTGTACCTCCTCGGGCACTCGCACGGCGGTTTCGTCATCCAGAGCTACGCCCTCGCACACCCGGACCGGGTCGCCGGACTCGCCCTGTACGACACCTCGCCCGTCACCGGCGGCGAGTTCTGGGCCGAGGCGATGGCCGCGCTCACCGCGTACCCGCAGCGGCACCCGGACCGGCCGGAGGCGGCTGCCGTCCCGGCCGCCTTCGGGCAGATCGGTGCTGCCACCGACGACGAGTCGTTGGCTGTCGCCCTGCGCGCCGCCCTTCCGGTCTACTTCGCGGACTTCTGGGGCCGGCAGGACGAATTCGCACCGTTCCAGGCCGCTGTCCGGATCTCGTTGACGCCGGCGAGCGCGCAGGATCCCACGCCCTTCGACGTGCGGGAGAACCTGGCTGAGATCACCGTGCCCGCCGTGGTGATCGTCGGCGCGTACGACTTCATCTGCCCCCCGCACCGCGCCGAGGAACTGCACGCGGGCCTCAAGGACTCGCGGCTGGTGCTGCTGGAGAACAGCGGGCACTTCGGGCACATCGAGCAGCCGGCAGAGTTCACCCAGGCCGTGGTGGAGCTGCTGCAGCGCTGAACCTCGCTCGGCGACGTGCCCCGAGGTCCGTTCGTCACAGCGGGCAGGCCTCGGGATGCGGATGCGTTGGACCGCCATAGGCTTGATCCATTGCTGCATCGTGACGAAGAGGAGACCACCGTGAGCCAGACCGAGCGGATGGATTCCGTCGACGAGTGGAACGTGGCTGAGGATGATGGCGTCCTGGACGCGTCCGACACGCTGGACGACGACCGGGTCGGTGACCCACTCGACACCGGCATCATCGCCGAGGACCACTGGACAGCGGCGAACCGGTTCGGCACCACGCCCGCCGAGGAACGGGCGGGCGAGTCCTTGGAGCAGCACCTCGCCCAGGAGGTGCCCGATGTCGACCCGTACGCCGAGGGCGGTGACGACGAGGACGAACTGACCCGCCGGGGGTACGAGGCCGAGGCACGCGCGGGCCGTCTCGTCGCGTACGACGAGGGCGTTCGTGAGGATGACGAAGCCGAGTCGGTGGCCTGGGACGCCGGGATCGACGCGGGTGCCGCCAGCGCGGAGGAGGCGGCGATCCACGTGGTCGACGACCCGGACGGCTCCGGCGACGGCCCGTTGCGCTGACGCCGTACCCGCCGCGCTCGGCACCTCGCGGGGTGCCGAGCGCGGCGGGATCGGTCAGTGGATGACGACGGGCGTCTTGACCTGCTCGCCCTGCACGTCGTCGAGCTGCGCCGGCTGACGTCGGCGCGGCAGCAGGGCCGCCGGGACGAACGTGAGCAGGACCAGCGCGAACGCGACCCAGAACGTGGTGGCGAACGACTTCGCGGCGAAGTCGAGCCCGCGTTCGATGAGCGACGGGTCCACCGGCATCTGCTGGAGCAACTCCGGCCGCTGCTGGGAGGCGATCGCCAGCCCGGCCTCGGTGATCGGCTTGCCGCTCTCGTCCACCAGGCCCGGGATCGGCCGGGAGCCGTTCAGCTCGTTGGTGAGGATCACCGACATGACGGCGGCGCCGACCGAGCCGCCGATCTGCTGGAGGATGTTGACAAGCGTCGAGCCGCGCGCCACGTCGTTGGCCGACAACGTCCGTAGCGCCGACGTCATGATCGGCATCATCGTGCCGCCCATGCCCAGGCCCATCACGAACAGCGAGCCTTCGAGCAGCAGGTACGAGGTCTGCGGGTCGACCTGGGTGAAGCCGAAGAACCCGACGACGATGAGCGCCAGCGCGAACGGGACGGTCCGCCCGATCGGCACCCGGTCGGCCAGAATGCCGGCGATCGGCATGGTGAGCAACGCGCCGATGCCCTGCGGGGCCATCAGCAGACCGGCGGTCAGCGTCGTCTCGCCACGCACCTGCAGGAAGTAGCTCGGGAACAGTAGGCCGGCGCCCATGAACGCGATGATGAACACGAACAGCGTCACCGACGCGATGGTCAGGCTGCGGTTGCGGAACAGCCGCAGGTCGAGCAGCGGGTGCCGGGGCTTGAACGAGTAGAGCACGAACGCCACCACCAGCGCGCCGCCGACCAGCATCGGAGCCCACACCTTGGTCGCGGCGAAGGTGCCCGCCTCCGGCAGCGACGACACGCCGTAGAGGAAGAGGGCGAGGCCCGGCGAGAGCATCAGCATGCCGACGAAGTCGAACGACTCCGACGGCTCGGGAGCGTCCTTCGGAAGCGCCATCTGCGCATAGATCAGGGCGACGACACCGATCGGCAGGTTGATCAGGAAGATCCAGTGCCAGCTCGCGGTGTCGATCAACCAGCCGCCGAGGATCGGGCCGCCGATCGGCCCGAGCAGCATCGGAATGCCGAGGACGGCCATCAGCCGGCCGATCCGGTGCGGGCCGGCCGCGCGGGTCATGATGGTCATGCCCAGCGGCATGAGCATGCCGCCGCCGAGGCCCTGCAGCACCCGGTAGCCGATCAGCTCGCCGATCGTGTCGGCCGTGGCGCAGAGCCCCGACCCGATCGTGAACAGGGCCAGCGCCACCATGTAGAGCCGTTTGGTGCCGAACCGGTCCGCCGCCCACCCGCTCAGCGGGATCACGGTGGCGAGCGCGAGGGTGTAGGCGGTCATCGTCCACGCGACGCGGGCGTAGGACGCGTCGAAATCGTTCTGGAATGTGGGCAGCGCCACGCTGACCACCGTCACGTCGAGGATCGACATGATCGCGCCAAGGACGACGACACCCGCCACCTTGAGCACTGCGCCGTCGAGTTTGTCCGATGTCGCGACGGATTGCTGTGTCACTAACTCTCCTGAAGTCGATTGATCCGGCCGAAGGTGGGCGGTGGCGGCAATGCCGCGCCTACCGGGCGCGGGGCGCAACGTGCCGTGGCAACGACGCGCGGAGGCAGACTAACTGCCAGTTGTGACGATCTGCTGCCGGTTTTCGTGACCACTCGGCCACGTATCCGAACGGCTGTCCTATTGCACCCGGTCGTCGGGGTGGCGATCAGCCAGCAGCGCAGTTAGAGGCGGACCGCGGCCCGGATCAGCCCGGCGAGGGCCAGGGATCGACTGTGCGGCGGCCACGCGATCACCGTCGTGACGGTTGGCGCGTCCGACACCGGCACAGCGGCGAGGTCGCTGCGCAGGTCGGCCCGGCACGACTCGGGCAGGACCGCCGACGCCCGGCCGAGCGCGATCAGCTGGTACAGCTGCGTGTTGTCCCGTATCTGCGGTCCGGGTCCGTCCGGGTACGTGCCGTCGGGGCCTGGGCGGCGTGGCGGCGGCAGGCCGGGCAGCGCGGCGACGTCGGCCATCCGCACCTGGGCCTGGGCGGTGAGGGGGTGCCCGGCCGGCAGGACCACCACCTGCCCCTCCGTGCGCAACTCCTCGGTGTCCAGTCCGACCGTCGAGTTGAACGGCCGGTGCAGCAGCGCCACGTCCGCCCGCCCGTCACGCAGCAGGCGCTCCTGCTCGCCCATCCCGCACAGCAGCACCTCGACGGGGACCGCGCCGGGCTCGGCGGCGTACGCGTCAAGCAGCTTCGACAGCAACTCGCCGGACGCTCCGGCCTTCGTGACGAGGACCAGGCCGGGTTGGCCGGCTCCGGCGAGGGCGGCGCGGCGGGTACGGCGCTCGGCGGCCTCGACCGCGTCGATGGCCGCCCGGCCCTCGACCAGCAGCACCGAGCCGGCCTCGGTCAGGGCGACGGTGCGGCTGGTGCGTTCCAGCAGCGCCACCCCGAGGCGCCGTTCCAACTGCGCGATCGCACGCGACAGCGGCGGCTGCGCGATCCCGAGCCGCTGCGCAGCGCGCCCGAAGTGCAACTCCTCGGCGACAGCGACGAAGTACCGCAGCTCACGCGTCTCCATGCCGCAACGGTACCGGCGGCACGGCCCGTGCCGCCGGGGCCCACACCTGCGGTGGGGCCTCGATGGATACCCGCGAGGTATCGGTGCCCACTCAAACGGTGTTGGTGGCCTGCTGGGGCGCGGACAGGATCGGATGCATGAGCCAAACGACAATCGCGCTGGTCACCGGCGCGAACAAGGGAATCGGGTACGAGATCGCGGCCGGCCTGGGCGCCCTCGGGTGGAGCGTCGGGGTCGGTGCCCGAGACGACGCGCGCCGGGAAGCCGCCGTGGAGAAGTTGCGCGCGGCCGGCGTCGACGCGTTCGGTGTGCCGCTGGACGTGACCGACGATACGAGCGTGGCCGCCGCCGTCCGGCTGGTCGAGGAACGTGCCGGTGGCCTCGACGTACTCGTCAACAACGCCGCCGTAACCGGCGGTATGCCGCAGGAGCCGACCACAGTCAGCCTCGCGGCCGTGCGGACGGCGGTGGAAACCAACGTGATCGGCGTCATCCGCGTCACCAACGCCATGCTGCCCCTGCTGCGCCGCTCGGCGTCACCGCGGATCGTCAACATGTCCAGCGGCGTCGGCTCCCTCACCCGGCAGACCGCCTCCACCGACGAGCTCACGACGGGCCCGCTGTCCGTCGCGTACGCGCCATCGAAGACGTTCCTCAACGCCGTCACCATCCAGTACGCCAAGGAGCTACGCGACACGAACATCCTGATCAACGCCGCCTGCCCCGGCTTCGTCGCGACCGACCTCAACGGCTTCCGCGGCGTCCGTACCCCGCAACAGGGCGCGGCCATCGCGGTCCGACTCGCGACCCTGCCCGACGACGGGCCTACCGGCGGGTTCTTCGAGGACGCCGGTGTGGTGCCCTGGTGATCAACGGGTCGGCAGCTGGACAGCACGCCGACCGCAGAGCTGAGCCGTCTCTAGGGGCCTCGCCGATCTTGCAGTTTCGGTTGTCAAAATGGGTGAGATGCCCGTTGTGTCGGGACAGAAAGCGCAAGATCGCGGAGCAGGGACAGTCCGGTCTGCTGCTCTCCGTCATCGGCGGCCAGCTCGTCTGACCCCGGCGCTGGGCGCACCGAGGTAGCGGGCCGGGCTGACGCCCAGGTGCCGCCGGAAGTGGCGGGTGAGGTGCGCCTGATCGAAGAAGCCGGCCGAGGCGGCGGCCTCGGCCGGCCGTTGCCCGGCGAGGAGCAGGCGACGCGCCAGCTCGACCCGGCGACCGGTCAGGTACGAGTGTGGCGGCAGTCCGTGCACGTGGGTGAAGGTGCGGACCAGGTGGGTCGGGTGGGCGTGCAACAGCTCGGCGGCCTCGCCCAGCGTGACGCCCTCGGTGGTCCGGGCGTCCAGCAGCTCACGTAGTCGGACCGCGAGGCCGTTCGCGGGGGGTTGAACGCTGGCCGAGGCGCGCTGGCGGAGCTGTTGGCGCAGCCGGTCCAGGATGAGCGCGAGCCGACTCTCGGCCTCGAACTCGTCGCCGGGTGCGGTGAGCACCTGGTGCAGGTGGTCGATCCGGTCCCGGAGCTGCGGGTCGGCCAGGCCCGGCTCGTCGACGGCTCGGCCGACCAGCTCGGCACCGAGCGCCGAGGTGTCGAGGTACAGGACCCGTTTGCGGAAGCCGTTCGAGGTGGCGGAGCGGCCGTCGTGCGGCACGTACGGCGGCAGCAGGGTGACCGACGTGCGCAGCGCGCCGTGTCGGTGTCGATTGAGGTCGAAGCGGACCGCGCCGTCGTCGACGATCAACAGCGTCCACACGTCGTGGACGTGCCGCGGGTAGGCGTGATCCACGAAATGGGCGTGGAAGACCTCGGCGACCCCGGCAACCGCGGGTCGCCACGCGCTGACGTGCGAGCCCGCCGGGCGGGTGGCCACGCTAAGAACGTACAAGACCGGTCGGCGTCGCGAGGGGCAGGCTCGACGCCATGACCGAACCGATCCGTTTTCCCACCAAGATCGCCGTGCTGCTCCGCAACGACCTGGCGAGCTGGCAGCGGCTGAACGTCACCGCCTTCCTGGTCAGTGGCATCGCGAACGCCGTGCCGGAGCTCCTCGGCGAGGAGTACCGCGACGCGGACGGCACTCGGTATCTGCCGATGTTCGGCCAGCCGGTGCTGGTCTTCGCCGGCGACCGGGCGGCGCTGGTTGGCGCGCACTCGCGCGCGCTCACCCGCGGGTTGCGTCTGTCGATCTTCACGTCCGAGCTGTTCGCCACCGGCAACGACCGGGACAACCGCGCCGCCGTGCAGGCGGTCGACCGGGACAAGCTCGACCTGGTGGGGTTGGCGCTGCACGCCCCACGCAACGTGGTGGACAAGGTCGTCAAGGGCGCGACCATGCACCCGTGACCGCTCCCGGCATGGCGAAGACATTGATATCGATGCACATGACTGTAATGATTAACACACTTTACAGTTGGCTTCGCCGCTCGGAAGGACCCCGACATGGCGCGACGATTGGCCGGGCCCGCGCCCCGCCGCCCCCGCATCCGCTTGACCGCCGCGCTCGCGGCGGCCGTGCTCGCCGTACCGACAGGCCTGGTGGCCGGCGCCTCACCCGCCGCAGCAGCCGCAACCGGCACCATCACGGGGTACGGCGGCAAATGCGTCGACGTGGCCGCCGCGAACCCGGCCAACAACACCCCGGTTCAGCTCTACACCTGCAACGGCTCCGCCGCTCAACAGTGGACCGTGGCCGACGACGGCACGATCAGGTCGCTCGGCAAATGCCTCGACGTCGCCGCCGCCAGCACCGCCAACGGCGCCCGCGTGCAGATCTACGACTGCAACGGCACCGGCGCGCAGCAGTGGTCGCCCAGCGCCGGGCAACTGGTCAACCCGGCCTCCGGCAAGTGCCTCGACGCGACCGGCCCCAGCTCCGCCGACGGCACCCCCCTGCAGATCTGGAGCTGCACCGGCACCGCCAACCAGACCTGGACGGTGCCCACCGGCGGTGGCACGACGCCACCTCCGTCCGGTGGCTTCACGCACCCCGGCGTGCTGGTCAGCCGAGGTCAGCTCGACTTCGTCCGCGGCCGGGTGCAGGCCGGCGCGCAGCCGTGGGCACCGGCCTACAGCCAGATGATGAGCAGCCGGTACGCCTCGCTGACGCGCACGCCGGCACCCCGCGCGGTCGTCGAGTGCGGGTCCTACTCCAACCCCAACAACGGATGTACGGACGAGCGGGAGGACGCGATCGCCGCGTACACCGACGCGCTCGCCTGGTACGTCACCGGAGACGCCCGGTACGCACAGAAGTCGATCCAGATCATGGACGCGTGGTCGGCCACCATCACCGCGCACACCGGCAGCAACGCACCCCTGCAGACCGGGTGGGCCGCCTCGGTCTGGCCCCGGGCCGCCGAGATCATCAAGTACACGTACACCAGCTGGCCCAACGCCAACCGCTTCGCCATCATGCTGCGCAACGTCTACCTGCCGGTGGTGCGCAACGGGTCGAACAGCAACGGCAACTGGGAACTCACGATGATGGAGGCGGCCGTCGGCATCGCCGTCTTCCTGGAGGACCGGACCGCGTACGACGCGGCGGTCACCCGCTTCCTCAACCGGACCCGCGCCTTCGTCTACCTGCCCAGCGACGGCGCGCTGCCCTACACGGTGCCCGGCAGCGGTCTCGACACCAGCTCCGAGATCATCGGCTACTGGCAGGGCCAGTCCACCTTCGTTGCCGGCCTCGCGCAGGAAACCTGCCGCGACTTCGTCCACACCGGGTACGGGATCTCCGCCATCTCACACGTCGCGGAGACCTCCCGCATTCAGGGACGGGACCTGTATCCCCAGGTCGGCGAGCGGTTGCGACAGGCGCTCGGCTTCCACTCGCGCTACCAACTCGGCGAGGCGCCGCCCTCCTGGCTCTGCGGCGGCAGCCTCACCCGAGGCCTTGGCCCGATCACCGAGGTCGGCTTCAACGCGATGAGCACCCGGCTGGGCAACGTCATGACCAACACGCAAACCCTCACGCTGCAACAGCGTCCCGCCGGCAGCAACAACCTCTTCGTCGCCTGGGAGACGCTGACCCACGCCAACAACCCCAACTAACCGTGCCGTCGTGGGTCGGCGCCGAGATGCCGGCGCCGACCCACGATCCAGCGTGGCAGTGCTCAGCCGTCGGCCCCCAGTGCCACCACCGGGCTGACCCGCGACGCCCGCCGGGCCGGCAGCACCCCGGCCAGCGCGGTCAGCACGACCAGCGTCACGAAGAGCCCGACCAGCGGCAGCACCGGCACGGTCAGCGGTGCGTTGATCCCGAGGGTCTGCACCGCCAACCAGGCGTACGGGATGCCGAGCAGCAGACCGACGGTCGCTCCGATCACCCCGTAGAGGCCGGACTCGACGGTCAACATGGTGCGCAGGCCGGTCCGGGACAGGCCGATCGCCCGGAGCAACCCGGACTCGCGTACCCGCTCCACCACCGAGAGCGCGGTCGTGGAGCCCACGCCGACGACCGCGATCAGCACGGTCAGGCTGACCAGACCGACCGCGATCCAGACCAGGCTGCTCACCAACGTGTCGTTGCGGTCGCGCTCGTCGGCAAGCACCACGAGGCCCACCCCGGCGCTGCCCCCGATCGCCTGCCGCAGCGCCCGCACACCGGCGGTGCGACCGTCCTCGCCGGAGCCGGCGGCGTCGGCCAGCAGACCGTTGTACGCGGCCGGCACCCCGAGCCGGTCCAGGTCGGTCGGATCGGTGAGGATGCCCTCGTGCAGCGGGCCCGAGTCGGGCAGGACCGCGGCCACGCGGACGTCTACGGTCTTCCCCGCCAGGGCGAGTGCGGCGGTGTCGCCCGCCCGCAGCCCGGCGTTTCGGGCGACCCAGCGGCCGATCACGATGCGGCCCGGTCCACGGTCGGCCAGGCTCCCCTCGGCAACGTCCAGGTCCTTGGTGGTCGGCATCGCCGCCAGATCCAGGTCGGTTGTCGAATACGAGGATTCGGCATCGCCGAGGGGGTCAGTGCCGCGCAGCAGCGTGACGTCGCCGACCCGCCGGTACGGCACCACTCGGGCCAGCGCCCCGCGCGCCTCCTCGACCCGGGTCACGACAGCCGCCGGCAGTGGCTCGCCGTTGGTGGTGACCTCGAAGTCCGTCGGTGCGGAGAGCGCCAGCTCACGTCCGGTGAGGACCTGCAGCGACGCTCCCCCGATGACCACCCCGGCGATCAGGGTCACGCCGAGCGCGACCACGACGGAGACCGCGGCCGCGCGGCGCGGCGCCCCACCGATGCCGCCGACCGACATCCGTCCGAGCGGTCCGAGCTGACGCAGCGGCCAACCCACCACCGCCAGCACCGGCCGCACCAGCAGCGGCCCGAGAGCTACCAGCGCGAAGAACGCCAGCGAACCGGACCCGACCAGCAGGAGCATCGGCATCATCGGGTTGAAGGACTCCTGCTCCGGTGTCGGCAACTGGCTCCACGTCCCGACGGCGGCCAGCACCGCGCCCACCGCCAGCAGCAGCCCGAACACGAGGCGCAGCGCCCCGATGCCGCGCCGGCCGGCGGTGGTGCTCGCCGTGCGCAGTGCCTCCAGCGGGGAGACCCGGGCGGCGGAGAAGGCTGGCGCCAGCACGGCCAGCACAGTGATCACAACGGCGCCGATCACCACCGCAACCGCCGCCCCGAGTGGCAGGCCCGGCGACGAGACGTCCATGCCGGACGCACGCAGGATCGCCGGCAGGGCGTACCCGACGGCGAGGGCGCTGGCGACCCCGACGACGCCGGCGACCAGACCGGTCAGGGCTCCCTCGGCGGTCAACGCCGCCACCAGGGTCCCCCGACTCGCGCCGACCGCCCGCAGCAGCGCGAGCTGCCGCATCCGCTGGGCGAAGACGATGCGGAAGGTCGAGGTGACCACCAGCGCCGCCGCGGCGACCGCGATGGCGACGAAGATGCCGACCAGGACGAAGAGCCCCCTGACCTGCTCGGCCGCCGCGTTGGCCTCGGCGTCGCGTACCTCGGCGCCGGAACGGATCGGCTGCCCGGCCGTGACCGCGGCGGTCACCCGTTGGTGGACGGCCTCCGCCGACTCGCCCGAGGCCACCCGCAGATCGATGCGCTCCACGGCGGTCAGGTGCGCCCAGGCGATCACGAGACTGTCCGGGGCGTACGCGTCGTAGCCGGCATCGGCGTCCGGTTCGACCACACCGGTCACGGTGAGCGGGGCGGGCGCGGTCAGCTCACCGCCCGTGCCGGTGGTCGTGGTGCCGACCGAGAGCCCGAGCCGCTCAGCGGTACGCGGGGTGATCGCGATCTCGCCGGGCTGGTCCGGGTAACTGCCCTCGATCACCCGGACCGTCGCCAGCGGGCCGACGCCCGGATCGGCCTGCAGGTTGAGATACCCCTCGCCGATGGACATCCCGACCGTCACCCGGCCCAACGCCTCGACCACACCTGGCACGGCGCGGACGTGCTGCAGGTCCGTCACGGTGGGTGGCGGCAGGTCGGGGTTGCCGACCACCAGGTCGGTGGCGGCCGGGGTGCCGCTCAGGTTGTCCCGCACGGTCTGCTCGGTGATCTGCTGCACCAGCACGGTGCCGAAGACGACGAACGACGCGACCAGGATCGCCAGGCCGGTCAGGATCAGCCGGCCGGGCCGTCGGGCCGCGGCGCTGGTCTGGGTACGCAGCAGGGTCGCCCTCATGCGCGGGCCGCCAGATCACGCAGCGCGTCGGTGACCGACACCTGGTTCGGCTTGTCGATCTCGCCGGCGACCCGTCCATCGGCGAGCAGCACCACCCGGTCGGCGTACGCGGCGGCGATCGGGTCGTGGGTGACCATGACGACGGTCTGGCCAAGGTCGCGTACCGAGTCGCGCAGGATGGTGAGCACCTCCGCCCCGGAGCGGGAGTCGAGGTTGCCGGTCGGCTCGTCGGCGAAGACCACCTCGGGCCGCGCCACCAGGGCCCGGGCCAGTGCCACCCGCTGCTGTTGGCCGCCGGACAGCTCGCTGGGCCGGTGGCCGAGGCGGTCACCGAGACCGAGCACCCGCACCAGATGCGCGAGGAGTTCAGCGTCGGGCTGCCGGCCGGCGAGGTCCAGCGGCAGGGTGATGTTCTGCGCGGCGGTGAGCTGCGGCAGCAGGTTGAAGGACTGGAAGACGAACCCGATCCGCTCCCGGCGTACCCGGGTCAGAGTCCGGTCGGACTGGCCCGTCAGCTCCGTCCCGCCGAGCAGGACGCGGCCGGAGGTGGCCGTGTCGAGGCCGGCGAGGCAGTGCATCAGGGTCGACTTGCCGGACCCGGACGAGCCCATGATCGCGGTGAACTCGGCCCGGCCGAAGCCGACCGAGACCCCGTCCAGGGCACGGACCGCGGTGTCGCCGCTGCCGTACACCTTCACCAGGTCGACCGCGGCGACCGCGGCGTGGCTGGTCGCCGGCGGGGCGTGGGTTGTCATTGTTCCTCCAGTGGCTGCGATGTGACCCGGGAAGCGTCGCCGCCACCGGTGGGTGGGCGCATCGGCCCGTGGCCGGGTATCGCCAGCGTCGGGTCTGTCTTTCGGCCGATCTGCAAGCGCTCTCCGCTGGCTACGCTGGGTCATCATGAGCACGCCGGATCTTCGTCGTTGGTGGGTACGCCTGGCCCAGGCCGCCGGCCTGCTGACCCTTGGTCTGCTCGCCCTCTTCGACTTCCGGTTCGGCGCGCCCGAGAGCCTGGCCGCTCTCCTGCTTCTGCTGGTGCGCATGGGGCTGGCGGTGGCGACGGTGCCGCTCTGGCTGCCGGTGCACCGGCTCGGTTCACGGGTGGTGCCGCTGGCCGCGTTGGCGCTCGCCTGCGCCTCCCTGGCCGTGACCGCGGCCATCCTGCTTCTCTCCGGCAGCAGTTACCTGCTCGGCGGCAGCTGGGGGCTCGCCGAGTCGGCCGGGCTGATCGGGGTGGTCTTCGTGGTCACCCGCTGGGGCGCGCCCCGGCTCGCTCCGTGGGCGGCGGTGGCCATCGGACTGGCCGTCGCCGCGTTGCCGCTGCGCTCCGGCACCGAAGACCTGCTGGTGATCTTCGGGCTGCTCCAGGTGCTCGCCGCGGCCGGTGCCGCCGGGGTGGGGCTCTACCTGCGGATCATGGCAGCCGGTCGGGATCGGGCCATCGCGCTGGTCCGGGCCGAGCAGCGCGCCGAGTTCGCCCGCGACCTGCACGACTTCATCGCCCACCACGTCACCGGCATCGTGGTGCAGGCACAGGGTGCCCGGTTCGTCGCCGAGCAGGACCCGCAGCGGGTGATCGTCGCCCTGGAGCAGATCGAGCAGGCCGGCGCCGAGACGATGGCCTCGATGCGGCGGATGGTCGGGATCCTGCGTAACCCGAACGCCCCACCGGACGTGCCGCTGGCCCCACTGGCCGGCGTGACCGAGTTGGAGCCGCTGCTGACGGGGTTCAACGGCACGGCGAGCGCCCCGGCACGGCTGCACGTCGACGGCGACCTGAACGGGCTGCCGGTGGAGGTCTCGACCTCGGCGTACCGGGTGGTGATGGAGGGGCTGACCAACACCCGCCAGCACGCGCCAGGCGCGCGGCGCGTGGACGTGGCCGTGCGACGTACCCCCGATTGGTTGCTGGTCCGGGTGGCCGACGACGGCGCGGCCGGGCGCATCGCGCCGGCCCGGGGGCACGGCTTCGGCCTGATCGGCCTCACCGAGCGGGTACGCGCCCTCGGCGGCACGATCAGCGCCGGGCCCGGCGTCGCCGGTGGCTGGGTGCTCGATGCGGCGTTTCCGCTGCGCACGGCGGTAGGGCGATGATCCGGGTGTTGATCGCCGACGACCAGGCGATGGTCCGGACCGGCTTCGGCATGATCATTGGTGCGCAGTCGGACATGGAGGTGGTCGGCGAGGCCGCCGATGGGGTGGTCGCCGTCGAGATGGCCCGACGACTACGCCCGGACGTGGTGCTGCTGGACATCCGGATGCCTCGCCTCGACGGCCTCGAAGCACTGCGGCTGCTCGCCGGGCCGGGCGTCGCCGACCCGATCCGGGTGGTCGTGGTGACGACCTTCGACCTCGACGAGTACGTGCACACGGCGCTCTCCAACGGTGCCTGCGGTTTCCTGCTCAAGGACTCCGGCCCGGCCCTGCTGGTGGAGGCGGTCCGCGCGGCCGTGTCCGGCGACGCGCTGATCAGTCCCTCCATCACGGTACGGCTGTTGCAGCACCTCAGCTCGCCCGCCCCGGCGCACGACGACAGCGGGCTGTCACCACGGGAACTCGACGTCGTGAAGCTCGTCGCCCGCGGCCTGACCAACGCCGAGATCGCCACCCAACTCTTCATCGCTGTCGGCACGGTCAAGACCCACCTGGCGAGCGTGCAGATGAAGCTCAAGGCCCGCAACCGGGTCGAGATCGCCGCGTGGGCCTGGGAACGCCGCCTCCTCGGTTAAATCGGAATAACGCTCGACTTCGGGTCTGGCGCCGGCCACGACATCTTGCGACGCTAACTGTCGTGTATGACTACGACCTGTTGGTGCTGGGCTCCGGACCCAGCGGTCAGAAGGCCGCGATAGCCGCCGCCAAGCTCGGCAGGCGAGTCGGCATCGTGGACCGCCGCGACATGATCGGTGGGGTGTGCATCAACACCGGCACCGTCCCCTCCAAGACACTGCGCGAGGCCGTTCTCTATCTGACCGGCCTGAGCCAACGTGACCTCTACGGCAGCAGCTACCGGGTCAAGGAAGAGATCACGGTCAGCGACCTGGCCGCCCGGACGCAACATGTGATCACCCGGCAGACCGACGTCATCCGCAACCAACTGGCCCGTAACCGGGTCGCGATGATCACCGGCACCGGGCGTTTCGCGGACGCCTATTCGATCTGGGTCGACAGCGGCTCGGGCCGCGAGTCGAAGGTGACCTTCGATAAGATCATCATTGCTGCGGGCACCCGCCCGGCCCGTCCGGACAGCGTCGACTTCGACGACCGGACGATCGTGGACTCCGACGGCGTCATCAACCTTCAGGCCGTACCCCGCAGCATGGTCGTGGTCGGCGCCGGTGTGATCGGCATGGAGTACGCGTCGATGTTCGCCGCGCTCGGCACCAAGGTGACAGTGGTGGAGCGCCGCGACCGGATGCTCGAGTTCTGTGACGACGAGGTCGTCGAGTCCCTCAAGTACCACCTGCGCGACCTGTCCGTGGCGTTCCGCTTCGGCGAGGAGGTCGCCGCCGTGGAGAAGCACCAGACGGCCGCGCTGTGCATCCTCAAGAGCGGCAAGAAGATCGTGGCGGACACGGTGATGTACTCGGCCGGCCGGCAGGGCCAGACCGACGACCTGGCACTGGAGGCCGCTGGGTTGGAGGCGGACCGACGTGGCCGGATCAAGGTGGACACCAACTACCGCACAACGGTGGACAACATCTACGCGGTCGGCGACGTGATCGGTTTCCCCGCGCTCGCGTCGACCTCGATGGAGCAGGGCCGACTGGCCGCGCAGCATGCCTGCGGCGAACCGATCCGGGAGATGCACGGCCTGCAACCCATCGGCATCTACACGATCCCGGAGATCAGCTTCGTCGGGCAGACCGAGGCGCAGCTCACCGACAACTCGACACCGTTCGAAGTCGGGATCGCGCGTTATCGGGAGCTGGCCCGCGGCCAGATCGTCGGTGACTCGTACGGCATGCTGAAGTTGCTCGTCTCCCCCGACGACGGCCGACTGCTCGGGGTGCACGTGTTCGGCACCGCTGCCACCGAGATCGTCCACATCGGGCAGGCGGTGATCGGTTGCGGCGGCACGATCGACTACCTGGTCGACGCGGTGTTCAACTACCCGACACTGGCCGAGGCGTACAAGGTGGCCGCCCTGGACGCGTCCAACAAGATCCGCAACATCACCCGCATCGACGGCTAAGCAGGTGCCCGCCATGCCGATGCACTGTTGAGCGGTATACCACAGAGGTATAAATATGACTCTGTGGTATACCGCTCACTACCGCATCCGCCCCAACGGAGGTGACCGACGGTCACCTCCACCCGCCCGCGTCGGTCATGGACTCGTGGTGGGCAGCATGATCGCTTTCGCGGCTTATGCGGGGCACCACAACTCCTTGATCGACGCGGGACAGGAGCCGATGATCCTTTAGCTTGCGGCGCAGGTTGGGCTGAGGCTGCCGGCGGTGCCGGTGCCCTGGAAGCCGAACTCGGTGGACTGACCGGCGCCGACCTGGCCGTTGTAGGCCACGTTCGTCCAGTTCGTCGTGCCGGTGTTACCACTGCGGTTGGCGCTCCAGGCGTTGGTGACCGTCGCGCCGGACGGCAACCCGATGGTCACCGTCCAGCCGTTGAGAGCCGACGAGCCGGCCGTGACGCGTACGTTCGCAACGAAGCCGCCCGTCCACTGGTTCAGCGTCACCGTCGCGGTGCAGCCACCCTGCCCCGGAGGCGGGGTCGTGGGCGGAGCAGTCGTGGGCGGAACCGTGGTCGGTGGCGTCGTGGTGGGCGGAGTCGTCGTTGGTGGCGTGGTCGTCGGTGGCGTGGTGCCGTTGTTCAACGCGGCCAGGACCGCGTCGTACGCCGGCTTCTTGGAACCGTTGCTGTTGAACAACAACGGCGTCTGCGAGGCCCGCCACGAGTCACTGTCACGGATACCCCACACCGTGATCCCGTTGCACCGCGCCACCGCCAGGCAATCCTCCACCACACTGCGGTACGTGGTCGCCGACGCGCCCTGAATATCCAACTCGGTGACCTGCACATCCACACCCAACGCCGCGAAACTCGACAACGTGGTGCGGTAGTTACTCACATACGGCGAATCATTATTGAAGTGCGACTGGAAACCCACACAATCGATCGGCACACCACGAGACTTGAAATCCCGAACCATGTTGTACACGGCCTGCGTCTTCGCGTGCGTCCAGTTGTCCGTGTTGTAGTCGTTGTAGCACAGCTTCGCACCCGGATCCGCAGCATCCGCAGCCCGAAACGCCGCCTCGATCCAATCACTACCCGTCCGCTGCAAATTCGAGTCACGCCGAGCACCCGAACTACCATCAGCGAACGCCTCGTTCACCACATCCCACGCCACCACCTGACCCCGAAAGTGCGTGGCCACCTGCGTCACGTGATTCAGCATCGCCTGCCGCAACGCGCTGCCGCTCATGTTCTGCATCCAGCCCGGCTGCTGCGAATGCCACGCCAACGTGTGACCCCGCACGCTCATCCCACGACTACGCGCATGGTTGACGATCTGATCGGCCGAGCCGTAACTGAACTGATTCTGCTGCGGCTCGGTCGCGTCGATCTTCATCTCGTTCTCAGGCGTGACCATGTTGAACTCACGGTTCAAAATCGTCGTGTACGCACTGTCGTTCAACTTGTACGCCGCTACCGCCGTACCGAAATAGCGACCCTTCTCGGCGGCGGACGCACCCAGCGTAGTGCCGGCGGACGCGGGTGCCGTCGCGAACAGCGCCATGCCGGCGGCGAGGGCACCTGCGCCCGCCAGCGCGAGCGCGGCTCTCGATGTCGCCTTCCATTTCGTTCTTCTCATCGTGCGACTCCTTCTGTGGTGGTGGATGGGAATGGGGATCAGGCCACCGAGCAGGCGGCGCCGTTCAGGGCGAACGACGAGGGTTTGCCGGTGCCGCCCTCATGGGTGGCCTGGAAGCCGATGGCGACCGAGGCGTTCGGTGCGATGGTGGCGTTGTAGGAGACGTTGCGGGCGGTCACCGCACCGCTCGCCGGGGCGTACTCGGCGTTCCAGCCGTTGGTGATGCGCTGGCCGGTGGGCAGCGTGAAGGTCAGCGCCCACCCGTTCACGGCGGCGGTACCGGTGTTGGTGATGGTCACGCTCGCGGTGAGCCCGTTGTTCCAGGCGTTGACCGTGTATCCGACCCGGCAGGCACCCGCGCTGGGCGGGGGCGTGGTCGGGGGCGGGGTGGTCGGGGGCGGCGTGGTCGGCGGGGGTGTGGTGCCGTCCAGCCCGAAGAAGCGGATGACCTGCGCGGCGTCGACCGGCAGGTTGTGCGTGACACCCTGCATGCTGATCGCCTCGACCGGGGCCATCGGGCCGCTGCTGCCGTACCGGGTGCGGGTGTAGCCGGACTGCGGGGAGTCGGTGTACGTCGGGGTCTGGCTCAACCCGTGCACGTTGGTCCACTGCTTGACCTGCTCGCCGAAGTTCGGGTAGCGCAGTGTCTCGTCGTTGGTGCCATGCCAGATCTGCATCCGTGGTCGCTGGCCGCTGTAGCCGGGGTACGCCCCGCGGACCAGGTCCCCCCACTGCTGCGGAGTCTTGATGAGCTGCCCGTTCGCGCACTCGCTGTTCCACTCGGAGCTGCCCCCGGTGGCGAAGCAGCCGAACGGCACCCCGGCGAAGGAGGCTCCCGCCGCGAACACGTCCGGGTAGTCACCCAGCATGACGTTCGTCATCATCGCCCCGGACGAGGTGCCGGTGGCGAAGATCCGCGCCGGGTCGGCGGCGTAGCGCTGCCGCACGTAGTCGACCATCGCCATGAGCCCGACCGGGTCGCTGCCCCCGCCTCGGCGCAGGGCCTGCGGGGAGGCCACGTCCCAGCACTTGCTGCTGCGGGTCACCGACGGGTAGATCACGATGAACCCGTACCGGTCCGCGAGGGACGCGTACTGGGTGCCGGAGTGGAACGCCGGCCCCGACCCGGTGCAGTAGTGCATGGCGAGCAGAATCGCTGGCCGCGCGGTCACCCGGTCCGGGACGTACAGGTGCATCTGGAGGTTTGTGGGGTTGGTGCCGAAGCCGGTCACCTGGGTCAGCGTCGCCGCCGACGCCGGTGTGGCGAACGTCAGTGCGGCGGCGGCCAGCGTCAGGGCCGCCATGACGGCGCCGAGCATCCTTGTCTTGAGTGTCATCGTTCGCGATCCCTCGTGGACATGGCGCATGGAAGGGGAGTAAGTCGAGGACTGCCCTTCGCCCGACCCTGACCGCGGCTCGCGTGACCAAGTCAGCTTCAATCGAGCACACTCGATTGTCAAGACTTCCGGAAACCTTTCAGCGCAACCGATTTGGTGCCTACCTGCACACCCATGGACATCGACGGTTGGGGTCGTCGGGGCCGGTCGCGGGTTTTTTCGGGATGTTCTCGAAACGTGCCGGCCTTGTTCAGTAGATGCGCCGCCCACGCTTGTCCGGCACCCCGGACTTGCGGAAGAAGTACGTGTTGACCTGGTCGCGCCACTCGGTGGCGGACCGCATCTGCTCGTCGAGACGATCGGCCACCCGCTCGTACACGGCCGGGTCGATCATCCCGTTCAGCGTCTGCCACCGCCGCCGCATCACCGCCACCTCCTCGACGCCCGCGAAGTGGGTGTCGTAGATGTGCTGGATGACTGTCGACCCGCTGTGCAGGACGTGGTCGTACGGGACATGGTGGAAGAAGAGCAGCAACTCGTCGGGGCAGCTCTCGGGCGACTCGTACACCTGGGCCCAGTGCGGCGGGTACTGGCCGGCGAAGCCAGTGCCCGACGTGCGGCTGCGGTCCACGCCCACACCGTCACGGTCGGCGAAGTGGTAGGTGCCCCACCGCGTGTACTCGTACCCGTCGATGCCGGGGCCGTAGTGGTCACCGGGATGAACCATGAAGCCGACGCCCAACGGGGCGGTGTAGCGCTCGTAGGTGCGCCACGAGTCATCCATGATCTCGTGCAGCGTCCGCCCCACCAGTTCCGGGTCGGCGGTCGCCGACGGCGGGAAGGTCAGCGCGATCCATTCGTTGAGGACCGCCGTCGGGTCCAGCCGGGGGTCCCAGGCGAGTCGGCCGAACGAGTACAGGTTGGCCTGTGCCAACGGGTGCCCGGTCCAGAAGGGGTCGTCACCGGTGTTGGCGACGGCGACAAGGCCGCCACCCGCTCCCGCCTCCCCCGTGGCCACGTCGGCGATCGTCCGTCCGCCCGGGCCCCAGGGCTCGAAGCGCAGCACCTCACTCCACCACGGGCCGAGGTGGCACACGTGCCGCTGCTGGCCCGTGTATTCCTGGGTGACCTGCAACTCCACCGCCAGCCGGGTCGCTGGCATCGCGGCGAGCACCGGGGAGACCGGCTCACGCGTCTGGAAGTCCACCGGACCGAATTTCACCTGCACGATCACGTTGGTGCGGAACCGCCCGTCGAGCGGGGCGAAGTGGTCGTACGCCGCGCGCGCCCGGTCGGTGGAACGGTCCCGCCAGTCCTGGTGGTGGTTGTAGACGAACGCCCGCCAGTGCACCACTCCCCCGTACGGTGCGAGGGCCTCCGCCAGCACGTTCGCGCCGTCGGCGTGGTCACGCCCGTACGTGAACGGGCCGGGCTGTCCCTCCGAGTCGGCCTTCACCACGTAGCCACCGAAGTCCGGGATGCGCTCGTACACCTTCCGGGTGGCTGAGGTCCACCAAGCCCGCACCGCCTCGTCCATCGGGTCGGCTGTCGACAGGCCACCGAGGACCACCGGCGCGGCGAACGTGACCGACAGGTGCACGCGGATGCCGTACGGGCGCAGCACGTCCGCGATTTCGACGACGTCGCCGAGCCGGTCGGTGAGCAGCAGCGCCTCCGTCCGGGCCACGTTGACGTTGTTCACCGAGATCGCGTTGACGCCGCTTGCCGCCAACAGTCGCCCGTATCCCCGGATCCGGGCCAGGTCGCCGCGCGGTCGGCCGTCGCGCCAGAAGATCGAGCCGCCCGCGTACCCCCGTTCTACCTGGCCCATCACCGGGTGCACGGCCACGTTGTCCCAGTGGTTCAGCATCCGCCGGCGCAGCGCCGGCCGGTGCCGTTCCGGCGGGCGGGCCGGGTCGAAGGCCGCCGCACAAAGCCGAACCAGGTGGAACAGCCCGTACAGCAGACCGGCGGGCGCGTCGGCCAGCACCACGGTCACCTCACCGGCCCGTGCCAGCAGGAACCCCTCGTCGCCGAGCGTCTCGCCGTCGCCGATGTCGGTCAGCGCCGCCTCCCCCGCGGCGCGAGCCGCTTCCACCGCCGGGTTGGGCAGCTCGCTGGCACCACGTAGGGCGAGCACGACGTCGACGTCGACGTCCCAGGAGGGCGAATGCCACACCCGCCCGCCGTAGCGCGCACAGGCACGCGACACCTCGTCGAGGACGGTGTCGACGAGCGTCCCGTGGCCGTGGACGAGGACGCGGCGCGCGCCGAGCGCCCGGAACGCCTCCGGGGGCAGCCAGGCCGCGTGTACGCGCGGTTCGTCGGTGTCCTCCGGTTCGTCGACGAACACCAACTGCTCCAGGTCCGTCGACTCGTCGGCGTTCACGCGTCGGTCCGCAGTACGACGATGCCGTACGACGGAGGCCGCAGTTCCGGGCCACGGGCGTTGCCGGTGGCGAGGACGGCCCGGACGAGCTCGGCCTGCACGCCGGGCAGCTGCAGGTCGGCGGCGTCGCAGCCCTCGCCGGAGGTGCCTCGGCCGAACATTCCCGCCCGGTCGCCGACGGCGAGCACGCACACGTCGGCGGCGGCAGCCGCGGCGACGGCGGCCGGAATACCGGAGGTGTCCACCGTGGGCAGCTCGACGTCGATCCCGGCCCGCAGGGCGAGCCGGGCGGCGTCGGCGGATCGTTCGGCCACGCCGTGCAGGGTCTGCAGGAAACGGAGGGAGAAGTAATCGGAGACCACCGTGCCGGTGAAGCCCCACTCGTCGCGTAGCGGGGTCGGGTAGACGGTGGCCCGCCAGGCCGCGAACCCGGTGAGGCACTCCTCGTGCACCTGGGCCGGAATGCCGAACCGGCTGGCGGCGACGATCTGCGCCTGGGAGGCGGCGAGCGACCGGGCGCCGACCACCGGGTCGATCGGCGCGGTGCCGAACGGGCGGGTGAGTTGACCGAGTCCGTGACGGATGACGGTGTTCCATTGGAGGGGCTCATTGATCATGTCCGACTGGTGCGGGGCGACGCCCTCGCCGGATGCCTCGGCGCCGACCCAGACCCCGGCGAGCTGGGCGATTTTCTCTTCGAGCAACATCAATGGCAGAAGCGCCTCGGCCCGTTCGGTCGGCGACAGTTGGGGATCATGCCACGGCGCCGCACCGTTACCCACAGGCGACTGACTTCTCATGCCAAGACCCCTTAGCTCCGGCCACATCCCCGTGCCTGGTGGAACCAGTTCCGTGGCGGACGTTCTCACGATCCGAAACTTTCCGGAAACCTGCGTCACCTTTTCGGCAACCTAAGTGCCGCATCGATATGTGTCAAGGGCCTTATCTGGACCCGCGGCGAATTCTCCCTGCACAAGCCGACTGCCGCGCGACCTGGTGAGAACTGCCAATCGTGTAGGGTCTCCCGAAACTTTCGGATGCTGTATGAGGCCGCGATGACAGAGCACCGCCCTCTCGACCCACCTGCCTCCACCACCATCGCGACCATCGCCAACGACGTTGGCGTCTCAGTCGCGACGGTGTCCAAGGTCCTCAACGGACGTGGCGACGTCGCCCCCGACACCCGAGCACGCGTGGAGGCGAGCCTCGACCGCCACCGTTACCAGCGCCGCACCCGGCGACCCTCGGCCGGCGGGGGCCGGATCGATCTCGTGTTCCACGAGTTCGACACCGGCTGGGCGATGGAGATCCTGCGCGGCGTCGAGGCGGTCACCACCGCGGCCGGCGTCGGTTTGTCGGTCGCTCAGCTCGACGGCGCGCACCGCCCGCCAGCACGATGGCTGGACGCGATCCTCGCCGACCGCCCGTTGGGGGTGGTGTTCGTCCTCTCCAATCTGGCCGAGGCCCAACGACAGCACCTGCGGCGCCAGGGCATACCGTTCGTCGTCGTCGACACCGACAGCGCGACCTCGGCCTCCGTGCCCACCGTCGGGTCGAACAACTGGAACGGCGGCCTGCTCGCCGCCCGGCACCTCCTGGATTTGGGGCACCAGCGGATCGCCATCATCTCCGGGCCACCCGATGTGCTCTGCAGCCGTGCCCGGGCCGCCGGCTTCCAGTCGGCCCACGAGGAAGCCGGGATCGAGGTCGACCGCGAGCTGATCCGCTACGGCAGTTTCTCCGCAGGCGCCGGGCATGCCCACGGGCTGGAACTGCTGCGCCGGCCGTCGCGACCCACGGCGATCTTCGCCGGCTCCGACATCCAGGCCATGGGGGTGCTCCGGGCCGCCCGCCAGTGCGGCCTACGAGTGCCCGAGGACCTTTCGGTGATCGGGTACGACAACCTGCCGGTCTCCGCCTGGACCGACCCGGCCCTCACCACGATCAATCAGCCGTTGCGCGACATGGCCGCCATCGCGACCCAGATGCTGCTCGACCTGACCAGGGGCAACGAGCCAGCCACCAGCCGGATCGACCTGGTGACCGAGTTGGTCGTCCGGGAGAGCACCGCACCCCCGCCCAGCCGCACTGACCCTGCGAGGACCTGTGCCGAACTCCCCCCTCTTTCTTGATGGCCTTGAGCAGTACTCGCCGACAGTCGACGAGCCGGACGACTTCGACCGGTTCTGGCGCGACACCCTCGCCGAGGCGACCGCCCGACCGGTGCTCGTCGACGTCCGTCCAGAGCCCACCGACCTGCGGCTGCTCGACTCGTGGGACGTCACCTTCGCGGGCTTCGGTGGCGACCCCGTACGGGCCTGGTACACCCGCCCGACCGGACCCGGCTCACGCTTCGGCGAACTGACAGCCGCCGCGAGCCGTGGTCACGCCTCGGAGGCCCAGCTGAGCCACTCGGGATCGTGACCCCAGCCGTTGCGCTCGTAAAAGGGCACCGCCCGGGTGCTGGAATGCACCGTCACGTGCTCCAATTCCAGGCGCCGGGCCTCGTTCAGCACGGCTGACATCAGCAACGCGCCGACCCTGCGGTCGCGCAGCTCGGGCACGACGAAGACGGACTGCACGTCGCCGCCGCGCCGGGCGTACTTGTTCGCTGTGGGCACACGGTCGAGTACTGCCAGCCAGGCCATCCCGATCACCTCGCCGGCGGCCTCGGCCACGAACGCCCGGTGCTCGGGGTGGCCCCGCATCCAGTCGCCGAGCGTCGCGACGAGCTCGTCCAGGTTGTCGCCCTGGTAGTCGCGCTCCTGGATGGCCCGTCGCCAGCGCAGCCCGGCCAGGGCGGGCGCATCCGCGTCGGAGGCCCGGCGCACGGTCACATCAGCATCGATCACGCGATGATCATAAAACCACCTTCACCCTACTTATCGGTTCGCTTCGACGTGATGCGGGACGAGGATGGCCCACACGATCGCGGTGGCGCGGTCGACCGCAATCAGTGTGCCGTCCGGGATCGGACCAACCCCCGGGGCCATAGTCGATCACCGATCTGTTGCTCGTGTTAGCGATAACACGCTATGGTGCGTCCGGCGGGGTGCAGGGCACACATCCGCCACCGCTCATCGATACGACCACCAGTGAAGACGTCCGGGTTATTGGTCGTTGCGCGCAGCTCACCCCCGCGTACCGCGCTTTGGTGGCACCTGTCTCTCCGGTGGCCGCCAGTGCCGCGCACCCACCACCAGAGGAAGTCCCATGAGCAGTGCAACGCTCGGCCCTCCCGTCCCTCCCTCACCTACCGCCACCGCAACGACGTCGAAACCCCGGCGGGCTCGCCTGTGGTGGGCCGCCCTGGCCGCCGTCGCCACCGTGGTCGCCGCCGTACCGATCGCGACTACTCCCGCAAGAGCGGAATCCAACGGCGGCGTACGCGTCATGCCCCTCGGTGACTCGATCACCGATGGATTCAACGTCCCGGGCGGTTACCGGATCGAACTCTGGCAGCGGTTCACGGCCGGTGGTTACCGGATCGACTTCGTCGGCTCCCAGTTCAACGGCCCCGCCAGCCTTGGCGACCACGACCACCAGGGCCATTCTGGATGGACGATCGCCCAGATCGACGCCAACGTCGTCAACTGGCTGCGGGCCACCAATCCCCGAACGGTGCTGTTGCACATCGGCACCAACGACATGTACGGCGACACGTCCGGTGCCCCGGCCCGGCTGGCCACCCTGGTCGACCGGATCACCAACACCGCCCCGAACGCGGAGGTGTTCGTCGCGACGATCATCCCGAAGTCGGGCGCGGACAATCAGGTCCGGGGCTACAACGCCGCGATCCCCGGGATCGTGCAGAGCCGGGCGGCCGCCGGCAAGCGCGTCCACCTGGTCGACATGTACAACGCTCTGACGCTCAGCGACCTGGCCGACGGGGTGCATCCCAACGCCACGGGCTATCGCAAGATGGCCGTAGCCTGGTACGACGCTCTCCGGTCGGTGCCCGGCAGCATCGGTGGCGACACGCCTCCGACCACCACCCCACCCACGACGGCCCCACCCACCACGGCCCCACCGACCACCGCCCCGCCGACCACTCCCCCGCCGTCCGGCGGGTGCCGCGTCGCGTACACGGTGAACGCCTGGGGCAACGGTCTCACCGCGTCCGTCTCGGTGACCAACACGGGCAGCACGCCGGTCAATGGTTGGGCGCTGACGTTCACGCTGCCGAGCGGGCAGACCATCACCAGCGGCTGGAATGCCACCTACTCGCCGTCGAGCGGGGCGGTGACCGCCCGCAATGTCTCCTACAACTCGACGATCGCGCCGAGCACCTCGGTCGACATCGGCTTCCAGGCGACTCACACCGGCAATGCCGGCCGACCGTCCGCATTCACTCTCAACGGCACCGCCTGCGCGGTCGCCTGACGTTTCGGTCGCGGTGCCGGGCAGCACGGGCCCGGCACCGCACCCCTTGGACCACCCTCGGAGGCCGGCAGCAATCAGCGCTGCCCGACGGAAATGTCCTTGGTGAGGCGGGTGGTTCCGTCCGGGCGGTCGAGTGAATCCGACTGGTATCCCTCACTGCGGTAAAGGTCGATGTTGCGCAAGCTCTTCGCGCCGGTGGACAGCAGAACACGACGGCAGTCAGGTTCCGCGCTGGTTTCGGCGGTGCGTAGCAGCCACCGGCCGAGCCCGTGCCCCCGCAGGTCGGGCACGACGGCGAGCCGACCCACGTGCCAGTCGGTGCCGTCGCGACGCGCCCGCACCATGCCCAGCAGTCGGCCGTCCAACCAGACGCCCGTGACGTGCCAGGTCTCCAGCCAGTCGCGCACCTCCTCCAGCGACTCATGCAGGGCCGGTATGGCCAAGGTGTCGTTGACGACGGCCTCGTCCACCCAGCAGCACCGTTGCAGCACCGTGACCTCGGGCGCGTCGTCGAGGGTCAGCCGTCTCGCGTAGGACCCGGGCAAGGGTCCAGACAGCGTCCCGGCTCGTCCGGGTTCGCGTAGTGGCCGTAGGGCTTGCGCGACCCGGACCAGCTCGTCCAGCAGCCCGATACCCGCCGCGTCGCGGCTCGCGTCGGGGAGCAGCCGTCCACTCTCCACCGCGTCGCCGATGCGAATCGCGACCGTGGCGCCCAACGGCACCAAGCGGAGGGTCGTCACCACCTGCTTGGCATGCTGAACGGACCGGGTGCCCGCCGACGTGTTGCCGTAGCTGACGAAGCCCATCGGCTTCCATGCCCACTCGCGGCTGAGGTAGTCGAGCGCGTTCTTCAGCGTCGCTGGCATCCCGTAGTTGTATTCCGGCGTGACCACGATGAAGCCATCAGCCGCGTCGACGATCGCGCTCCACCGCCGTGTGTGCTCCTGCTGGTAGACACCCGACGACGGATGCTCCTCCTCGTCCAGGAACGGCAGGTTCAGATCGCCGAGGGCCACCGGCACAAGCTCGACGCCGAGCGCGGCGGCACGAGAGGTGACCGTTTCGGTCAGCCACTGCGCCACCGCCGGGCCGAGGGCACCGGGGCGGGTGCTGCACATCAGTACGAGGACACGCGTCAGTTTCGTTGACATGTAAACGAGCGTAGCTGCTAAGTTGATTACATGTCAACTAAACCGCCGGTCGGGGCCGCACCCTGGTTGAACCCTGACGAGGAACGCGCGTGGCGGGCGTTCCTGCGCGTGGTGGTCGCGGTGCAGACCGGCACGGCACGCGACCTGGCCGCGGTCGGGCTCTCCGAACCCGACTACGAGGTGCTGAGCACCCTGTCGGAGCGGACCGGCCACACCAGCAGCCTGGGAGAACAGGCCGACAAGATGGGCTGGTCACGCAGCCGGCTGTCCCGGCACGCCACCCGGATGGAGTCGCGCGGCCTCTTGCGGCGCACACCCGACCCGGCCGACGGCAGAGGGTGCCTCCTCGTGCTCACCGCGCAAGGCCTGGAGGCACTCGAGGACGCGGCACCGGCCCACGTTCAGTCGGTGCGACGCCACTTCATCGACCGCCTCGCCCCAGACCACCTCATCGCCATCGAACAGATCGCGCGAAGACTGGAAGAGTCCCAAGTCGGCGACGATCGGCCTCCCAAGTGACGTCAGGCGGGGTGGGCTGCGTCGCGGCGAGAGATTATTCCGGAGCCGTGTCGATCTGCGGGCCGCTCGTTCGACATGGAGGTGCGAGGGCCGGCAGGCGGCCCCGCCGGACGAGGAGAACGCGATGTCGAAGTACATGCTCATCATGCGGGGCACCGACGAGACGAACGCGGCCATGATGGCCAACATCGACGAGGCGATGGCCGCGACCGGCCGATTCATCGAGGAGATGATGGAGGCCGGTGTTCTCGTCGCGGCCGAAGGGCTGGACGATCCGGGCCGGGGCGTCGTGGTCGACTTCAGCGGCGAGGCCCCGGTGGTCACGGACGGGCCGTACGGCGAGACCAAGGAACTGTTCGGCGGCTACTTCCTGCTCGATGTCGCCACCCAACAGGAGGCGGTCGAGTGGGCCAAGCGGTTCCCGGCGGTCGAGTGGGCCAAGCGGTTCCCGGCGGGCCGCGGGTCCAAGATCGAGGTCCGGCGGGTGGCCGAGCCCGACGAGGTCCCGCAGGGCAGCGAGAGCAACGGCCAGATCTGATGGGTACGGCCGACGTCGAGGCCGTCTGGCGGGTCGAGTCGGCCCGGATCGTCGCCGCGCTGACCCGGTTCACCGGCGATTTCGGGCTGGCCGAGGACGCGGCCCAGGAGGCGGTGGCTGAGGCGCTGGTGTCGTGGCCGCGTGCCTCTCCGGCCAACCCGGCCGGCTGGCTGATGGCCACGGCCCGGCGGCGGGCGATCGACACGATCCGCCGTCGGGTCGCCCTGCAGGACCGATACGCCCTGCTGGCGGCCGACCCGACGGCCGACTCGGCGGTCGACGACGTCGTTGATCCCGACAGGATCGACGACGACGTCCTGGCGCTGATGTTCGTCAGCTGCCACCCGGTGCTCTCCCCCGAGACCCGGGTGGCGCTGACCCTGCGCGTGGTCGGCGGCCTGTCCAGCGAGGAGATCGCCCGCGCGTTCCTGGTGCCCGTGCCGACCGTGCAGGCCCGCATCACCCGGGGCAAGAAGACGATCGCGGCGGCCGGGGTGCCGTTCGAACTGCCGCCAGCCGGCGAGCGCCGGGAACGGCTGGGCGGCGTGCTCAGCGTCCTCTACGTGATCTTCACCGAAGGGTCGACAGCCACGTTTGGCGACCGACTGTTGCGCCCCGACGTCGCGTACGAGGCAATCCGCCTGACCCGCACGCTGGCCGCGCTACAGCCGGACCAGCCGGAGGTGCACGGCCTCCTCGCGCTGTGCGAGCTGACGGCGGCGCGCTTCCCGGCCCGGACCGGCCCGGACGGCTCGCCGATCCTGCTCGAAGACCAGGACCGCCGGTTGTGGGACTTCTCGGCGATCCGCCGCGGGCTGGCCGCCCTGGCCAGGGCATCGACTCGCGGCCTCGGCCCCTACGGCCTGCAGGCCGCGATCGCCGCCACCCACGCGTCCGCACCCTCGGTCAAGGAGACCGACTGGGACCGGATCGTGGTGCTCTACGAGGCACTCGGCCGGGTCGCGCCCTCTCCGGTGGTCGAGCTCAACCGGGCCGTCGCCGTGGCCATGGCCTCGGGTCCAGCGCAGGCCCTGGCCATCGTGGACGAGCTGATCGCCTCGAACCGGCTCCCCGGCTCGCATCTGGTCCCGACCGTACGTGGTGAGCTGCTGACCCGCCTCGGCCGGCGGCCGGAAGCGCGCACCGAGTTGGAGCTGGCGGCCCGGCTCTGCGCCAACCAGCGCGAACGCTCAGTGCTGCTCCGTAAGGCAGCCGCGCTGAGCTGACTTCTCCACGATGGCCGGCCAGGATCCGAACACGGCCGTCGATCGCGTCGGCCCCGACGGCCAACCGCTGCGAGGGTTCGAATCAGCCTGGGGCGAGGAGGCAGAACTTGTTACCTTCCGGGTCGGCGAGGGCCGTCCCCGGGACAGAGCTTTCGCCCAGGTCGACGGCGGTGGCGCCGAGAGTCCGCATGTCGGCCGGGAGGGGCACGCCCGTCATGAGCTGTTACCACCTGACGAGTTCGGCCAGTGCGGTGCTGGTGGCTTCGTCGGCCGGGAGGAACGCTTCCAGTCGCAGTTCGGCGATGGTGACGTCGGTGGCGGTGCCGAAGTGGGTCAGTGTGGTGATGAGCCGCAGTTCTCGGTTGTCCGGATCGCTCGTGCGCAGGTGCAGCGGCACCGCGAACCCGAGGTGGTGTGGCGGGAGTTGCCGTGGCCGCGGGGGTGCCAGGTCGACGAGTTCCTCGGCGAGGCGCTGGAGTCGGTCGCTCGGGTTGCGGACGCTTTCGGCTTGGACGCTGCCGATGATGTGCCAGGCCCATTCGTCGAGGTTGACGATGCGGGGTGCGAGACCGTGGGGGTGCAGCAGGACTCGGGGGACGCTCACCGGCGGGGTGAGCAGGTGTGGGTCCACTCCGCGGGTGATCATGTCGAAACCGGCGTTGGCGGAAACGAGGTCGCCGTGCCGATCGACGATCACGGCCGGGTACGGCAGGTGGCCGTGCAGCACGCGTTCGAGGGCGGTTCGGATCGGTGCCAGTTGAGGGTCGTCCAGTTCGCGCTGCGGATACACGGGCGCGAATCCGGCGCCGAGGAGCAGTTCGTTGCGTTCGCGGATCGGCACCTCCAGCGACTCGGCCAGCCGTATGATCATCGCCCGGCCAGGGGTTGAGCGTCCGCTCTCGATGAAGCTGACGTGCCGTTGCGTGGTGCCGGCCCGCACCGCCAGTTCGAGTTGGCTGACACGTCGTCGGGTGCGCCACGTACGCAGCGCACCCGCGAGGCTGCCACTCGCGGATTCGGTGATCATTCTTCCTGTGTACCGGGTGCCGCGCCGGTTGGCGATTCCCTCCGGGGAATTGTCGCGGCGCGTCCGGAGCAGAACAGTCGTGGTCGCAACGATCATCACGACTGAAGGATCAGCATGGCCGACATCGACCTGAAGGACCTCACCGACCGCTACGTCGCGGCGTGGAACGAACCCGACCCGGAGCGTCGCCGCGCCGCCGTTCGCGAACTCTGGTCCACCGACGGGGTCCATGTCCTGCAGCCGCCTCAGGAAATGCGACAGGCCGCCGAGGGCCTGGGGTTCGAACGTCTCGTCTTGGAGGCGCGCGGGCATGACGAAGTGGAGGTGCGGGTGACGCGCGCGTACGAGAAGTTCATCGCGCCGGGGACCTTCGTGTTCCGCTCCCGCGGGGATGCCGAGCGACTCCGCGACGTGGTCAAGTTTCGGTGGGAGATGGTGCCGCGCGATGGTGGCGACGTGGCCGGTGTCGGGCTGGAGATCCTCGTGCTCGGCGCGGACGGGTGCATCGTCAGCGACTACCAGTTCATCGAGGGGTGACGGCGATGACTGCGACGCTACCTACGTCCGCGCGTAGCTACCATGTCAACAGCGGCGACGGCATCGATGGTCTGAAGCTGCGTACCCACGAACCGCGCACGCCAGGCACCGGCGAGGTCGCAGTCGCGGTCCACGCCGCCTCGCTCAGCTTCCGCGATCTGCTGGTGCTGCGGGGCCAGTACGTGCTGCCGGTCAAACCGGACGTCATCCCCGTCTCCGACGGTGCCGGGCAGGTCATCGCCGTGGGGCCAGGTGTCCAGCGGGTGCGACCGGGTGACCGGGTCACCGCCGCGCTGTTCCCGCGATGGCTGGACGGCCCCCTGACACCGCAACACCTGCCACAACTGGGAGGCTCCCTCGACGGCATGCTCACCGACATCGCCGTCCTGCCAGAGCAAGCCCTCGTCCCGGTCCCCGAACACCTCTCCTACGCCGAAGCCGCGACGCTGCCGTGCGCTGCCGTCACCGCGTGGAACGCGCTGACCGGGGACAATCCCGGGATCCAGCCGGGGCACACGGTGCTCACCACCGGCTCGGGCGGCGTCTCACTGTTCGTCGTACAACTGGCCAAGCTTCTCGGCGCGAGAGTGATCGCCACGACCGGCCAGGCGGAAAAGGAGCAGCGCCTTCGTGACCTCGGCGCTGACGAGGTCGTCAACTATCGCGCCGTCCCCGACTGGCACACCGCCGTCCGCGACATCACCGGCGGGCGAGGGGTCGACCGGGTCGTCGACACTGCCGGAACACTGGAGCAGTCACTGAAGTCGCTTGCCATCGACGGGCACGTCGCGTTCGTAGGGTCGCTCTCCGGTGCCTGGTCACCACTCGACCCTCGCCTGCTGTTCGGTGTCGCCGCGACGGTCCGGGCGTTGGCGGTCGGAAGCCATGCCCAATTCACCAGGCTGAACGAGTTCATCACCGCGCACCAGCTTCGGCCCGTCACCGAACGAGCGTTCCCGTTCGAGGAGGCCGGCGCGGCGTTCCGGCACTACGAGTCGGCCAGCCCGTTCGGAAAGGTCATCATCGAGATCCGATAACCGGGCGTGTATGGCGACGGGACCGGAACCAATCCAGCTTTCTGGGGAGAGGATGGGGCGGCGACGGGTCCCGTCGCCGCCCCTCAGCGTGCGGTGATGCTCAGGAGGCGGTGCAGGAGCGCACCTGCGGCCGGCTCCAATTTCCGTTGGCCATGGTGGTGAAGCCGAAGACGTTGCCACTGCCGTTCGACCGCATGGTCATGACGTTCCCGCTGCTGTCCCAACTCGGGCTGCCGTTCCAGGTGCTGGACACCCTCTGCGGCGGGGTGACGGCGACCACCACGGTCCAGTTGCTCGCCCCGCTGACGGTCACCAGACTGTTGAACCGGTCGCCCCACCGAGTGCTGTCCTGCAGGGTCGCCGTGCACCCGCCGCCCGGAGGCGGGGTCGTGGGCGGAGCAGTCGTGGGCGGAGTCGTGGTCGGTGGCGTCGTGGTGGGCGGGGTCGTGGTCGGTGGCGTGGTCGTCGGTGGCGTGGTGCCGTTGTTCAACGCAGCGAGGACCGCGTCGTACGCCGGCTTCTTGGAACCGTTGCTGTTGAACAGCAACGGGGTCTGCGAGGCCCGCCACGAATCACTGTCGCGGATACCCCACACCGTGATCCCGTTGCACCGCGCCACCGCCAGGCAATCCTCCACCACACTGCGGTACGTGGTCGCCGACGCGCCCTGAATATCCAACTCGGTGACCTGCACATCCACACCCAACGCCGCGAAACTCGACAACGTGGTGCGGTAGTTACTCACATACGGCGAATCATTGTTGAAGTGCGACTGGAAACCCACACAATCGATCGGCACACCACGAGACTTGAAATCCCGAACCATGTTGTACACGGCCTGCGTCTTCGCGTGCGTCCAGTTGTCCGTGTTGTAGTCGTTGTAGCACAGCTTCGCACCCGGATCCGCAGCATCCGCGGCCCGGAACGCCGCCTCGATCCAATCACTACCCGTCCGCTGCAAATTCGAGTCACGCCGAGCACCCGAACTACCATCAGCGAACGCCTCGTTCACCACATCCCACGCCACCACCTGACCCCGAAAGTGCGTGGCCACCTGCGTCACGTGATTCAGCATCGCCTGCCGCAACGCGCTGCCGCTCATGTTCTGCATCCAGCCCGGCTGCTGCGAATGCCACGCCAACGTGTGA
The DNA here is from genome assembly GCF_049841575.1 of Micromonospora sp. DT201. Lineage (NCBI taxonomy): Bacteria > Bacillati > Actinomycetota > Actinomycetes > Micromonosporales > Micromonosporaceae > Micromonospora > Micromonospora sp. DT201. The sequence continues at coordinate 40,424 of NZ_JBNCKP010000004.1, read as the reverse complement.
CCCCGCACGCTCATCCCACGACTACGCGCATGGTTGACGATCTGATCGGCCGAGCCGTAACTGAACTGATTCTGCTGCGGCTCGGTCGCGTCGATCTTCATCTCGTTCTCAGGCGTGACCATGTTGAACTCACGGTTCAAAATCGTCGTGTACGCACTGTCGTTCAACTTGTACGCCGCTACCGCCGTACCGAAATAGCGACCCTTCTCGGCGGCGGACGCACCCAGCGTAGTGCCGGCGGACGCGGTGCCCGGCAGGAACGCGGCGCTGGTTGCGGCGAGCAGAGCCGCGGCGGCGAGGACGATCGCCGTACGCGCTCGGGGGCCCGTTTGTGGGCGGGCGTCCCCGTGGCACCTCTCGATCATGTCTTTTCCTTCCGTGGGCCCGGGGTGGGGCATCTGACGCACCGCCCCGGCGGTGGTGGGGTCTCGGGGTCGGGACCGCGCACGAGAAGGCGCCCGGGAAGAGGCGCCCCCCTGGTCATTGACTCCGGTGGATGTGGAGTATGTCAGCGCCGCTCATCGACGAGCAAGAATTTCCGGAAGTTTACGGGACGTGGCTCGGATGATTCGTCATCACAAGAGACGGCTGCCCAGGTGGCACCCGGTGCCGCAGGACAGTGACGCTGCCAAGCCTCAACCACGGACGGCCTGAGGGAGCCAGATGCCGCAAATTCCGGAACTTCTTCCGCAACGCGCACTCGCTGGTGCGACACCCCGATCGGCACACGGACGAGCTAGGCGGTCAACGACTCGTGGCTCCGTAGAGCCGGCTGACGGTCTCGGCTACGCAGACGGGCTTGCCGCCGCTGTCGCTCTCGACGGTGACCGCCGCGACCAGCTGCACGCCGCCGATCACCGGGGACACCTCGGCGATGGTGGCGGTGGCCCGTACGGAGGTGCCAACCCGCACCGGGGCAGGGAAGCGCACCCTGTTCAGCCCGTAGTTGACCCCCATCGCCACTCCCTCGACCCGGTAGAGCCTGCCGGCCAGCGCCGGCAGCAGCGACAGCGTCAGATATCCGTGGGCGATCGTCGCGCCGAACGGCCCCGCCGCAGCCCGGGTGGGGTCGAGATGGATCCACTGGTGGTCGTCGGTGGCGTCGGCGAAGAGGTCGACGCGGCTCTGCTCGATACGCTGCCACGGGCCGGGCCCGAGGATTTCCCCTACCGCCGCGGCCAATTCCTCGAACGAGCTGAAGACTCTCATGCCAGGTCTCCCTGCGACTAGAAGGCGTTGACGCCGGTGAGCGCGCGTCCGATGAGGAGTTGCTGGATCTGGCTGGTGCCCTCATAGAGGGTGGCGACCCGGGCGTCACGCAGGTACTTGCCGACCGGGTATTCGTCGGTGTAGCCGTACCCACCGAAGACCTGGACCGCGTTGTTGGCCGAGCGGACCGCGGCCTCGCTGGCGAAGAGCTTGGCCATCGACGCCTCGGTCGCGAACGGCTGGTCGCGGTCGATCAGGTCGGCCACCTGCCACACCAGCAGCCGGGCGGCGGCGGTGTCCACCGCGATGGCGGCGAGCAGTTGTTGGACGAGCTGGTGGCCGGCGATCGGCTTGCCGAACTGGGTCCGCTGCCCGGCGTAGCCGACCGCGGCGTCGAGGCAGCCCTGGGCGATGCCGACACAGCCGGCGGCCACCGACATCCGGCCCTTGGCGAGGGTCGCCAGAGCCAGTCGGAAACCGGCACCCTCGGCGCCGAGGCGGTTGGCGTCGGGCACGCGTACCTCGTCGAAACGCAGCTCGCCGGTGGCCTGACCGCGCAGGCCCAGCTTGCCGTGGATCTCCCGTCGGGTCAGCCCCGGGCTGTCGGTGGGCACCAGGAACGCGGTGATGCCACGGTGTCCAGGGCCGCCGGTGCGGGCGAAGACCAGCGCGACGTCGGCAGTGGTGCCGTTGGTGATGAACGTCTTCGTGCCGGTGATCAGCCAGTCGGTGCCGTCGCGGACCGCGCGGGTGCGCAGCGCTGCCGCGTCCGAGCCGCTGTCCGGCTCGGTCAAGGCGAAGCAGCCGAGTGCGGTGCCGGCGCAGAGTCGGGGCAGCCACTCGGCCCGCTGCGGGGCCGTCCCGTGGGCGGCGATCGACTTCGCGACCAGGCCGAGTGAGACCGAGACGATGCCGCGTACCGCCGAGTCGCCCCGGCCGAGCTCTTCGAGGACCAGGCAGTACGCGAGGTGGTCGCCGCCGGAACCCCCGTCGGCCTCGGCGATGGTCAGCCCCAGGAAACCCAGGTCGCCGAGCACGGTGACGATGGCCGGATCCACCGACTCGCGCCGGTCCCAGACGGCGGCGTGCGGCAACAACTCCCGGTCGGCGAACTCGGCGGCCAACTGGCGGACCGCCGCCTGCTCGGCGGAGAGACTCAGCTCCATGGCCCTTAAACTAGCGGTGATAGTTTACGTCGTCCAGAGCGGACGGTCACCGGCCCCTCGGTCACCGGTCGGACGTCAGGCCGGCGTGTCGCTCGGTGGCGAACGCGCGGGCCAGCTCGGTGCGCGAGCGAATGCCAAGCCGGTGGAACACGTTGCGCAGGTGGTGGTCGACCGTACGAGTGGACAGGAACATCCGGGCGGCGATCTCCCGGTTGGTGGCACCCTCAGCGACCAGCTCGGCGATCCGCAGTTGCTGGCCGGTCAGCAGCCGCGCCGCCGGCCGGTCCGGCGGACCGACCGACTCCCCGGCTGCCCGCAGCTCCGTGGTGGCCTGCTCAGCCCAGCACGCCACGCCGAGCAGGCTGAACATCTCGCGGGCCTGGTGCAGGTGCGTACGCGCATCGCGAGGGCGTCGGCTGCGGCGCAACTCCTGACCGAAGAGCAGCTCGGTGCGGGCCCGCTCGAACGTGCCGGCCTCCGTCGGGTGCAGCCGCAACGCGGTCTGGAAATCTCGCTCTGCCTCGGCGCCGCCCCGCGGTGCGAGCAGCGCGTGGCAACGGGCGGACAGGGCCCGGCGCAACGGGCTCGCGGTGCCGCTGGCCCACCTGTCGAAGACGGCGAGGGCGGCCGTTGCCGCCGGTCGGTGCGCAAGGTGCGCCGCCGCCTCCACCAGGTACGGGGTCGCCATCACCTGCACGAGGACCTGACCTCGACCGGTGCCGAGCCGGGCCAGCGACGCCAGTCGGTCCGCGGCCTCGGCGTGCCGTCCGTCGATGAGGTCGAGCACCGCCAGCGCCCACCCGGCGAGCGCGTGCGGACGGCTGCCCGGTGTCGGCGACTCACCGATTTCACGGAGCTGCCGCAGGCTGGTGTCGCGGTCGGCCCGGATCGCGGCGAGCACGGCGAGCAGGCCCAGATGAACGTTGGCGCAGTTGACCTGACCCGAGGCACGGGCGACCCGTAGCCCGTCGCGGGAGGTCTCCGCCGCCGCCTCGTGCCGGCCCAGCCAGTACTCGGCGACCGCCCGCAACTCCAGCGCCCGGGACAGCACCGACAGTTCGCCCCGCTCGCGGGCCAACCCGACGGCACGCTCGGCGAGCCGGTGCGCCGCGCCGTCGACGGCAACCACCAGGCCGGCCGCCGCCGCGCGGGTCAGCGCGGTGGGGGTCAGCGCCGACCCGGTCAACCGGCCGCCCAGCACGACGGCGCGACGCAACGCGGGGCCGGCCCGCTCGTGGTCGCCCCGCAGGGTCGCCGCCACCCCGGCGACCAGACAGCCCATCAGCTCCATGGCCGGTGGGTCGGTCGGTCGCCGCAACGTCAACGCCCGGCGGCCGACCTCGGCGTACCGGTACTGGTCGCCGGCGAAGCACACCGCCTCGCCGGCTCGTACCAGCCCGGACAACGCCAGGGCGCGATCGGTGCCGGCCACCGCTGTGGCGGCGGTCAGCAGCGTGGCCGACGCGCCGGACGCGACGCCGCACCGCAGCTCCAACTCACCGCGCAGCAGGTCGGCGCGGCCCCTGACGACCGGGTCGGTGGACACCGAGCGCAGGCGGTCGAGCAGCAGCCGGGCCACGTCGGGTTGACCCCCAGCCCAGGCATAACGGGCGGCGGCCAGCAGGCGGGCAGCTGTCTGGGCGGGATGATCGCTGAGTTCTGCGGCCCACCGCAGCGCCGCCGAGGCTGCGGCCCAGCCACCGACTCCACCAGCCGCCGCTTCTTCCAGCTCAGCGGCGAGGGCCGGGTCGGCACCCGCAGTCGCGGCAGCGAGGTGCATGGCCCGGCGCAACCGCTGCCCATCCGCGACCAGCACCCCGGCGAGCAGCCGATGTGCTGGGCGGCGCTCGGCGAGTGGCGCACTGGCCGCGATCATCGTGCGAACCAACGGCTGGGGGAAGGTGACGCCCTGCGGCTCGACGCGGACCAGGCCGGCGAGCTCCGCCGGGGCGAGCGCCTCGAACTCGATGCCGGCCGTTTTCGCGGCCCGGATCAGGGTGCCCGGCTCGCCGGCCTCGTCGAGCGCGGCGAGCAGCAGCATCCGCCGGGTGTCCTGCGGCAACCGGTCCAGACGGGCCCGGTACGCGCGGCCAAGTGCACCGTCCGCTGGCGGCGCGGCGGGCAGTGCCTCCTCCCCTCGCCACTGTGCCGGACTGAGCACGTCGGCCAGGTCCACAAGCGCTTGCGGGTTGCCGCCACCAGTCGCTGCCAGCGCGGTCAGGACCGACGCGGCGGGCCGCTCGGGCAGCCGGTCGGTGAGGACGGCGACGCTGTCCCGCGCGTTCAGTGGCCGGAGTCGGTGCGCTGGTATCCCGTCGACCGTGACGGTGACGTCCGCGGTGAGCAGGACTGCGACCGGTAGGTGCCGCAGTCGGCGGGCCACGAAGGCCAGCACCTGCGCGGTCTGCCGGTCGCCCCGGTCGACGTCGTCCATGGTGGCGAGCAGCGGACGGTCCCGGGCAGCGGCGGCGAGCAACCCGAGCACCGCCATGGAGAGCGTCAGCTGGCGGTCGGCCGGGCAGGTCTCACCGTCGAGCGCACGCCGTAGCAGGTTGCGCTGCTGTGTTGGCAGGGCGACGGCACGGTGGAGCACGGGGTCGAGCAGCCGCTGCAGACCCGCGTACGGCAACGCGGCCTCCTCGGCCAGTCCGCTTGCGGCGAGCACGGTGCAGCCCTCGGCGTACCGGTGGGCGTGGCCGACCAACGCGGTTCGGCCCGAGCCCGGCTCGCCGTCCAGCAGCAGGGCACCACCGCCTGCGGCTACGCCGTCGAGCAAGCTCCGGACAGCCTGCCACTCATCGTCCCGACCACGCAGCACGGTTAATTGCACTCTTGATGCAGTAACCATGCTTGCCAGTGTCACTCATCGGTAACCGAATGGAAAGAGGCGCTCTCTCCCTGCCACGCGACAGCAGCGGCAGGCGCACGGGGTCGAAGTCGGTAGGGCGGTCGGTAGGTTTACCGCCATGACCGAGGTCGACGAGCAGATCACCGCCAAGCCTCTCCTCGCGGCCGATGAGGCCGCCACCCTTCTGGGCTTCCTCGAGCGGCAGCGCGCGACGTTGGCGTGGAAATGCGGGGAACTGGACGCGGAGGGCCTACGGGCACAGCTCGCCCCATCGTCGATGACCCTGGGCGGGCTGCTCAAGCACATGGCCCACGTCGAGGACGACATCTTTGCCTCCTGGCTGCTGGGGCGCGAGGCGGGCCCACCGTGGAACGTGGTCGACTGGGACGCCGACCCCGACTGGGACTGGCGTACCGCCGCCGAGGAGTCGCCCGAGCAGTTGGTGGCCCAATGGCGATCAGCCGTGACCAAATCACGGTCGGTCGTCGCAGAAGCGCTGGTCGACGGCGGCCTGGAGCAGTTGGGAAAGTTCACCAACTCCCGGGGCGAGTCACCGACCCTGCGATACATCCTGCTCACCCTCATCGAGGAGTACGCGCGACACGTTGGCCACGCCGACCTCATCCGGGAGTCGGTGGACGGACTCACCGGGGAGAGCCCGCCCGACTGAGTCCGGCGTCAGTCGGCTGCGACCTCGGCCAGCAGGGCGCCCACCGTGCGGGTCAGCACCGCGCGGGCCTGGTCCACGCCGAGCCCGAGGCCGTAACGCAGCATCGACCAGGCCGGCCACATGCTCGCGGCCACGAGGGCGTTGAGCAGTTGTTCCCGCCCCTGGCCGGCCTGGGTCAGCTCGACGGCGAAGAGTTCCTCGACCTCGTCGCGCACCCGGTCGATGTGCTTGAGGCGGTTGCGATGCAGCTGGTCGGAGACCGGCTCCCGCATCTGGGCGGCCCGCGCCGACGGTGCGATCAACTGGAGCAGCCGGGCCCGTTGCCGGCAGTACGCGTCGACCCGCTTGGCCAGCGGCAGCCCCGGTGAGATCGGGCGGTAGGCGGCGTCCTGCTGGCGGAGCACCTCCGCGCCGCTCGCCTCGAAGAGCGTCTCCATGTCCTTGAAGTTGGTCCAGAGCGTCCGCAGCGAGATGCCGGCCCGTTCGGCGATGCGTTCACCAGTCGGGCGGAGGTCACCCTCGGAGATCAGTGCGAGATGCGCCTCGACGATGGCCGCACGGGTGCGCTCGGCCCTGGCGGTCCGCCCGTCGACCCGACCCACGACCTCGACCCCGTCCATCCGCCCCCGCCCCTTCACCCCCATGGCGTCCCCCGACGCACCGCCGAGTCTAGACAGGCGGTGATCAGCGGCCCCGGACCGACCATCAGCGTCGTCACCCGGCCCGGCCGGTTGACCAGGAGGTCCACCGGGCCGAAGGCCGCGCTGACCTGCTGCACGGCGGCGGCTCGGTGCTCGGGGTCGTCGGAGCGGCCCGGCACCGCCAGGGCGTACTCCGGCCCGCCCAGGGCGGCGACCGCTTCGGCCAGCGCCTCGGGCCGTCGGGCGGTCAGACCGACCCGGGCGCCTTCGGCGACGAGGCGTTGGGCGATGGCCAGGCCGATGCCTCGTCTGGCACCGGTGACGATGGCGACACGATCCACGAGCCGACCCGAATCTGCATTCACGGTGCAAATAGTAGGAGGGCAGATCGGTGCCGGTCAACGCCCCACAGACACGACCGCGGAGCGGCACAACCGTCCGGCCAGGCGTAGTCACGCCCGGCCGGACACCCAGCACGCTAGCTCGATGGTCGCGCCGATCTTGCACTTTCGGTTGTCGACATGGGTGGGATACCCCTTATGTCGGGACAGAAAGTGCAAGATCGCGGAGTAGGTAGGGGCCTCAGGAGGCGGTGGGCACTCCGTTTGCTGGTGGTGCGGCTGGCGTGGCCGTGTACTCGTTGACCGGCCCGTCTGCCTCGTCGGTCTCGTACGCTGGGCCGAAGTAGCTCTGCACTCCCCCGCTCACCTTGCTCAGCCGCTGCCCGCCGTACCCGGAGTGGTCCTTGTCGGAGAAGCGCAGCGGCACCAGCCCGGGGCCCTGGAAGCCGCCCTTCTGCACGGCTTCCAGCACCTTCTCCCGGGTGAGGTTCTTGCCGGCGGCGAGCAACGTCTGCACGAAGAGGTAGCCGACCGACATGCCGTAGACGGTGTTGCCGTCGAACGGCGCGTCCCCGTTGTGCTCCTTGTTGATCTTCGTGAAGAGCTGGATCCACGGGTTCGCTGTGTCGTTCTGCATCGGTAGGTAGTTGGTGCCGACCATGCCCTCCAACAGCGGGGCGGCCTCGCCGAGCTGCTTGGCGAGGGTCGGGTGGTCGGCGCCGACGTTGGAGACCAACCACTGTGGCTTGAAGCCCAGCCGCGCGGCGGTGCCGATGGAGAGCGCGGTGAAGCCGGGAACGGTGGCGAGCATGACAACCTGGCATCCGGCTGCCTTGAACGCGCCGATCTGCGGAGCGACGTTGGTGTTGCTGGTGACGTAGGTCTGCTTGACCGCCACCGCCCCGGCGCCGAGCACCTTCTCCACGCCGGCCAAACTGTCCCGGCCGAAGTCGTCGTCCTGGCCGAGGAAGCAGACCTTCTGGCCGGCCAGGTTCGCCTTCGCGTAGTTGGCGAGGATCTTGCCCTCGACCGTGTAGTCCGGGTTGAACCCGAACGTGCCGGGATACTTGTCCGGCTGGTCCCAACTGCGGCTGCCGGAGGCGACGAAGAGGTCGGGCACCCGATTGCTCTTGAGGAAGTCGAGCACCCCGGTGTGCGTCGGCGTCCCGAGGCCGTTGAGGACGGCGAAGACCTTGTCCTGCAGGACGAGCTGACGGACCACCTGCTGCGTGTTCGCCGGGTTGTAGCCGTCGTCCATGATCTTGTAAGTGATCTTTCGACCATGCACACCGCCGTTGGCGTTGACGTAGTCGAAGTACGCCTTCGTCGCCGGCGCGATCTTCGAGTAGCCGGCCGAGGCCGGCCCGGTGAGTGGCATGTGGGTGCCGACGACGATCTCGGTGTCGGTGACGCCCGGCACCGACGCCCCGCCGGGACCGGAGCCGTCGTCACCGCTGCAACCGGCGGCGGTGACCAACAATGCGATGGTGCTGGCGATCGCGAGACCGCGTTGTGCCATACGGTGCATGGGTGACACCGACCTCTCTCGGTCCGGTTCATTCGGGAACGGTGTGGTGGTGAAACGGTGCGGTGGTGGAGCGCCCGGCCGAGGCCAGACTGGGACAGCGTCAGGAGCGCCGGGCCCGCAGCCGCCGGCCGAGACGAGACAGCAGGCCCTGCACGCCGCCGGGAGCGGCGATCATGACGACGATCAGCGTGAGCCCGAAGATCGCCAGCGGCAGGTTTCCCTCCAGCCGCTGCGCCACCGCGGGCGAGAGCGTGAACAGCTCGGTCACCGAGTGGGTGAGGTCGGGCAGCGCGACCAGCAGGACGGCCCCCCACAGCGCGCCGGTGAGCCGGCCGAGACCTCCGATCACCACGGCCATCAGCAGGAACAGCGACAGGGTCAGCGAGAACGCCCCAGGGGAGACGCTCTGCGCGAGGACCGCCAGCAACGCCCCGCCGAGCCCGGCGGTGGCGGCGCTGACCACGAATGCGAGGACCTGGGTGCGGGCCACGTGGATACCGGCGAGGCGGGCCGCCACCTCGTCGTCGCGGACCGCCCGGAAGGAGCGCCCGTACCGGCTGCGGATCAGGTTCGCCAGCAGCAGCAGGGCGAGCAGGGTGGCCGCGCCGGTGAGCCAGAGCTGCCACCGCTCGTACGGGAAGTACGGGCCGAGCGACAGCGGCGGCGGCTCCACCGGCACCGACAGCCCCTGCTCGCCGTTGAACACGCCGTCGAAGGTGACGGCCAACGCCGGCACGACGATGGCCACGGCGAGGGTGACCCCGGCCAGGTAGGGGCCGCGTAGCCGGGCGGCCGCCACACCGACCACCGCGCCGACCACGACCGTGCTGACGATCGCCGCGCCCAGCGAGAGCGGCAACAGCCAGCCGCCGGTCATCCCCCGGTCGGCGAAGGCGTTCTGACACAGAGCCACGGTGTACGCCCCGGTGGCCATCAACGCGCCGTGCCCGAGCGACAGTTGACCGTTGAGCCCGGTGAGGACGGTCAGCCCGGCTGTCGCACAGAGGTAGGCGGCCACCGTGGCGAGCTGGAAGTTGCGGAACGGCTCGACGGCGTAGCTGACCGCCACCAGCAGCAACCCGGCGGCGAGCACAACGGCGAGGTGGCGCAGCAGAGTGGATCCGCGTTGCCGGTCGGCCGGTCGGTCAGCGGCGTCGACCGGCCGGCGCTTCGGCGGCAGAGCCGCCCTCGTGGCGCTCACACCCGCCTCGCCGCGACCGGGGCGAACAGCCCGCCGGGCCGGACCAGCAGCACCGCCAACAGCCCGACCAGCACCGCGAGCGGTGTGAGGTCGCTGCCGGCGTAGCCGCTCACGTAGGAGAGCAGCAGACCCACCACCAGGCCGCCGACCACCGCCCCCGGTGGACTGTCCAGGCCGCCGACCACCGCCGCCGTGAACGCCGAGACGAACACCAGGTCCATCGCGTGCGGATGCAGACCCAGCTCGGTCGGCATGACCAGCATGGCGGCCAGCGCGCCCACCCCGGAGGCGAGTGCCCAGCCGAGTGTCAACATGCCACCGACGTTGACCCCGAGCAGCCGGGACACCTCGGGGGCGAAGGCCGCCGCGCGCATCCGCAACCCGACCGGGGTACGGGCGAACATCCAGGCCAGGCCGCTCACCACCACGCCGATCGTGGCGAAGACGAACAGGTCGTACGGCGACAGCACGGCGACCCCGCCGACGGTGAGTGCGGACCGACTGAACGGCGCCTCTGCGGGGCGGAACTCGTTGCCGTACACCATGCCCAGCACCGCCTGGATCAACAGCACCAGACCGAGCGCGACGATCACGGGGTTGAGTGGCGAGGCATGGTCGACGTGCCGCATCACGACGCGGTCCACCAGCGCGCCGAGCAGCAGGCCGGCGACGATCGCGACCGCGAAGCCCAACCAGTAGGAGCCGGTCGTGGTCGAGACGGTGTAGGCGACGTACGCGGCGGCGACGGCCATCGCCCCCTGGGCGAAGTTGACGACCCGAGCCGCCCGCCAGATGAGCACCAGGGCCAGCGCGAACGCGGCGTACACCGCGCCCCGGGACAGGCCGTCGATGGTAAGGAAGACGAAGCGGTCCAAGAGTCCTCCCTTCAGGGGACGGGGTGGTGGTCAGAAACCGAGGTACGCATGGCGCAGGTCGACGTCGTCCCGTAGCTTCGCCGCCGGGGCGGCGACCACCACCCGGCCGAGGGACATCACCACACCCTGGTCGGCGACGGCGAGTGCGCTGCGGACGTTCTGCTCGACCAGCAACACGGTCAGGCCGGTGCTGTCGCGCAGCTGGCGGAGCAGGGCCATGGTCCGGGCGACGACCCGCGGCGCCAGGCCGAGCGACGGCTCATCGAGCAGCAGCAGGCGGGGTCGGCCGACCAGAGCCCGGCCGAGCGCGAGCATCTGCCGCTCACCGCCGGAGAGCTGGTGGCCGAGGTGCCGCCGACGTCGGGCAAGAGGCTCGAAGAGCTGGTAGACCTCGTCGAGGGCACGACTGGCATCGGCCCGGTCGCGCCGCCACAACCCGCCGAGCCGCAGGTTCTCGTCGACCGTCAGCTCGCTGATCACGCCCCGCCCCTCCGGCACGTGCGCCATGCCGCGCCGGACGAGCTGCTCCACGGGCGTACCCCGGAGGTCGTCGCCGGCGAGGAGCACCTGGCCGGCCGCCGGGCGGATCATGCCGGAGAGCGCGCGCAGCAGGGTTGTCTTGCCGGCGCCGTTGGCGCCGACGACAGCGGCGATCGTGCCGGCCGGGACGGAGAGGTCGATGGCCTGCAGCACGGGCGCGGCGCCGTAACCAGCGACCAGACCGCGCACGACGAGCAGATCCGGCGCGCTCATGCGGCTTCCTCGACAGCGGCACCCAGGTAGGCGTCGGTCACCGCCGGGTCGCCGCGGATCGCGTCCGGGGTGCCCGCGGCGATCACCCGGCCGAAGTCGAGGACCACGATCTCGTCGCAGACGGCCATCACCAGGTCCATGTGGTGCTCGACCAGGAGCACGGCACAGGGATCGGTGTCGCGCCGGGGCAGCTGGCGAACCAGCTCAGCCAGCTCGGCGATGTCGTCGCCGCCGAGGCCACCGGCGGGCTCGTCGAGAAGGAGCAGCCGGGGCCGGGCGGCGAGCGCGCGGGCCAGGGCGACCCGCTGGCGTACGGCGAAAGGCAGTGTGGTCGGGGCGGCCTCGGCGTGTTCGGCGATCCCCAGGTCGTCGAGGATGGCTAGGGCGTGCCGACGTAGCCGGCGCTCGTCGCGGTCGCTGGCCGGAAGCCCGAACAGCGCCGAAACGAAGCCCGCGCGGGCGGTGTGTGACGCGCCGGTCATCACGTTCTCCAGCACGGTGAGCCCGGCGAAGAGCCCGGTGCCCTGCAGGGTCCGGGCGATGCCGAGCCGGGTCAGCTGGTGCGGTCGTGGCCGCAGAGGCCGGCCGTCGAGGGTGAGCGAACCCGTCTCCGGCGCGACGAAGCCGCAGATCACGTTGAACAGCGTGGTCTTGCCGGCGCCGTTGGGCCCGATCACGCCCACCACCCGGTTGGGTGGCACCTGCAGTGCGACGTCGTCGAGGGCGGTGAGGCCGCCGAAACGGACGCCGATGTGGTGCAATTCGAGGCCGCGCTCCATCACCCATCCCTCTGTGGTGGCGGGTGTTATTTACACTCGCAGTGTACGTTTCTCGGGTATCGCGTCAAGACCTTCGATGCCACCACAGTCCACACGCGGAAGGGGCGATCGCCACCGGCGACCGCCCCTTCGACCACGGTCAGGAGCTGGGGCAGGTGTTGCGATACTCCTCGATCTGCGAGCCGCTCGGGCCCGGGCAGAGGAACTGCTCGTAGCGGGTGTCGTCGTCGACGAACCGCTTCAGCCAGGCCACCATCTGCCGGGCGGTCGGCGTGTTCGTCGTCTGCGGGAAGAAGTGGCTCGCCCCGTTCAGCTCCAGGTACGCCTTCTCGGCGGAGGCCGGAATGCTGTTGTAGAACGGCACCGAGTGCGACGAGACCGGCGCGACGGTGTCGCTCTCGCCGCCGATGATCAGCGTGGGCACCTGCAGCTCGGACCAGCTCTTGTCCGTGTTCCACGGTGCGAGCGGCACCGCGGCCTGCAAGGACGGCCGCGACGAGGCCGCCTCCAGGCTGCCCCCGCCACCCATCGAGTGGCCGGCCACCGCCAGTCGGCTGCTGTCGATCCGGGTACGCACCGAGCTGCGCTGGGTCAGGTAGTCGAGGGCGGCGAGCAGTTGCCGACCCCGGCTGTCCGGCTGGTCCAGGCGACTGTTGGTCTCGATGCCGATCACCACGAAACCGTGCGAGGCGATTCGTGGCCCGAGCCAGCTGATGCTGGACCAGGCGGCGGTGTAGCCGGGCGAGATGGCGATGGCCCCGAAGGTGCCCTCGCTGGTGCTGGTCGGGTAGTAGATGACGCCGCCGCCGAAGCCGGTGACGCTCAGCGACGACACGCTCTGCGAGGACGTGGCGAACGGGCCGCGACTGGCCTCCAGGATCGCGGTGGTCGGGGCGGGGCCCCGCTCGTACGGGCCCGCGGCCTGCGCCGCGCCGGTCGGTCCGGTCAGGACGACACCGGCGACGAGGGTGGCGGCCACCGCGAGCCGGGCGGCCACGGAACGGGGACGGGTGGTGGTTGGTGACGACACGTCGGGCACTCCCTAAAGTCGAGGGATATCGACGTACGTCAGTTTTGGCCTCTCCGCCGATCCACGCATCGGTGAAATCACCAGTCCCGGCGACGGATGCCTCGGATCGGTTGTGTTTCGACCCTCTGACCAGGGGTAGCAGGGCAAACGCCCGCTCGCACACGCTCCACGGAGAGGTTCGTTCAGTGGATTCAAGCAAGCCCGCCGAGGCGGTCAAGAACGCCGTGAAGACAGCCTCCGGCAAGATCGCCGACGCACTGACTCCGGATGTCCCCGGCGCACCCGGTAGCGCGCCGCCGCCCGTCGAGGAGCCGACGACACCGCACGATCCGCTGCCGCCGAAGCCGGAACAGGGGGCACCACAGACGCGTACGCCGACCGGTGCCGAGACCGGCGCGCCGACGACCGCGAACGGTCAGCAGGGTGCCTACCTCACGACCGCGCAGGGCGCACGGCTGCGCGACACGGACCACTCGCTCAAGGCCGGCCCACGCGGCCCGGTGCTGCTGCAGGACCACCACCTGCGCGAGAAGATCACCCATTTCGATCACGAACGGATTCCGGAGCGCGTGGTGCACGCCCGCGGCGCCGGTGCCCACGGCGTGTTCACCGCCTACGGCACCGCGGAGGCGGTCACCAGGGCCGGCTTCCTCAAGAAGGGGCGGGAGACCGACGTCTTCGTGCGGTTCTCCACCGTGCTCGGCTCGCGCGGCTCGGCCGACACGGTCCGCGACACCCGCGGTTTTGCGACGAAGTTCTACACCGACGAGGGCACGTTCGACCTGGTCGGCAACAACATGCCGGTGTTCTTCATCCAGGACGCCATCAAGTTTCCCGACATCATCCACGCCGGCAAACCGCACCCCGATCGGGAGATCCCACAGGCACAGAGCGCCCACGACACCTTCTGGGACTTCGTGTCGCTGCACACCGAGGCACAGCACCACACCATCTGGAACATGTCCGACCGGGGCATTCCGCGTTCGTACCGGACGATGGAGGGCTTTGGTGTGCACACCTTCCGCCTCGTCAACGAGGCCGGAAAGACGGTGCTCGCCAAGTTCCACTGGAAGCCGAAACTGGGTGTGCACTCCCTGACCTGGGAGGAGGCCCAGATGCTCAGCGGGATGGACCCGGACTTCCACCGCCGCGACCTCTACGACGCCATCGAGGCCGGCGCGTACCCCGAGTGGGAGCTCGGCATCCAGGTCCTGCCCGACACCCCGGAGGAGACCTTCGCCGATATCGACCTACTGGACCCGACGAAGATCGTGCCGGAGGAGTTGGCGGAGGTGCAGCCCATCGGGAAGCTGGTCCTCAACCGGACGCCGACGAACTTCTTCGCCGAGACCGAACAGGTCGCCTTCCACCTCGGTCACCTTCCGCCGGGCATCGACGTCACCAACGACCCGCTGTTGCAGGGCCGACTCTTCTCGTACGTCGACACGCAGCTCACCCGCCTGGGCGGGCCCAACTTCTCGCAGATTCCGATCAACCGCCCGCATGCGGCGGTGAACGACATGCTGCGCGACGGCTTCCACCAGCACGCCGTGCACGCGGGCGTCGCCCCGTACCGGCCGAACTCGCTCGACGGCGGCAACCCGTTCCCCGCCGGTGACGCCGAGCAGGCGTTCCTCGACGTGCCGGTAACTGTCGCGCAGGCACCGAAGGTACGGGCGAACCCGGCCTCGTTCGACGACCACTACAGCCAGGCGCGCCTGTTCTGGCAGAGCATGTCGCCGGTCGAGAAGGAGCACATCATCCGGGCTTACACCTTCGAGCTCGGCAAGTGCTACCACCAGGCGATCAAGGAACGTCAGTTGCAGAGCCTCGCCAACATCGACCCGGTGCTCTGCGAGCAGGTCGCCACCGGTCTGGGCCTGCCCGCGCCGCAGCCGACCGTGCCGCTGGCCGACGTCACGCCCAGCCCGGCGCTGTCGCAGGTCGGCCGGGAGTGGCCGAGTGACGGCCGTTCGGTCGGGATCGTCGTCGACCCCGACGGCGACCTCGATGGCGTCGACGAGGTCCGGCGGGCCGTGTTCGACGCCGGCATGGTGCCGCTGCTGATCGCCCCGCACGGTGGCCTGGTGGCGGACCTGCCGGTGCAGCGCACCTTCGCCACCGGCCGGTCGGTCGAGTTCGACGCGGTCCTGCTGGCCGGAGCGCCGGCCCCCGCACCGGATGCTGTCCCGGCACGCGACGCGAAGGCGGGTAAGGCGGGCCCGGCAGCCGTGGATCCCCGCGTGCTGCTCCTCGTCGAGGAGTGCTGGCGGCACGCCAAGGCCATCGGTGCCTGGGGCGCCGGCGTCACCGTGCTGGAACAGGCCGGGGTGGCCGGCACCCCCGGCGTCGTGACGGCCGGCTCCGGTGCCGAGGCTCTCACGGCGGTGCAGCAGTTGATGGCCGCACACCGGGTGTGGGAGCGGTTCCCGGCCTCGGTCGCCTGACACGACCGCTCACTGACGAGGGCTGTCCTCCGCTTCGCCGGGAGGGCAGCCGCCGGCACCGTCGCAGCAGGGATCAGCCGATATCGGCCAACCGGGGCAGCACCTCGTCGCCGAGCCGAGACGCGAACTCCACCGGGTGCCGATCCGGCGTGACCTGCACTTCGGTCACACCGAGCGCGGCGTAGTCGGACACCTCGGCGAGGAACCCGTCGGTGTCGTTCAGTGGCGACCGGGAGGCGACCACCGTCTTCTCGATGGCGTCGTAGTCACGGCCCTCGGCGGCGCAGTGCCCGCGCAGCACATCCAGTTTGCGGGCCACCTCGTCGGCGCCCTTGTCGGTGCCGAACAGATTGCAGGCGTCGGCATACCGGGCCACCAGCAGCAGGGTCTTCTTCTCGCCGCCGCCGCCGATCATGATGGGCGGACGCGGGCGGCTCACCGGCTGCGGCGAGTTGATCGTCTCGGTGAGCTGGTAGTGCCGCCCGTCGAACGGCCCGTTGTCGTCGCCCCACATCTGCAGGCAGATGCGCAGCGTCTCCTCCAGCCGCTCGAACCGCTCGGCCATCGGGACCACCGGCACGCCGAGGCCGCGCTGCTCCCGCTCGTACCAGGACGCGCCGATGCCGAGGCGAGCCCTCCCGCCGGAGAGCACGTCGAGGGTCGTCACGGTCTTGGCGAGCAACCCCGGGTACCTGTACATCACACCGGTGACCAGCACCCCCAGTGTCATCCGCTGAGTCTTCGCCGCCACATAGCCCAGCGTCGTGTAGGCCTCCAGCATCGGCTCCTCGGCCGAGGCCACCGCTTCCATCTGGAAGAAGTGGTCCATCACCGTGAACGAAGCGACGCCGGCCTGGTCGGCGATGGTCGCCGTCTCCGCCAGGGTCGGCGCGATCGCGGGCGGGTCAGCGGGGATCGAGAAACTCCAGTAGTGCAGCCCTAGCTTCATGTCGGCACCTCCGGATCGAGCCTAGTGGCGGCCGGTGTCGACGGCGCGCTGGTCGGCGAGGTCCGCGAGTCAGGGCTGAACCCGTCCATTACCGGTTCATGACAATTCGTGGATCACGCGCGGATATGCGGCTGGCAGCTTCTGGCGAGTGATCCACGAGCTGTCATCCATCGAGTCCCGGCCCATCGAAAACGAACCTGACGCGCCGCGTGTCCGATTCCGCCACAGGTATCGGACCGGATCCGCCCCCGCAGCGCAACGGTCCCAGCGGGCGGAATGGGCCGATGCCGCGAAGGGCTTCTGCATCATCCTCGTCGTCGGGTGGCACGTTGTCGTCAAGGACTACCTACAGTTCGACTGGCACGTCGGCGTACCGGTGCCGGGGCTGTGGGGAACGCTGGGTGAGCAGTTCCTGCCGCTGCGGATGCCGCTGTTCTTCACCATTTCGGGCGTCTTCGCGGCGAACGCCGCTCAGCGGCCGTGGCGGGTCGTCGCCCGGAGCCGAATCGCCGGGTTCCTCTACCTGTACGCCGTCTGGCTGCTGATCCACACCGCGATCCTCGCCGCCGCCCCGGAGCTGCCGACCGACCGCGCCACCTCGGCCGTCGGCCTGCTGGAGCAACTCACCATCACGCCGTCCAACCTCTGGTACCTGTACGCCCTGGCGCTGTACTTCACCATCGCCAAGGCGACCCGCCGGGTGCCCCGGGCGCTGGTCCTCGTACCCGCCGGGGTGCTGTCCGCCGTCGCCGCCGCCGGCCTGCTCGACACACCGGGCAACCGCGCCGGCCTCTACCAGAACCTGATCTTCTTCCTCGCTGGCCTGTACCTGCGGCCGCAGATCCACACGTGGGCGGCCACCGCCACCCGACGCCGTCTCGCGCTGACCTCGGGCTCCTACGTCCTCGCGCTCGTCGCGATGGCGGTGGCCGGCGCCCAGCAATGGTTCGGCGTATGGCCGGCGGTTTCCGTCGTGGCAGTGATCTTCGGCATAACCGCCGCAGTCCGGCTGGCCCGGTGTCCGGTTCTCGGCAGTGCTCTGGCTAGGCTCGGCCGCATCACACTGCCGATCTACGTCATCCACATGCCGGTCCTGGCTCTGCTGCACCGGCTGTTGCTCGTACCGATTTCCGGGTTGGACCGGCCCGCTCAGGGCCTGATCGTGCTCGGTTATCCGGTTCTGCTGACCGGGTTGGTGATCGGCCTGAGCCTGGCCATCCACCGCGGGCTGTTGGCGGTGCGCGCCCGCTGGCTGTTCACGCTCCCCGGCTCCCGACGGGCGGAGGCCACCGGATGAGCACCCTGGCCGAGGCGGCGGTCGACCTTGACGCGATCGCCAACAACGTGCGGGCCATCACATCGGTCACCGGCACCGACCTGATGGCGGTGGTGAAGGCGGACGGGTTCGGCCACGGCGCGGTGCAGGTGGCCCGTGCCGCGCTGCGCGCCGGCGCCAGCTGGTTGGGGGTGACCTCGGCGGCGGAGGCGCTGGCCCTGCGCGACGCGGGTGTGACCGCGCCCACGTTGAGCTGGCTGCACGGGCCGAAAGACGACTTCGGTAAGTTGATCAATGCTGGCGTCGACGTCGGCGTGTCGACGACGACGCACCTGCACGCCGTCGTCGACGCGGTCCAACTGCTCGGCGTACCGGCGATGGTGCAGCTCAAGGCGGACACCGGGTTGTCCCGCAACGGGGCCGCCGGGGACGATTGGCCCGATTTGGTCGGTTGGGCCCGCAAGTACGAACGGGAGGGCGTGATCCGGGTGCGCGGGGTGTGGTCCCACCTCATCGACGCGGACATGCCGGGCACCCCCGAGCTGGACCGGCAGGTGGCGACCTTCGAGGAGGCGCTGCGAGTCGCACGTTCGGCTGGCCTCGACCCTGATCTGGTGCACCTGGCCAACTCGGCGGCCGCGCTGTCCGCACCGCGGACCCGCTTCGACCTCTGCCGGATCGGGATCGCGCTGTACGGCGTGGACCCGTTCGGCGCGAGCGGTCCGGGTGAGTTCGGGCTGCATGCCGCGATGACCCTGCGTACGAGCGTGGTCAACGTCAAGCGGGTGCCCGCCGGCACGGGCGTCTCCTACGGGCCCGAGCACGTCACCGGTGCGCCGACCACGCTGGCGCTGCTGCCGCTCGGCTACGCCGACGGGCTGCCTCGTGTCACTGGTGGCCGCGCCGAGGTGTGGCTCGGCGGCCGACGGTGCCCGATCGTCGGGCGCATCGCCATGGACCAGTGCGTGGTCGACGTCGGGGACCTCCCCGTGACGATCGGTGACCCGGTCGTGGTGTTCGGCCCCGCCGAAGGTGACCAGACCCCACCGACGGTCGTCGAGTGGGCCCGCTGGGCGGGCACCAACCCGCACGAGATCTTGACTGGCATCGGGCCCCGGGTGGCCCGCGACCACCTCCACGGAAGGGCACGGATTTCATGACAACCCGACTGGCAGTGCTGTACGGCGGGCAGAGCGGCGAGCACGAGGTGTCCTGCCGCTCGGCGGAGAGCATCCTCGCGAACCTGGACCGTGAGCGGTACCAGGTCACCGAGGTGCTCATCGACCGCGACGGCGGGTGGCATGTCGACGGCCGTCCGATGCCGCTCCCCCAGGCGCTGCGTGTCCTGCGCGCCCAGGATGTGGTGTTCCCGGCCCTGCACGGCCCGTACGGCGAGGACGGCACCGTGGCGTCGCTGCTGGAATGGCTCGGCGTGCCGTACGTCGGCAACGGTGTCTTCGCCAGCGCCGCCGGCATGGACAAGGGTGTCACCAAGCGGCTGCTCGCCGCTGAGGGCCTGCGGGTGAGCCCGGGGGTGACTCTGCGGGCCGGCGAGGACCTGTCGCCCGACGACCGGCGACGGCTGGAACTGCCGGTCTTCGTCAAGCCGGCTCGGGCCGGTTCCAGCCTGGGCGTCGTCAAGGTGAACGACTGGGCGGGAGTTCCCGCCGCGCTGGAGCAGGCCCGCCAGGTCGACCCGAAGGTGCTTGTCGAACAGGGGGCGCGGGGGCGCGAGATCGACGTGGCCGTCCTCCAGCACCCGGACGGCCTGGTGCAGGCCGGCCCGCCGCTGGAGATCCGGGTGACGGGTGCCGGCTTCTTCGACTACGACGCGAAGTACGACGGCGGGGCGGTCTTTCAGATCCCCGCCCCGCTCGACGCGGCAACCACCGAGGTGCTCCAGGACCGCGCGATCCGCGCCTTCCACGCCCTCGACTGCCGTGGTCTCCTCCGGGTCGATTTCTTCCTGCCCGCGGAGGGGTCGCCCGAGCCCATCGTGAACGAGGTCAACACCTTCCCCGGGTTCACCGCCGCGTCGCAGTTCCCGCAGATCTGGCAGACGGCCGGCCTCGGGTTCGCCACCCTGATCGACATCCTGATCGCGGGCGCGCTGGCCGACCAGGACGGCGTCCGCTACAGCGGGTTGCCCCGGCAGGCACGAACGGTCAACCTGGTGTGAGGCGGTGGTCGCCGCCCGGTCATTTGATGGGGCATGGCCGAGGCGGTCGGGCGCCGTCGGGCCCGACGATGGTGACCGAGGGGAAGATCTCCCCCAGGTCGACCTGGGCCGCGGCGTCGGCCACCGTGCAGATGATCTGGTCGGCCGCGTTCGACGACAACGGCAGTGCCGCACTGGTCGTCCGCACGGTGAGGCCGGTGGACCGATCGGCGCCCGCCGTCACCGTGACCGGGTCGAGCCCCGCCGGCACCTCGCTTGTGAAACCCTGGCCGCGTTCGTTCTCGTCCGGGCCGGCCGCGAGCTGGGCGAGCGCGTTGGCAGGCGAGGTGTCCGCCTTTGACGGGCGCAGGACGAGCACGAGTTCGCCCTGTGCGAGCAGGTAGAGCACGATGCCCTGCGCCGGGCCACTGACCGCGGGGCGACCGGTGATGACGCCGCTGGGCCGTACCCCACAGCCCGCCGCGAGCAGCGTGAGGAGCAGCCCGCCGGCGAGCAGCGCGCGGCCCGCCCGTCGGCCGGTCACCGGGCACCTCCGGCGTCCGCCGGGTCCCTGGGAAGGCGGAGGGTGAACACCGCGCCACCACCGGGGCTGTTGCCCGCGACGAGGCTCCCCCGCCGCTCGCCGTGGCGGTGCAGACGCGCGTTCTCCCAGGAGATGGCGAGGCCGAGGCCACTGCCCTCGGAGCGGGTTCGCGCGGTGTCGGCCTTGTAGAAGCGGTCGAAGACGTGCGGCAGCACCTCCGGGTCCAATCCCGGCCCCTGGTCGCTGACCTCGATGGTGATCCAGTCCGGATCGGCGCTCAGTCGCACGGACACCGGCTCCCCGCCGTGCCGGAAGGCGTTGCCGACCAGGTTGGCGACGATGACGTCCAGCCGACGGGGGTCGAGCCGGGCCACGACTCGGGGTGGCAGCTCCGTTCGTACCCGATCGAGCCAACCCCGGATCCGCAGGGTCGCGGTCACCGCCGCGGCCACGTCCACGTCATCCAGGGCGAGACGCGCGGCGCCAGAGTCGAACCTGCTGACCTCGATGAGGTCGTTGACCAGTTGGGTGAGGTTCTGCGTCTCCTGGCTGACCAGGCGGGCGGCTCGGCCCGCGTCCCCGGGCAGGTGCTCCGCCTCCTCGTCCAACACGTCGGTGACCGCCGTCATCGCCGCCAGAGGCGTACGGAGTTCGTGCGAGACGTCAGCCACGAAGCGGCGGGCATCGGACTCCATCCGCCGCAGCTCACCGACCTGTCGTTCCAGCGTTCCCGCGGTGTCGTTGAAGGTCCGCGCCACATCGGCCAACTCGTCGGCGCCCCGAACCGTCAGCCGGGTGCTCAGGTCGCCCTCGCCGAGACGGCGTGCCGCCAGGCCCAGGTCGCGGACGGGTCGCAGCACACCACGGGCCGCCAGCAGGGCCAACAGGACGGCGAGGATCAGGGACAGCCCGCCGGTAAGCCACGCCAGGCTGGCGAGCCGGTCGATGCTCTGCTGCTCAGGCGCGAGGCTACGCACCGAGTAGACCTCCAGCCCGGACGGCCGGGACGTGCCGTCGGGCCGGGCGAGCTTCAGCTGGGTGCCGATGAGCAGCCTGGGTTCTCCGTCCACTGAGACACGTTGCCAGGCGATTCGACCGTCACCGACGTCCTGGCGCACCTCGCGGGTGAGCGGGTCGGGGCCATCGGCGCCCTGCACCTGCATGTCCCGGTAGATGACCACCGCGAAGCCCTCCCGGTCGGAGAGGCGCTGGGCAAGATTTTGGAGCTCGCCCTGGGTCGGCGGGAGCTGGGCGATCGGGTAGACCTCCGTGAGTTGGTCGGTCAGCGACATCACCGCGGCGTCCTGCGCCTGCTGGAGGATGACGGTCCGGGCCTGGATGTAGCTGCCGCTGGCCACGGCGGCCGTGGTGGTCACGCCCAGCAACGCGAAGGTCAGGAGCAGCCGGACCCGCAGGCCCAGGACTCGGGTGCCGGCCCAGCGCCACGGTGTCACAGCGGGCCGAACCGGTATCCGAAACCGCGCACGGTCTGAATGAAGACCGGCGCCGACGAGTCGGCCTCGATCTTGGCGCGCAGCCGCTGGACGCACGCGTCCACAAGTCGGGAGTCACCGAGATACCCGTGCTCCCACACAGCCTCCAGCAGTTGCTGACGGCTGAGCACCTGGCCTGGTGTGTGCGAAAGCTCCAGTAGCAGGCGCAGCTCCGTCGGCGCGAGACTGACCGGCGTCCCGTCCCTGCTGACCACCAGCGCAGCCCGGTCGATGGCCAGTGCGCCGTGCTGTTCCAGGCCGGCCCGCTCACCACCGGTACGCCGCGACTCGCCAGCGGTCCGTCGGAGCACCGCGCGGATACGCGCCTCGAGCACCCGGGCCTGCACCGGCTTGACCACGTAGTCGTCGGCGCCGGCCTCCAGGCCCGCCACCACGTCCATGTCGTCGTTGCGGGCGGTGAGCATGATGATCGGCAGGTCGCCGAGTTTCCGAATTCGGCGGCAGACCTCGAACCCGTCCATCCCCGGCAGCATGAGATCGAGGACCACGACATCGGCCTCGGTGCTGCGCAGCCGCTCCAGCCCCTGCTCACCCGTCTCCACCGCATGCACCGTGTGACCCTGTCGGGTGAGCGCCAACTGCAGCCCGTCGCGCACCGTCTGGTGGTCTTCGATCAGCAGGACCTGGGACATGTCGTCAAGTATCCCATCATGAGATCTTTTGGGGCTGAGCCGATGGCTGCGACTGCGTGCCGCGTCGCCCGGAAGGTGCGACCGCGAAATCGGTCGAACGCACCAGGAACACGACCGAGCCCACCAGGAACATCGTCAGCGCGCCCGCCGCCACGATGGCGAAGAGCGCCCCGCGCTGCACCGACGCGGCCAGACCGGGCACGATAACCACAGTCGCCCAGACCAGCACGACCAGGCCGACCGCCGCCTCGGCCAGCCTGCGCCACAGGCTGGCGCCGTCCGCGTCCTGATCGCCCCGCCAGCCCGTCAGCGCGGCCGCGGCAAGGCAGAACAACGCCACCCCCAGCAGTACGCCGCCGAGCGCGTCACTGAACCGGTGCCAGCCCGCGATCATCGTGGCCGAGGCGATCACCGAGACACCCGCCGCGCCTGGCACCGCCAGCCAACGCCGGGCCCAAACGGGCAGGACCAGCATGAACGCAAACAGCAGCGCCGTCGCCGCCGCGACATGGCCGCTGGGGAAGCTGTTGTGGGTGGTCGAACTCTCGATCTGGACATCCGGGCGAGGCAGCCACGACTTCACCGCGCCGGCCACCACCACCGCACAGAGGACCATGCCCACGCCGACGACACCCACCACGAGCCGTCGGCGGAGCACACCCACCAGCAGCACCGCGCCAAGCAGTGCGGCGAGGAGCATCGGGCTGCCGAAGGTGGCCAGTACGGTCTTGGCCGGCCCCACCAGGACGGTCTGCTGCTCGTACCCCCCGCCCCGCTCAGCGCGCGGCAGGAGCGCACCGTCCAGCCACTGCCCGGCGTAGGTCCGCACGAAGACGGTGGCGGTGACAGTCAGAGCGAGCAGAGAGCACAGCGACGCCGCGAGCAGCCGAAGAGCCAGCGGCACCGCTGCGCGGGCGTGTGGCAGCGGTCGCGCCGGCTGTGGGCCGGGCGTCGACCGCCCGACAGGGTACGACGATCCGAGGGACATGGCGACCATGCTCGCCCCGACAGGTCCGCACCCCGTACAGGGATTGTCTTGGTTTTGTCACAACTGGTTCCGGAAAGCCGGACGCCACCCGGATGACCTGCGACGTGATCAAATTTATCTGCTTACATGCAACGATGTTTTACCCAGCCGAGATGAGCCAGCACTAGGGTCAGGACGCCGATCGATGTTTCGATCGGCGGTGCGAAAAATCCGTCCGGAGTGAGTCGGGGAACCGGAAGGGGTTCGGGGAATGCAAGGAATTCCAGTCGCCAGCCTGGTCATCGGCATCGCGTCGTCACCAGCCGAACGCCGCCATCTGGCCCGACTGCTCGGTGGGAGCGACGCCTTCCTGATCGTCTCGAGCGTCGACCAAGCCCGGGAGTTCCTCGGGGTGGTCGAGACGCCTCCCGTCGAGACTCCCCCGGTCAGAGCCATGATCACCGAGGTGCCGCCGAGCCCACAGCCGCCGCCACCCGACCTGGCCGTGGACTCCGACCGCCGGGTGCTGCGGTGGCGCGACCAGGAGATCGACCTGACCCGGTTGGAACACGACGTCCTGCTCTGCCTGGTGCACGCGCCGGGGCAGATCTGGACATACGAACGCCTGCACCTTGAGGTGTGGGGCAACCGGCACCTCGGCCGCGGTTCCGACATGCACTCGGTGATCCGCCGAGTGCGCGGCAAACTCGCCAGGCTGAACGCCGCAGCGACGATCCACTCCGTACGCGGGGTCGGCTTTCGGCTCGCCCCCGTCTGATGTGCCGGACATGGTCCGGCCCGCCTGGTCTCAGACCAGGCGGGCCGGATTTTTCGCTACCGCTCAGGCGTTAGCACCGGACAGGCGCCAACCCGAAGTTCTCCACCGTGGGGGTGGCGGTGGCGATCTTCGCCTGACGGGTTTGGGGCTTCCAGCCGTCCTTCGCGACGATCATCGTGAGCGGGTTGTTGCGGCGGTCCATCCAGTAGGCGTACTCGCCCTCGGCATCGGTGGTGAAGGTCCACGACGACGCCCACGAGTCAACCTGGACGATCGCGCCGGTGAGCGGCGAGGTCGCACCCTGGCAGCTGGTGCCGGTGACCGTACCCATGAGCTTGCCCCAGGTCTTCGGGGGGTTCGCGGTCATGGTCACCGCGACCGGTGCCACCGAGTACGGCGTGTTCTCCGAGATACCAACCGAGCCCGAGTAGGTGCCCGGCTGGTCCACGTTCGCCGTCATTCCGACGGTGACCGTGACCTTCTCACCCGGCGCGAGGGTGGCCGCCGACTTGTCGATGGTCATCCAGCTGACGTCGGCCGCCGACTCGGCGCAACCCTCGAAGCCCGGGAGCACCTCGCTCTCGGGAGCCGCGCTGAAGCTGCCGGACGAGCCGCCGATCTTGTAGAAGCCGCACGCCGCCCCGCCGCGGTAACGCGCCGAGTTGGAGTTTGGCAGGTTGGACCACGAACCGGTGGACGGGTCGAAGGCGAAGCCGGCGTTGCTGATGGCCCCACCCTGCGAACCACCAACGACGAGGAGCTTGCCGCTGGCGACAGCGAACGAGCTGGCCCAGTTGTCGACCGGCGCGTCGGCGATGGCGGTCCAGGTGTTGGCACCCGGGTCGAACGCGTAGCTGGACTTCTGCGCGGCGGCACCGTCGTTGCCACCGGTGCAGTAGACCATGCCGTCGATCCCGCCGCAGGAGGCGAAGGCCACCGACTTCGGGTAGTTGGCCATCGTCTCCCAGGTGTTACTGGCCGGGTCGTACCGAACGACGCTGTTCGACATCGGCACGCACTCCGCGGTGGAGCAGCCACCAATCGCGTACAGCTTCCCGTCGACGACGGCCTGACCGGCCGCGGCCCGCGGCGCCGGGTTGTCCGCCAGCTCCGTCCAGGTGTTGGCTCCCGGGTCGTACGACCAGGTGGCAGAGTCCGGACCGGCGTCGCCCCAGCCACCGCTGGCGATGATCTTCCCGTCCACGACGCCCACCGTCAGGGCGTTGCGGGCGCCGGGAAGGTCGGCGATCGCCGTCCAGGCCTGCGCGGCCGGGTCGTAGGCGTAGTTCTTGGTGCTGGAGGCGAAACCGTCGCCACCACCGATCGAGTACACCTTGCCGTCCAGGTTCACCACCCGGTTGTCCATGATGGCGGACGGGTAGTTGGCGATGTTGGTCCACGGCGCCGCCTGCGGGCCGACCGCGGCAGTCGCGGCCTTGGCTGCCTTGCCGGATGCCTTGGCGGCGAACGACGTCGGGACGTTGAGCCGCTGCTCCGGCGCGCCGCTGGCCCCGAGCATCTGCTGCCTGGTGACCTTCGAACCATCGGCCCGGAGGATTTCGAACCCGTTGTCACGCTCACCGAACTTGACCTCGACCGGCGCGCCGCCGGTGTTGGTCACCGTGAACGTCTTGCTGGCCTTGCCGCTGGGCATCTGCAGGTTCGAGCTCAGCTGCGTCGGCGTCACCGACAGTTGACCGGCCGCGAGCTGGAAGTTCGCGGCGGTCGCCCAGTCGGCATCGACGTCGACCTGCTTGGTCTGGCTGACGTAGTTGCCGGCGGTCGCGGTGAACGGGTGCGTACCGGTCAGCGTCGAGTAGAGCCAGTAGAAGCCGTCGGCCAGCTCCGCGTCGTCGGGGGTCGCCACGGTGACGGCCTTCTCGGCGGGCCGGTCCTTGCTGGTGACAGTCGCACCGTTGACGTAGCTGTTGTTGTTCTTGTCGCGGACGTTACCGACCACCAGACCGCCGTCGATCGGCACGCAGGTGAGCTGGCTGCCGATCAGGACGCTGTCGACCTCCCACCACCACTCGTACGAGGCGTCGTAGTAGTGGAACCGGACCTGCACCTGCGCCTTACCGGCCGCCTGCGGGATCGGGATCTCGGTCACCTTCGGGCCCCGGACGTCCGTCTGCTGGCGGAGCACGTTGGTCCAGGTGGCACCACCGTCGATGCTCAGGTCGACGTCGGCGGTGTCTTCACTCAGCTGGTTGAAGTCCTGGTTGAACCGGATGACCGGTGCCGTGACGCTGGTCAGGTTGACCACCGGGCTGACCAGGGAGGTGTCCTGGACCTTGCCCGAACCGTAGGCGTCACTGTCGATCATCGCGAAGTTACCGATGGCGCCGGTCAGGTTGCCCCGGTTGCCGTCGTCGGTGAACTTCCAGACCTGACCGTTGCCCGCGTTGTCCACGACCGTCCAGCCGGCCGGCGTGGTCGTACCGTCGAAGGTCTCGTACTCACCGTCGGAACCGGACGTGTATCCGGGCGCGGTGGTGCAGGCGGTGGTGACCACCGGCACTGCCACGTTCGCGGTGGCGTTGCCCGAGCCGACCACGACCTCCTTGGTGATGGTCTGGTAACCCGGGTACTGCGACTCGTACTTCAGGGTGTAGGTCTGCCCGGCCGGCAGCTTGATGCTGTAGCGGCCGTTCGTCGGCGTGGTGTAGTCGTAGACGCCGGACACGCCCGTCACGGACACCTTCGCGTACAACGGCCAGCCGTGGCCGGAGCCATCGGTGACCGCTCCGGTGACGTTGACACTCGGCACTGGCGCCAACGCGACGCCGAGCGTCGTGGTCGCGCCCTTGGCAACCGTTACCGACTTCGTGGTGCTGCCGTAGCCGAACGCCGCCACGGCGACCTGGTAGTCACCGGTGGGGAGTTGGGTCGCGAACTTGCCGTCGGCACCGGTGGTCAGCTCACGCGCGGCCGGGCCGGTGAGCGTCAGGGTCGCGCCGGCGATCGCGGCGCCGGTGGCCGTGTCGGTGACCGTGCCGGCCAGGGTGCCGATGTCGCCGGTCGGGGCGTCGTTGAGCAACGCGAGTGCGTCCAGCAGGCCTTCGCCGTAGACGTTGTTGTCGGCCGCAGTGCCACCGCACTGGTCGTCGGCCTTGTCGGCTGCGGTGCCGTTGAGCAGCGCACGGGTCGCGTCGATGTCACCGATCAGCGACGGAGCCGCCGAGTACAGCAGCGCGATCGCGCCCGCGAGGTGCGGTGCCGCCATCGAGGTGCCGCTGATGCTGCCGTAGGCGTTGCCCGGAATGCTCGACCGGACGTTCACACCCGGCGCGGAGATGTTGGGCTTGATCTCGCCGTTCTGTCCGGCACCCCGGCTGGAGAAGCCGGCGACGTTGTTGTTGATGTCGTACGCGCCGGTCGAGTAGTTGCTGGCGAGGCTGCCCGGCGAGCCACTGGTCTGGCATGCCGGCCCGCTGTTGCCGTTGGACCAGGCCCCGAAGATTCCGGACGCGGTCCAGGCCAGCGTCACGTCCTCCATGAAGGGCTCGTTGGACGGGTCCTGGCTGCCCCACGAGTTGTTGATGATGTTCGGTCGCTTGCTCGCGTCCGCGTTCTGGCCGTTGAGGTCCGTCGGCTCGAGCATCCACTGACCAGACTCGATCAGAGCCGCATCGCTGGGGCAGCAACCGTTCGCCGCGATCCACTTGACACCGGGGGCGACACCGATCTGGTTCGCGCCGTCGGAGCCGGCCATGGTGCCCATCGTGTGCGTACCGTGGCCATTGTCGTCACAGGGCGCGTCCGCGCAGGTGCCGGCGGCGTTGTACCAGTTGTAGTTGTGGTCGAACGTCCCGTCGCCGTTGTTGCCGCGGTAGGAGTTCACCAGCGCCGGGTGGTCGAACTGGACCCCGGTGTCGATGTTCGCGATGGTGATGCCCTCGCCCTTGACGCCGTACTGCGACCAGACGTCGTCGGCGTTGATGTTGGCGATGCCCCACTCGAGGGAGTTCACGGTCTTCTCGTCGGTGCCCTTGGTCGTCTCGGGCACCTTGTAGGCAACCGGGGCGTAGAGGCCTTCGACCTCGGCGTGCCCGGCGAACTTCTGCGCCATCGACAGCGAGCCGCTGCTCACCTTGATCGCGTTGGTGGCCCAGAAGGTCTCGTACTTCGCGCCCGAGCTGTTGAGCTCAGCCTTGATCTTGCCCTGGCTCGCCGCGGCGGTCTGACGCAGAGCGTCCGCAACCGCCGTGCCCCGCTTCGACCAGTCCTTGATGGCGCTGGCCTTGCTCAGGTCCGCCCGGTCCTTGAACCGGATCCAGAAGTCCCCTTCGCTCTTGGCCTGGAGCTGCTTGGCAAGCTCCGGTCGGATCTTGTCCCCCGCAGGGGCGCCCGCCCCCATCTCGCCGTTGGGCGCGGCCTGCGCGCCTGAGCTGATGGTGGCCAAGCATGTCGCGGCGAGGATCGTCGCCGCCCCGGCGCTCACCAGTGATCTGGCTGTGCGCCGCCATTGTGGACGTCTGAACATTGGTGCTGCCTCCCTCAGAACGACCCAGGGGTGTAATGGGCCATGGTGAGAGTGAGGGAGAGTCGTCTCGGCGTACCGAGCGATCGAACCCTCCATGCCCCCCATGCACCGCGCGGGTCACGCCGGTTGCCCGAGTGGACACTATGATCGAGAAGAACGGACGATCAAGAACTTGCCGTAAGCAACTTGTCGCTAAGAGTTGCCATGCAGGCGGCGCGCTTGCCAATCATTGTCAGGACCATGACGAGAGCTGGGCAGGGATGCCCATCGATCCCGGGCGGTGCGGTGGCCGAGGACGACGAGGCAACGGTGGACAGGGGTGTTCCGGCCGACGAGCCGTTCCCGCTGCTGATCGCGGTGACCCCGTCGCCGGCCGAACGCATCCGGCTCGCGGAGCGCCTCGACGGCATCGCTCCGCTGCTGCTGGTGGCCGATCTCGACGAGCTACGCCGACTGATCGCGGCGCCACAGCGCGTGGCCGCCGCCCCGTCCGAGCCCGCACCCGTCGCCGCCCTGGTGATCGACTCAGCCCGGTCCAGCGCGCGCTGCGGGGGCCGCGAGATCGACCTCACCCGGCTGGAACACGATTTGCTGACGTGTCTGACATCCGAGCCGGTCCGAGTCTGGAGCTACGCGGAGTTGCACCGGTCGGTCTGGGGTAACGAGGGGCGCGAGCGCAAGGCGGACGTGCAGTCGTTGGTGAAGCGGCTGCGCCGCAAGCTGCACGACCTCGGCACCGGAGCCGCCATCGATGTCGTTCGAGGTGTCGGGCTCCGACTGACCGATCATCAGCAGGCACGGGTCGAACGAGCCTGACACCGTCGCATGAGCTGATCCCGCACGGGGTAGGAGTTGAAGATCAGCAACAGAACGAGCGACGAGAACGCTGGTAAGGAGAGTCAGGATGGCATTCCCCAACCCCTCGACCGTGTCCATCGGCCTCAAGTCGGCCGCGCATGTCGGGATCGCGGTGAGTGACCTCGACCGCTCGGTCGCGTTCTATCAGGCCCTGCTCGGCGCAGAGCCGGTCGTACGGGATGAAAGCATGCACGGCGCCGGGTTCGCGCAGTCGCAGGGTTTGCCGACGACGAAGCTGCGGTACGCGACGTTCAATCTCGACAACCTCGGGATCGATCTGATCCAGTTTCAGGAGCCGGTCGGTGATGTCGCCCAGGTGGCCGCCAACCGGCCCGGCTCGATGCACCTGTGCTTCCAGGTGGACGACGTGTCCTCGGTCTTCGACCGGATGCGCGAGGCCGGCTTCGAGTTCCTCGGGCAGCCGTACACCTTCGCGGCCGGCGAGGTGAACCCGCCGGATGCCGTCGGCACCGAGGTCGCGTACTTCAACGACCCCGACGGCACGAACCTCGAAATCATCGCGCCCAAGGGTGGGTTCTCCCGCGACTAGTGGGTCCACCCGGCGGCGTGGGGTGTGCCGGTTTTCGGCCGCACCCCACGCCGTTCTGGTGAGACGGCTCAGCGGCCGGTGCCACCGCCCTGCGACTGGGGTCGTCCCGGCTCGGACGGCATCCGGGTGATCGGCGGCAGGATCAGGGCGACGAGGGCGACGATCGCGATGACCGTGAACGGCAGGGTGTAGCTGTTGCCGCTCGCCTCGTAGAGCACCGACGTGACCAGCGGGCCGACCACGCCGCCGAGGCTCCAGGCCACGATCATCGCCCCGTAGATGGCACCGCCGTTGGGCGTGCCGAAGTAGTCGGCCGCCGTGGCCGGCATCGTGCCGAAGCCACCGCCGTACGCGAGGTAGATCAGCGCGGCGAGGACCGCGAAGAGCGCGAACGACGCGGCGTGCGGCAGGATGAAGAAGGAGATCGCCTGGAGCAGCAGCATCCCGATGAACGCCGGCATCCGCCCGGTGCGGTCGGACAACCATGCCCAGGCCACCCGTCCGGCGCCGTTGAACAGGCCGAGGACGCCGACCAGGGTCGCCGCCGTCGCCGCGCTCACCCCGGCGATGACCTGGGCGGCGTCCGACGCCTGGGAGATGAACGCGATGCCACAGGCGACGTTGAGCGTGAGGATGCCGGTGAGCAGGTACCACTGCCGGGTGCGCAGCGCCTCGCGCAGTGTGTAGACCCGGGTGCCCGCGAGGGCCCGACCGGCGGTCTTCGGGGTGAACCCGGGCACCTGGTAGCCCGCCGGTGGGTTACGGAAGAACGACGCCCCGAGCAGGATCGCGATCAAATACGCGACGCCCAGCGGAAAGAAGACGCTGGTGGGTCTGTCGGTGCCGTTGAGTAGGCCCTTAGCCACCGGCGCGACGATCACCGCGCCGAAGCCGAAGCCGGCGACCGCGATCCCGGTGATCAGGCCACGCCGGTCCGGGAACCACTTGGCGAGCATCGCGATCGGCGTGATGTACGCGGCACCCAGGCCGATTCCCCCCAGCACGCCGTACGTGAGCACCAGCAACCAGAGATCGTCCTTCGACGACGTGAGCGAGGCCAGCATGTTGCCGACCGCGTAGAGCACGCCGCCTCCCAGCGCGACCGGTCGTGGTCCGCTCCGGTCCTGGATCCGGCCGCCGATCAGGCTGCCGATGAAGATCGTGCCGATCGCCACCTCGAACGGCAGCACTGCCTCCCACTTGGCCCAGCCGAACTCGTCCTGCAACGGCTTGTTGAACACACTCCACGCGTACACCGCGCCGAGCGCGAGTTGGACGAGCACTGCGGCGACGACGAGACCCCAGCGGCCCCTCGTCGGTGTGGATCTTCCTGGATCTGTTGCGGTGTGTGCCATGAGCTGAGTCCCCCGTCTGCTGGCTCATTGGCTGGCGCCTGTTGGTCGAGCTACGTCCCCTTCTCGGCCGGCGACCGGCCCTCCCTGCGGTCGCGCCGCTCCCGTTGCGGCACGACCGTGTATTTCGGGTCCCGCGCCGACGCCAGGCCCGCCTCGAAGACGCCGAACCGGGTGGCGACGGACGATGCGACGAGAGCTGCACCGGAGATCGCGGACAGGATCCGGTTCCGCCGGCTGAACAGCGCGCCAACCGCGCCCACGCCGAGCAGCACGCGGCCCGCCCGGACCAGTCGGCCGCCGCGACCGTGCTCGTAGGGCTCACTGGTCAGGCCCATTCGCTCCAGCCGGCGACCGCCGATCACCTCGATGGCCGTGGCGGCGAGGACGAGTCGCCGCAGCGGGGCGGTCTCCGCAGCGGGCGCCGCGATCAGTCCGACCCCGGACGCGGCGGCGAGCGCGCTGCCGGCGAAGACGAACGGCAACGAGGGGTACGCGTCGTGCCACGACGGTACGGCGGTGTCGGCGAGCAACACCCCGGTGTAGGTGGCCAACGCCGGGGCGGTGGCCGCGGCAGCCAGGGCAGCGACGTCACCGACCGGCGGTGCCAGTCGACGGGCGAGGCCGAGCACCCCGTGCTGCGGAAGTCGCGGCGCGATCTCGGCGATCACGGCGACACCGGCGAGTGGACCGAAGGCGGTGAGGATCCAGGTGCCGACCGACATCGGCGAGGTCAGCTTGGCGACCCGGAGCATGTGGTGGAACCGGGCCGGCCGCCCGAGGTCGTGCACCAGCAGGTACGCGCTGGCGGCGACACCGCCGAGGGCCGTCCAGCGCCCCACCTGCCGCAGACCGGGCCGCCCGGTCAGTTGGGCGCCCGCCCCGATCAGCGAGCCTCCGGCGGCCAGGCCCCCGGTGAACAGGTAAGCGGCGATGTCGGGCTTCCACACCGGCGGTTTGAGGACGGGCCGGCCGTAGTAGGAGGTGAAGTCGGCCGCCGGCACGGTGAGTTGCTCACCGTCGTGACCGCGACCCCGGCGGTGTTGGCGCCGCCCGTCGGGCTGGTCGAGGCGGGCCTGGAAGTCGCGGAACCGGTCACCGACCGGCTCGTTCGGTGGCATGTCGGTCATGGCCGCCTGCCGAGGAACGCGAACACCGTGGCTGCTGTCATGGCGAGGGCGGCGAGGCCGGCGCGTTTCCACATGGCCGTCAGATCCCGGGTTGTCACGACCGGGTCGGGTGGCAACCCGTACACCTCGGGCTCATCCAACAGCAGGAAGAACGCACCGTCACCGCCGACCCCGTCGTTCGGGTCATGCCCGTACAACCGCGCCTCGGGGACCCCCCGCTCGTGCAACGTCGCCACCCGGGCGGCGGCCCGCTCCCGCAGCTCGTCGAGGCGGCCGAACTGAATCGACTCGGTCGGGCACGCCTGCGCACACGCCGGCGTCTGCCCCGCACCCAACCGGTCGTAGCAGAGCGTGCATTTCCACGCCCGACCATCGTCCTTACGCTGGTCGATCACCCCATAGGGGCACGCGGAGATGCAGTAACCGCAGCCGTTGCAGATGTCCTCCTGCACCACCACCGTCCCGAACTCCGTCCGGAACAACGACCCGGTCGGGCACACATCCAGGCAGGCCGCATGTGTGCAGTGCTTGCAGACGTCCGACATCATCAACCAGCGAAAATCCGTGCGATCCTCCGCGCCGCTCCCCCGACCCGGCGGCTGCGCGCCCGGCATCCCCAGGAACTCCGGCCCACCCGACATCCGGGCCGCCGCAGCCGGCGAACCGGTCGGGATACCCGGCGTGGTCCCGGTGTCGGCGCTGGTCAGTGCACCGAGCGCCGCCGTTTCCGGGCTGACCGCCGGTCCGGCCGGTTCCTGCTCGAACGCCGGGGTCGCCCGACCGGCCGCGCGAGGCTGCTCCACGAACGCGACGTGCCGCCACGAGTTCGCGGTCAGCGCCCCCGTGTTGTCGTACGACATGCCCAGCAGGTCGAGCCCGCTCTGCGGGACGCCGTTCCACTCCTTGCAGGCGACCTCGCACGCCTTGCAGCCGATGCAGACGCTGGTGTCGGTGAAGAACCCCATCCTCGGTGGGGCGTCCTCGTAGCCTGCGTCGGGTGCCGGGTCGAGCGGCCCGTAGAGGGCGTTGGCATGGGGCATCGGTCAGGCCTCCTGGTCACTGCTGCTGTCGGCGACGTCGGTCGTGACCTGCGGTGGGTAGCGGTGGCTCAGGTCTCCCGAGCGCCGCCGGTAGTCGACGACGAGACCCAGCAACTCCTGTCCTCTCGGGCGTCGGCCGGGTCGGATGTCGCAGGTACCGACCTTGCTCTCCTGAATCAGGACGTTCGGGTCGAGGGTGATCCCGAACAGGTCGTTGGCCGCGTCGCCGGTCACCAGGCCCTCGAATCCGAAGTGGTACGGCAACCACACCTGGTGGATGATCCGGCCGTCGACCCGCAGCGGGGTGAGCCGGTCGGTCACCAACACCTTCGCCTCGATGGCCGCCCGGGTGGTCACCAGGTGCGCCCAGCCCAGGTGGTCGAGCCCGCGTTCGACCGCCAACTCGGGCGACACCTCGACGAACATCTCCGGTTGCAGCTCGGCGAGGGGCGAAACGGTACGGCTCATCCCACCGGCGGTGTGGTGCTCGGTGAGCCGGCTGACGGTGAACACGTACGGGAAGATTTCGCTGTGCCGCTCCGGAGGGCTCGGGTTGAGCGGGTTGATCGGGTGGGTGTAGACCTTGCGGGTCGGGTTGGCCTGCTGCCGGTAGAGCGGGTTACGCACCGGCGACTCGACGGGCTCGTAGTGGGTGGGCAGCGGCCCGTCGAGCACGCCGGTGGGCGCGTACAGCCAGCCCTTGCCGTCGCCCTGGAGAATGAACGGGTCGTCGCCGGCGATGCCCGCCACGCCCGAGGCGTCAAGGGCCGGCCGGTAGGAGGGCGCCTTCTTCTTTTCGAAGTCGGGCACGTCGTAGCCGGTCCACTCGGCCTGCTCGGCATCCCACCAGACGTACTTCTTACGCTCACTCCACGGGTTACCGTCCGGGTCGGCGGAGGCACGGTTGTAGAGGATGCGCCGGTTCGCTGGCCAGGCCCAGCCCCATTCCAGGGCCACCAGGGACTGCTCCGCGCCGGGTTTGCGCCGGGCGGCCTGGTTCACGC
This sequence comes from Micromonospora sp. DT201, assembly GCF_049841575.1. NCBI lineage: Bacteria > Bacillati > Actinomycetota > Actinomycetes > Micromonosporales > Micromonosporaceae > Micromonospora > Micromonospora sp. DT201. Next base: position 5,698 of record NZ_JBNCKP010000004.1, on the reverse strand, counting down.
CATCCGCGTACACCCCGGTGTAGATCCAGCACCCGCCGAGGGTGGATCCGTCGTCCTTCATCTCGGTGAACGAGGACAGTGGGCGGCCGGTCGCCACGTCGTACCCGTTGATCTCCATCAGCACCGACTCGGCGCTCGGCTCCGCGTGCGGACCGTGCGTCGGGTAGTCCCAGGCAAGGTCGAGCAGCGCCCGGTCGCGGGGTTTCGTCGACGTCGCCAACCGTTCCCGGATGACGCGACCGAGGTGGTAGAAGAACCACAACTCCGAGCGGGCGTCGCCCGGCGGCTCGACGGCCTTCTCCCGCCACTGCAACAAGCGCTGCGTCTGGGTGAACGTGCCCTCCTTCTCCACATGGGAGGCGGCCGGCAGGAAGAACACCTCAGTACGGCACTCCTCGGTGAGGATCTCACCGGTCTCGACCTCCGGCGCGTTCTTCCAGAACGTGGCGCTCTCGATCTCAAACAGGTCCCGAACCACCAACCAGTCGAGATTGGCCATCCCCAACCGCTGCGCCCGACCGTGCGCCGACCCGACCGCCGGGTTCTGACCCAGCAGGAAATACCCCTTGATCTTCCCGTCGATCATGTCGAGCACCTGCTGGTACGTGCCGTGATCACCGGTCATCCGTGGCATGTAGCCGTAGCAGTAGTCGTTTTCGGCGGTGGCGGCGTCGCCCCAGTACGCCTTGAGCAGGTTGACGCCGTAGGTGCGGGCGTTGCCCCAGAACCCCTTCTGCCCCGGGTGCCGAATGCTGTCCACCCACTTGTCGAAGGTCGGGTGGTTGGCGTGGTGCGGCATCGGCAGGTAGCCGGGCAGCAGGTTGAACAACGTCGGAATGTCCGTGGACCCCTGGATGCTGGCGTGCCCGCGCAACGCCATGACCCCGCCACCCGGCCTACCCATGTTGCCCAGCAACAACTGGATGATCGCCCCGGTACGGATGTACTGCACACCCACGCTGTGCTGCGTCCAGCCCACCGAATAGACGAGCATTCCGGTGCGATCCCGGCCGGAGTTCTCCGTCCAGGCCTGAGCCAGTTCGAGGAACTTCTCCTGCGGAATCCCACAGACCCGTTCCACCATCTCGGGCGTGTAGCGGGCATAGTGCCGCTTGAGGATCTGATAGACGCAGCGCGGGTGCTGCAACGTCTCGTCGCGTTCGGTCTCGCCGCCGACCGGGGCACCATGGGACTCGTGCTCCAGCCCGGCCGCGGTCTCCCGCTGGGTGGCGCTGTCGCGGGTCGTCTGGTTCTGCCCGTGTCCCTCGTACCGCCAGCTGGCCTGGTCGTAGGTGGCGGTCTCCTCGCTGAAGCCGGAGAAGAGGCCGTGCAGATCCTCGGTGTCGGCGAACTCGTCGGTCACGATCGTCGCCGCGTTGGTGTAGGAGACCACGTACTCCCGGAAGTCCAACTCGTTGTCCAGGATGTAACGCACCACCCCGCCGAGCAGCGCGATGTCCGTGCCCGCCCGGATCGGCAGGTACGAGTCGGCAAGCGCGCTGGTCCGGGTGAACCGCGGGTCGACGTGGAAGACCTTCGCGCCGCGCCGCTTGGCCTCCATGACCCACTGGAAGCCCACCGGGTGTGCCTCGGCCATGTTCGAACCCTGGATGACGATGACGTCGGAGTTCGACAGGTCCTGCTGGAACTGGGTGGCGCCGCCACGACCGAAGCTGGTCCCCAGACCGGGGACGGTGGAGGAGTGTCAAATACGGGCCTGGTTCTCGATCTGGAGCGCCCCCATCGCGGTGAACAACTTCTTGATGAGGTAGTTCTCCTCGTTGTCCAGCGTCGCCCCACCCAGACTGGAGAAACCCAACGTCCGGTTGAGCGGCCGACCCTCGTCGTCGGCGTCTTCCCAGGTCTCGTCCCGGGCGGCCAGGATCCGATCGGCGATCATGTTCAGCGCCGTGTCGAGGTCGAGGTCCTCCCACTCGGTGCCGTACGGCCGGCGGTAGCGAACCTTCGTCTGCCGCAACGGGCTGGTCACCAGGCTCTTGCTCGCCGAGCCCTTCGGGCACAACCGACCCCGCGAGATCGGGCTGTCCGGATCGCCCTCGATCTGACTGACCTGCCCGTCCTTGACGAACACCCGCTGACCGCAACCGACCGCGCAGTACGGGCAGACGGACCGGGCCACCGAGTCGGCGGTGTCGGTACGGGCGGTGAGCGCACGAGAACCTGCGGACTTGGCCGCGGCACCCCGGCCGAGCGGGTCGGTGCCGGTGAGCTGGCGATAAACCGGCCAGCCCTCGATCCAGCTGCGCACCCCCATCGCCGCACCTTTCCGACTAATCCCACCAAATGTGAACAGCCTGACATTAGACGAGGTGCCAGGCCGGTCGCAGCGAGATCAGAAGACACGTGCCTCCCCGGCCTTTTTCGCGCAGGCCGAGGGAGGCACGGTGTATGCGGCTCAGTTCGGTTGAAGCTGACCGGTGCGGTGATCGCTGAAGGCCCGGTAGCGGTGCAGTTCCCAGAACAACCAGCCGATGCTGACGATCGCCAACACGATGAAGACAAGTGAACCGGAGAACGTGTCCCAGAGGGTGTGCAGGACGACGACACCCAGGAACGTGCCGATGAACCCGAAGAGCCGGGCGACGCTCGGGCTGGCCAACAGCGCCCACAGCGCACCGGCGGTGAGCCCGGTCCAGGCGGTGTGACCGGCGGGTGCCGTCAGCCCACGGATGAACAGCGTCTGCTCCACCGCACCGATGTTGCCCTGCGAACTCAGCAGAGCGGTGAACGCGTAGCCCATCGTCTCCAACGCGGCGAAACCCATACCGGCGGCAACGCCGATGATCAGCCCGTCGGAGGGCACCCGGCGACGATGCTGGGCCACGACCGTGAACAGCAGCGCCACCGGCACGATCAGCTTCGCCGACTCCTCGATCAGTGCCACGAACAGCAAGGGCAGGGTGCCGAGATCGCGCAGGGTGTCGTACTCCAATGTGCCGGCGACCACCGTGCCGATCACACCGCCGAAGAACGCCGACGTCACAAGCACCGACGCCGGCACCTGCCACCGCCCGGTGCGGGCCTGCGCGAACGTCAGGAACGTCAACGGCACCAGCGTCGCCCCGAGCAGGATCAGTGCCGGTACGAAGTTCGGATTTTGCGTGCTGACGAGGGTCCGCAGCACCGCCACATAGAGGATCAGCCCGATGACGAGCACTCCGACCCACGCCCACCGACGCGAACGATCACCCATACCGCGAAGTCTGGCGTACGCAGGTTACGAAGGCCAGCCACGGCGCCGAGATCCCGAGGACCCTCACCGGACTCTGTGAGCGTTGAGTCGGTGCCAACTGATGGCGCAGGTGAGGGCGAGGAAGGCCTCGTGGGTCTCTGGATCTCACGGTCAGAGTGGGACCGTCGTCCTTGGCCCTCCATCAGTAGCCGTGCGCCGGCGCCGGTCTTCAACCGGTGTCGGACTGCGGCGGCCAGTCGTAGTCGAAGCAGCAGGTGAAGGTTGGCGGGTAACGCTGCGACGTCCAAGGCGCCAAGATGGGAACGGCCACCGCTGGGCCGGTCGGCTACTCCGGCCAGACCTTCGACGTCGTGGCGGCGATCCATCGCCGAACGTGGTGAGTCCATCATTTAAGCGGCCCGTAACGCGAGGCCGAGACACATTGGCCGAGGCCTATCCAGCTGATCGTGAAGAGAATGCACTTTATCCGAAAAGCACCCAGTTGCAGCCAAACCCCCTCAGAATCGACGAATCGGTCGAATGCGCCACGGCTCCCCGGTGAATTAGCGGTGCGTCGCTGTAGGTAGCTCTGGGTGTATCCGGGGCGGCTCTCTGGAGGGGTCATGAGCAACAACCGGCGGCTGCGGCGGGGGCTGAAGCATGGACGCGCCGCTTCAGGGCTGAGTTCTGCCCTGATGGTGGTTGGAATGACAGGCGGGCCGGCAGCCGCAGCGCAACCCGTGGAAGCCGAATCGTCCGCCCAGGGCATACACATCGGTACTCCCGGTCCGCTCGGCCAGTACGGCGGATGGCCGATGTCCTGGTCGACTTTCCGGCAAGACGGCGGCGGGCCTGACGAGTCAAGCAGGCGACCGGACTACGGCCCGCAGGGCTGGCAGGGTCCGTGGGGTGGTCACGACGAGGGCGAGCAACCGACGCCGGGCTACCCGCACGGCTCGCAGGGCCCTAAAGGTCCGCAAGGCGACTCGGGCGCTAAAGGCGCCCAGGGCGACGCTGGCGCTCAAGGCGACGTGGGCGCGCAGGGACCCCATGGCGCGCAAGGTTTCCGAGGCGCCCAAGGCGACGCGGGCGCTCAAGGTGCGCAGGGTGACGTAGGTGCGCAGGGACTCCAAGGCGCTCAAGGCGCGCAAGGTTTCCAAGGCGCCCAAGGTTTCCAAGGTACCCAGGGCCACACGGGCGCTCAAGCCGCGCGCGGCGACGCGGGCGCTCAAGGCGCACAAGGTGACGTCGGCACTCAGGGCGCGCAGGGCAACGTCGGCGCACAGGGCGCGCAGGGCAACGTCGGCGCACAGGGCGCGCAGGGCAACGTCGGCGCACAGGGCGCGCAGGGCGACCTCGGCGCACAGGGCGCGCAGGGCGACCTCGGCGCACAGGGCGCGCAGGGCGACCTCGGCGCGCAGGGCAACGTCGGCGCACAGGGCACGCAGGGCAACGTCGGCGCACAGGGCGCGCAAGGCTTCCAGGGCGACACCGGCGCTCAAGGCGCGCAAGGCAACGTCGGCGCACAGGGCACGCAAGGCGACACCGGCGCACAGGGCACGCAAGGCGACACCGGCGCACAGGGCACGCAAGGCTTCCAAGGCGCCCAAGGCAACGTCGGCGCTCAAGGCGCGCAAGGCAACGTCGGCGCACAGGGCACGCAAGGCGCCCAGGGCGACGTCGGCGCCCAGGGCGACGTCGGCGCCCAGGGCGACGTCGGCGCCCAGGGCGACGTCGGCGCTCAAGGCGCCCAGGGCGACGTCGGCGCTCAAGGCACGCAAGGCTTCCAAGGCGCCCAGGGCGACACCGGAGCCCAAGGCGCCCAGGGCGACGTCGGCGCTCAAGGCACGCAAGGCTTCCAAGGCGCCCAAGGCGACACCGGAGCCCAAGGCGCGCAAGGCAACGTCGGCGCACAGGGCACGCAAGGCTTCCAAGGCGACACCGGCGCACAGGGCGCGCAAGGCGACGTCGGCGCTCAAGGCACGCAAGGCTTCCAAGGCGCCCAAGGCAACGTCGGCGTACAGGGCACGCAAGGCTTCCAAGGCGCCCAAGGCAACGTCGGCGTACAGGGCGCGCAAGGCGACACCGGCGCACAGGGCACGCAAGGCGCCCAGGGCGACACCGGCGCTCAAGGCGCCCAGGGCGACGTCGGCGCACAGGGCACGCAAGGCTTCCAAGGCGCCCAGGGCGACACCGGAGCTCAAGGCACGCAAGGTTTCCAGGGCGCCCAGGGCGACACCGGAGCTCAAGGCGCGCAGGGCGACACCGGCGCACAGGGCGCCCAGGGCGACGTCGGCGCTCAAGGCACGCAAGGCTTCCAAGGCGCCCAGGGCGACACCGGAGCCCAAGGCGC
>NZ_JBNCKP010000003.1:316407-536321 GCF_049841575.1 Micromonospora sp. DT201 | reverse complement strand
CCAAACGAGCCCACTACGCTCGCCGCCTCACCCTCGAACTCCAACCATGATCACGAACGGCGGCTGCCGTACTAGGAACCGGCCGAGACCGATGGTCTCGATGAAGGACCACCTACGAAATTGATCTTATAGCCCGTTCAGCGACGTCGCGTGATCGAGGCGACCTGCACCTGCGCGGCGACGATCTCTCCCCGAATCATTGTCAGCAGACTCTGAACATCTGGGTCCGCAGACTCCGAGAGCCCCTCAACGTCGAGACGCCACCGACCCGTGTCCACGTCCCGCCAAAGCCCGACCCGGGCAGACGTCTCAGCAACCGTCCGTTTGGCCTCGCCGAACAATTCGTCCCAGTCGTCGCCGAGCCGACCAACCCTGCTCAGACCGAGGGTGGCACGCAGCCTGTCCAAGGAGGACTGGTCCAGTCTTCCCGCCAACTCAATAACCCAACTAGCCAACATCTACTCTTCCCTAATAATCCAGTCAGAGTCCCGAAAATGGGATGAGACACCAGAATCTCGGCGGTCAGGTGGCCCAGCGCCAGGAAAGATCGCAGGCACTACATCACGTCCGAGCTCATTCGTGAATCGCTCAGCCCATTCGAACAGTCGTGGAAAACACTCCCGTGCGACCTTCTTGGCAACGAACCCATAGCGCTTGTTGACGACACGCAGCTCAGGATATTTCTCCGCGGCATGCTGAGTTGCGAGATCGACCATTGCTTGCGACGAGAATTGGAAGTCGTAGTCGCTGGAATCTTCGAGGCCCAGCCGGTACATAGAGTCAAACGGCCTACGCTGCGGCAACGAGGAACCTTGAGACCAGTCCCGTAAACGTGCCAACGCCTCAGGTTCGTCAACTAGATCAGCTTCCGTTGGCAGGCGCTTGTGAGCTCCCGAAAAGAAGTGGGCCGAGGATCCCTGCAGACGCATATCGACAAGCGCCGGGTCAAGGCCGTCTCCCCGCAGTGCTTCGAAGAGCCCAGCCTTCATCTCTGCGAACTGAGCGGCGGTCATTCCGAGAGGCGCCGACCTGTCGGCCCAGGCCATCACCGACTCAGGCGTAATGCCAAGAAACTCGCAATCCCTCGGCTCCAACTGGCGGCCTGAATCATCGGCGGGCAGAAGTTGGGCAGCAAGCTGCCAGCCGGCTTCGTATAGCCGCTTCTCTCCCACACTCCCTTGCGAATCCGTTGGGATCGGCTTCCCGCTGCCCTCGAAGGCCGACCCTGGGCCGTCCAGGAGTAGGTGCATGCGGTTGATGTACGGGTCGCCGTGGCTGCCGTTGTCGTACGTTGGCGGGTGGTCCGGCAGGTCGGGCCGCTCGCTGAACCGGCCCCGGGGCAGCCCGCCGAGCGGCATTGGCCGGCCGTCTCCGCTCAGCAGCAGCGCGTCGATGCCGACCACATCGGGGTACAACGGCCGGTCCCGGATCAGGCTGTTCTGCGGGTCGACGTAGAGCACCGTGCCGTTCTGGTTGAGCGCCACCCAGGCGTGCGAACCGCCGTGTGGCGACTCGGTGACCAGGAACGCGTAGCTGCCGTGGCCTCCCAGCAGGAGTTGGTCGTGCAGGTTGCGGTAGCCCCGTTCGGCGGCCTGCCGTGCGTCCTCGGCATAGGAACGTTGGCCGGACGGCGGGGCGAGGAGTTGCTGGAAGCGCCCGCCGGTGACGTCCTCCACTCGGCCGGGGCCGCCTGCTTCGCCTCGGATCGGGCGTCGGATGTCACCGTCCAGGTAGCCGTCGAAGGTGCGCGGTGCCGACACTCGTGGCCGCCCGTGCACCCACGTTTCGAACATCGACAGCGTGCAGTCGAGGCAGTTGATGCCCCGGGTGGCGTCGGCTGCGGGACCTCCGTCGTTGAGGAGCCGGAACCAGTTGCCCTGTCGTGGGTCGGCGGTGCGGGTGACGGCGCCGTCCGGGTCGCGGGGCATCTGGCGTTCGACGTCGACCTGGTGCAGGGCGAGTGGTGGACGCAGTCCTCCGGGCTGCCCGTACGGTCGGGAGTCGTCGATCGGTGGGGGCACGTCGTCGCCGGTGAGCCGGGACGGGCCGGCGGTCTCGACCGCGCCGAGCGCGAGCGCCCCCACGTCCCTGTTTGCGTGGTCGAAGGCTCCGGCGCCGATGTCCACGACCGGCGGTGCCGTGGTGCCAGCCAGCACCGCGTCTGCCAGGTCACGCCATTGGGCGTACGCGCGTGTCTCGTCGTTCGCGGCCCGCTGCCAGCCGTCGGACCACTGCCGGTGACCAGTTTGGTGCAGTTGTCGGGCGTAGGTGGCGTACTCGATGGCCCTGCGATCGTGCTCCGCGGCCCGGGCGCGTAGTCGGTCGGCCTCTGCCTGCCGGCGATTGTGCTCGAACCCGGTCCGCTGCGATTCGTAGTGGCCTCGGTAGCGCCGCCGCTCGGCGGCTTCCGCTTCGGCGGCCCACTGCGCCGCGTACGAGTCGATGGTTTCGGTTGCGGGCACCGACGGGTCACCGAACGCCGCCACGTCGACGGGGATTGACGCTCTGCCCCGGGCCGGATGGTCGGGTGCGAGCACCTCCCGCGTGGGGGAACGCGAGGGTACGGGGAACCGGCCCACCACCGGGGCAGCGAAGGAGACTGGCGCTGTCGGGCCGGGGGTGATCGTCGGTGCTGGCGTGCCAGTCGACGGAGACCAGGCCATTGGACCGGTGGTGACGTGCGGCGAGTTGCTGGGGTAGCCCGGTGCAACACCGGTGGCCGGCTCGATGCCCCCGGCCACGGGTGCCGGCGCGGCCACCGACGAAAGCCTCGGATCAGCGGCCACCGACGAGAGCTTCGGATCAGCGGCCACCGACGAGGGCCTCGGATCTGTGTCCACCGACGAAAGCCTCGGATCGGCCGGCGACGAAGGTGTGGGATCGGCCGCTACCGGGTGTGCGGTGCCCGCTCTCTCCGTCTGAGGCCCGTCCACCGGCGGCATCACCTCGGACGGGCGCACCGGATGGTCGACAATGTCCACGTCGGCGGCCGCGCTTCTTGGCAGCGGGGGCGACGTGTTCACGTCAGCGGCTGTGGCGTGCGACAGGTCGGCCCTCGGTGGCAGATCAACGCCGGCGTAGGTCTGCACCTCGGCGGGTAGCGGTGCCAGGTGGGCGGGCTGCGGCGTGGCGACGGCCGCCGTCGCCTGCACCGAAAGGCCCGAAGACGGAGCCTCCGAAGTCGACGCCGCCGAACTCGACGCCAGCGAACTCGAAGCCGCCGAACCCGAAGCCACCGGCTGCGAGCCCGCCGCGAACGTGCCCCCCGCCGTAGCGGATGCCCCCGCGGAGGAGGACGCCTCAGAAACGGAGGTCGCCCCGGACGAAGACAGGTCGCCCACGACTGGCGCCACGGACGGGAGGGACGGCCCGGCGAGTGACGCCCCGGCGAGGGCGTTGGCCTGCGCGTCGAGCCGGGCGCGGAGCGCGTGGTCGGTCTGGCCGGTCGCCGAACCGGTAGCCCCGGAGGCGGCAGCGCGTGCCACGTCCTCCATCGAGGTCAAGCCCTGCCCGGTGGCCAGGCTGGCAGCGCTGTCGGCGAGCACCTCGCCGGTCATCTCCCGCCCCAGGTGCTCCCCGATGCGCGCGGCTCTCCCGGTCGCGTGTCGGCCCAGGCCGGCCAGCGGTGCCACCGCCCCGCCTGCGAGGCCGCCGACCGCCGACGCGCCGAGGTCGGTCAGGTCCAGGCCGTGCGCCCGCCCGGTGGAGTTCTGGTATGCCTGGGTGGCCAGGGTAACCCCGGCCTCCTCGGCGGCTTCGTCCAGCCCTTCACGGGCGGCACGCTTGGCGAGCCCGCGCACGCCACCCTGCGCAACTTCCTTCGCCGCCCGCTCGCCGGCCTCCTTGAGCCCGTGTTTGAGAGTCTTGCTGGCCAGTTGGCCCATCAACCGTTTGAAGATCTGTTGGACCAGCAGGCGGGTCGCGGTGATCGCCGCGCTGGCGGCCGGGGTTGCCGCACCGGCGGTGAGTATCGCCGCCACCGCCACCGAGAGCAGCTCGATGACCAGGATGCCCAGCTCGATCCAGACTTCCAGTTTGGCGCCCTCGATGTCGCAGCCGCACTCCTCGACCAGCCGGCCGAGGTCGGCGGTGACCGCGAGCAGCACGGGCAGCGGGGCGTCGGCACCCTCGGCGATTCCCCGCCAGGCCGCCTCGAACGCCGCGTCGACTGCCCCAACGCCCCCGTAACCGTTCTGCACCTCGACAGCGGCGGTCGCGGCATCGGTGTGCGGACCGGCGAGGACGGCGGCAACCGCGTACCACTGGTCGGCGACGTCCCAGACGGCCCGCTCGTTGCCCTCCGGCCACTGCACGCCGACCACCCAGTCGAGGGCCTCGTAGATCCAGCCGGGCACGTCCCAGGGTGCGTAGTCCAGTGGGTGTGGAATCGGGCTCGGCAGCACACTCATCGGAATCGCCAGCCGTCACCGCTGGTCGGCGGCCCGACCGAACCGGGCGGCGCTGGCCCCGTCGGTCTGCACGCTCGCATCGACCGCGCTGACCACGTCGCCGCCCAGCTCGGTGAGCCGGTGCCCGACGCCCGCCCAGGCCCGCAGCACAGTCTGCTCGAACCCGCGGTAGTTGCGCTCGAACGCGGCGCCGATGTCGTCGCGACCCCATGGCCTGGCACCGCTGGCGGCCTCGATCGCACCGCCTTCCGCCGCTCGACGGGCCGTCACCGCCTCGCCAGCGAGTGCCAGGTCGGCACCGCCCCGGCGGGCCCGGGACGGATCGAGCCAGAGCTGCCCGTCAGTCATGCCTTCCCCTCACCCCTGCCGAGCACGGCATCGGCCCGGCCGAGCAGGGCGGCGAAATCTCCGGTGCGCAGGAAGTCCACCGACCCGGAGCCGGCCGGCATGGTCTCGGCAACGAGGTCGCGGGTGGCGTCGGCGGCCGCGGTCGTGGCGGCGTGGACCGTTTCGGTGATTTTTCGGCCGAGCGCCACGGCGTCCCGCTCGCGGTAGACGGTGGGCGCCAGCTCGACATCGATCAACTGGCCCTGGGCACCCACTGTGGCCGTCACCTGGCCGTCGGCCGACCGCCGGGTCACCCGCAGCTCGGCGAGCCGCGTCTGAAGGGTGTCCAAACCGGACCTGAGCTGCTGATATTGCCCGTACACGTCGTCGAATCGGGCCCGTAGCTCGCGATTGGTGCCCCGGTCTGAGTGTTCGCTCACCGCCGCCCCTCCCGTCACCGTCGGTAGAGCGAAACAATACCGGCCGCCATCGATCCGTGTGGTCCGGTAGTTTCAGTGTGTGATCGACCGTCTACAAGCAGAGCAACTCGCGGCCACCTGGGCCCGCCGCGACTCTCAGCGCCTCGGCCACGAGTGCACGGCGATGGTCGACGAGTTCGACCTCGGCTACGTCATCACGTCCGTCGTGCCCACCGAGGCACGCACGGTCCCCGGGGACCTGCCGACGACCGTCATCGACAAGCAGACCGGCAAGGTCACCACCTGGCCCCGGGTGCCGAGCACGGTGGTGGCGGAGATGTACAGGCGCAGCCAGCCCGCCGGGCCGAGCGCTCCCCGCACCGTTGATCCGTCGAGCCTGCTGGTCCGGGAAATCCACCGGATCGCCACTCCGAACACCGCCGCGCATCTGACCATCGAAGGGCGGATCTGGACAGCCCAGGGCACGAAGGCGGACGTCCCGCTGAACCATCACCCGCTCGTGCGCACCTACCTGGACCAACTGCCCCCTGGCGAGCTGGTCCGCGGCGGGGAAGCCCACGCCGAGCTGATCGTGGTCTCCGACGTCCTACACGAATACGACCACCGTCGGGCGGCCGAGGGCATTGCGCCGATGGGTCGAGCCGAGGCGGCCGCACTGCTGGAGGACGCCCGGTTCGAAGTCTTCCGGGTCCGTGAGCCGGGTGATCCGGCTGGCGGCCCCGCCGACCGGCCCTGCGATTCGTGCATCAGCTTCCTGGTACGGGCCAACGTCCTGCCGGAGGCGGCTCGGGCCTATACCGAAACCTGGCGTGCGCCGGCGGAGCCCGACCCCGATCCGGGGCGCTTCCCGGCGGAGGTCGCCAACGCGCTTGTCGCTGCCGGTTGGCGACCGCACATCGGGGATCGGATCATGGCTGCCGCAGCCGTGCGGGATGTCACCGCGGTGCCGGGGCTGACCCACCAGCACACGGTCTTCCCCGCCGCCGTGGAGGCGCTGACCGCGTTCCCCAGCCTGGTCGGTGCCCGACGCGGCCGGGGCGAGCAGGTGTGGATCTCCCGTTTCGACATTCGCCCGCACACCATCGCGCACACCGCCGACACGCTCGCGGACTTCGGGGCGGTGCTCGGCGTACGACTGTTTCCGATCGGCACCGAACAACAGGACAGCATCCTGGCGGTGGACGAGCGGGGCCGAGTGTTCGCGCTCGATCAGGCCGGCGAGTGGTTCCTCGGCGACACCATCGACGCCGCGCTGACCACGCTGCTGCTTGGTCGCGCCCCCGCCCGGGTTCGTGACGACGGCACCTGGCAGGCCGACTAGAGCACAGACCTCAGGAGGGGCCCCTGCTCGACCGGGGCCCCGCCGGACGTCAGCGGAGCACTTCGACCGCGTTGCGGCGGACCAGGTTCTTGCCGGGCTCGCGGATCTGCTCCATCGCTGCGGAGTTGAGCAGCACGCAACTGCCCGACGGGCCCGTCACCGTCACCGTGGTCGCCCGGTTGTTGTCCAGGTTCGTGACCCGCAGCCGGGTGCCCACCGGGAACTGCCCGCTGGTGGCCGCCGGCCCGGCCGCCTCCTCGAAGAAGGTGATCGCCCCCGAGCACGCCGAGCGGGGCGCCGGACCGGGCGCGCCGGGCGATGCGGCACCGGGGCGGACCGTTCCGGGGGCCGGCGCACCGACCGGCGGCGCGGCACCGCCGACGCGCTCCACCACGTTGCGGCGGATCACGTTCTTCCCTGGTTCCCGGACCAGCTCCATGGCCGCCGCGTTGAGCAGCACACAACTGCCCGACGGGCCGGTCACCGTCACCGTGGCGGCCCGGTTGTTGTCCAGATTGGTCACCCGCAGCCGCGTACCCACCGGGAACCGGTCGCTGGTCGCCGCCGGTGCACCGCCCTCGGCCGAGAAGGTCACCGAGCCGGAGCAGACGGACGACCGTGCCGGGGCGGTGCCGGCGAACCCGAAGTTGGTCCCCACCGCCACACCCGCCGCGGCGAGCACCGCCACGGTCGCCGCCATCGCGTGCCTGCGCTGCACCCTCATCGCCGTCACTCCCGCCCTCGGTGGTGTCCTCCACTCACCTGGTACGGGCGGGGGCGTCCTACCGTTCAGCCGGCACGGGTACCGATCGTGCGGCGGCCAGGTCAATCGGCCCGTACCGGGTGTGTGGCGCCCCGGTCATCAGCGCCCAGTAACGGTCCCCGTACGACCAGTGCCACCACTCCGTCGGATAGTTGATCATCCCTGCGCCGCCGAGAGCGTCCACCATGATCTGTCGATGTCGGCGGGCGGTGGCGCCAATCGTGGGCGCGTCGGTGAAGCAGGCGTCGTCGCTGTCCTCCGGGGTGGCGTCGATGGCCGTGCCCAGGTCCAGTTCCACACCGTCGTCGGTGCACAACGTCAGGTCCACCGCCCCACCCGTGCTGTGCGGGGCCACCTCGACCGGCGAGACGAACTTCGTGGTCTCCCGATGCAGCCGCTCCGGAGACCAGTCCGGGTACCGTCGACGCAGCTCGTCCCGATAGCCGGTGAAGATGGCCAGCTGCGCCTGGTACGGCCGGTAACCCTCGACGACCAGCAGGCGCATCCCGTTGGGCAGGGCACGCTGCGCGGCCAGCAGGCGATCCACGACACCAGCGCGCAGCTGGGCGTACGCCCCGGCGGGGTCGGCCGCGCGTCCGTCGAGCCGCAGCTCCGGCAGCTCACGCAGGTCCAGTAACTCCTCGCCGTCGTCGGCGCTGGGCACGGCCGCCACCCGAGGATCGGAGAGCAGGATCATCGGACGCTCCCCACGGTGGTCGCGGACCGTTCCGCATAACGGGGACGGGCCAACTCGACGAGTCGATCCACCACCTCCCGATGACCGACACCGACAGCCGCCCACACCTTCGGGTACATCGAGTGCGCGGTGAAGCCGGGCATCGCGTTCAGCTCGTTCACGTACAGCTCGCCTGCCTTCTCGTCGTAGAAAAAGTCGACGCCCGGACGCGGACCGGCCCGTACGAACAGAACCTCGATCCGAGTTGGCGCGCTCACGCCGCCACCCCTTCCACAGTCGTCGCCTCGGCAGGCCGTTGCACCAGCAACCGGGCCACCAGCGCCGCCTCCACGTTTCCGCCGGTCAGCACGACGCCGACCGTCCGTTGCCGATCCCGACGCGCGTCAGCTTCGGGGGTGAGCCGGAGCGCCCCGGCCAGGCCAGCCGCCCCGGACGGCTCAGCGAGCACCTTCAGCTCCATCAGGATCAGCCGGAACGCCGCCCCGATCTCGTCGTCGTCGACGCGGACAACCCCGCGCAGCGCGTCGCGCACGATGGCGAACGGCAACTCACCCACGCAGGACGGCCGCAGCCCATCCGCGATCGTCGGCGCCGGCGCGACCGGGACTCGCTCACCGGCCGCCATGCTGCGGGCGAGCGAGTCACAACCCGCGGGTTCCACGCCGTACACCTCGATGCCGGTGCCTGCGGCGGCCAGGCAGGCGCCCGCCACCCCGCCACCACCACCGACCGGTACGACCAGCGCGTCCAGAGGTGTGCCCGCGCGCTCGGCCTCCTCGATCAGCTCAAGGCTGGCGGTGCCCTGCCCAGCGATGACGTCCGGGTGGTCGTACGCGTCGACGACGGGGTGACCGTTCTCGTCGCTGAGGCCGCTGGCCACCGCCACCCGCTCCTCTACGCCGGTGCCGGCGAGCACCACCCGCGCCCCCGCCGCGCGGGCCCGGTCGACCTTCGTCGGTGCCGCGTCGACCGGCAGCACCACAGTCGCCGAGAGCCCGTGCTGCCGGGCCGCCAACGCCACCGCCACCGCGTGGTTACCGGTGCTCTGCGCAATCACCCCGGTGTGGCCGGCCGCGGCGAGCCGGCCAACAGCCCGCAGTGCGCCACGCATCTTGTACGAGCCGCCGTCCTGGAGGTTCTCCGCCTTCAGCAGCACTCGTGCCCCGGCCAGACCGTCAATCACCGGGGACCGCAGCACGGGTGTGCGGACCACGCGGCCGGCCAGCCAGCGGGCGGCCTCCTCGACATCGGCCCGGACCTGGCCAACGGTGCGTGACATCGTTTCTCCTTCGTGTGCGGGTGTAGTCAGCGCCGGTGCGACGCGGGTAGCCGGTGCGACGCGGGTCGCTGGTGCGACGCGGGTGGGCGGTGCCACGCGGGCAGCTCGAACAGCCAGCTCGCACGGGCCGCCAACAGCCCACGGTGCAGCGCCAGGCTGAGCGCCAGCACCACTGCGGTGAGCAGGGCGGGGTAGACGGCCACCAGCAGCGCCCGGCCGTGCCCGTCCAGGCCGGCGACCGGACCGGCGAGCAGCCGGTGCAGCAGCGCGAGGACCGGCATGTGGATGACGTAGACCGGCAGCGTCCGCCGCCCGAGAGCAGCCAGGGTGCCGCCGACCAGAGGCAGGTCGGCCACCCGGGCGGCAGCGGTGACGCCGAACGCCACCGCAGCGAGGGACACCAGCAGGCCAACACCGAGCCACTGCCCGGCACCCGCCGCCACGGCGGCGAGCGCCACCGCGTACAGGACGAAGGTCCACACCAGCCGGCGGCGGGTCGCGGTGGCGGCCCACCGTTGGACATACGGCCGCAGGTGCAGGCCGGCGAGGAAGAACACCAGGTTCTGGTAGACCCCACCGCGGTTGCCAGGAGTGTCCAGCAGGCCGGCCGCGGCGATCGCCGACAGTACGCCAGCGGCCGCGATCAGCACTGCCGGGTGGACCCGGCGCAGCACCTTGGCCAGGACGAAGTAGAGGGCCAGCGCGTACAGGTACCAAAGGTTGGACGGGGTGATGGTCAGCTGTGCCAGCAGCCCCCCGATGTCGGTGGCGCGATCGGTGGGGAAGCCCGGAACGAGGGCAAGCACGGCGGTGTGGATCAGCAGCCACGTCCCGTAGAGGTAGAACATCCGGCTGACCCGGGAGCGGTAGACGACGCGCCACTGCCGGTGGATGGCGTTCGCGGCGAAGACCCCGGAGATCGTGAAGAACAGCGGCATCCGCAGCGGCAACAGCTGCTCTCCGAGCAACCCCCAGGCACCCGGTACCGGCAAGCCGACCCGCCAGTCGATCTGCAGGTAGTGCTTCACCACGACGTGCCAGAGCACCACGAGGATGAGGCAGCTGCCCTTCGCGACGTCCGCCCACACCACACGCGCCGCCGGCGGGCTGGCGACGGGCGTGATGGGCGCGGCTAACTCGGTCGTCACGGGTCTCTCCACTCTGCTTCAGGGCACACCGCAGGCTTGTTTTCGGGTACACCGCAGGTGGGATCCGGCGGTACGCGGAACCCGGGTGTGGGTGGGGTCAGGTCGTAATGGGCAGTTGGACGTCGACTCGCAAGCCGCCGTGCTCGGCAGGCCGGGCCGCGATGATGCCGTCATGCGCCTGGGTGATCGAGCGGGCGATTGCCAGACCCAGGCCCGCGCCTCCGCCATGCGAGGTGCGGTCCCGGGCGAGCCGGCGGAACGGCTCGAAGAGACCGGCCACCGCCTCGGCCGGCACGGGCTGGCCGGTGTTGACCACCGACAGCGCGGGCACGCCGCTCACCGAGACGGTCAGCGAGCCACCCCGGCGGTTGTACTTGATCCCGTTCTCCACCAGGTTGCTGACCAGACGCTCCAGCAGCACCCGCTCACCGACGACAACCCGGGGTACGAGATGGGTGTCGATGGTGACCGCTGCTTCCCGGGCACGGTCCAGATACCCGGCAAGCACCGCCTCGACGATCGTGTCGAGCCGCTGCGGGATCCGCGAGCGCAGGCCCTGGTCACTCTCGCTGAGCGCGAGCAGGCCCTCGATCAGCCGCTCGTTGCGCTCGTTGGTCTCCAACAGTTGGCTGGTCAACAGCTCCAACTGCTCGCCGGTGAGCGCCCTGGCCATGCCAACCTCGATGAGCGTCCGCTGCACCGCCAGCGGAGTACGCAGCTCGTGCGAGGCGTTCGCGGCGAACCGCCGCTGCCCCTCGTACCCGGCCGAAACGCGCTCCATCATCTCGTCGATCGCCCGGGACAGCCGGGCCAGCTCGTCGCGCCCCCGTGGTCGGATCCGGTGACCGAGGTTCTGCGGGCCGAGCTGCCCGATCGGCCCGGCGAGGTCACCGACCGGGCGCAGGCACCACACCGCACCGAACCAGAGCGCCACCAGGGCTGCCAGGGTCACGGCCACAACGGCCGCCAGGGGCAGCACGAGCGCCCCATGGCGCACGCTCCCGCAGACCGTCGTCAGCCCCGGCACGGGCAGGTCGCAGAACTGCTGCCCCCACGTCCAGGTCACCCCCATCAACCACTTGCCGATCGCTGGCAGCAGCGGCCCGGCCAGCAGCGCCAGCAAACCCACCAGCAGCACCCGGCGTCGGGGAGTCCAGGTCACGCCGTGCCGCCGATGCGGTAGCCGGCCTTCGGAACGGTGTGGATGACCGCGGGATCACCGAGCTTCTTGCGCAACGTCATCATGGTGACCCGGACGGCGTTGGTGAACGGGTCGGCAAACTCGTCCCAGGCCTGCTCCAGCAACTCCTCAGCGCTGACCACCTGCCCGTCCGCGCGCAGCAGCACGTGCAGCACGGCGAACTCCTTCGGGCTCAGGGCGAGCGGGCGACCGTCCCGGGTGGCCACGTGCCGGCCCACGTCCAGGACCAGGCCCTCCTGAGCGAGCACCGGTGGCAGCGGCGGGGAGGACCGTCGACCCAGAGCCTGCACCCGCGCAACCAACTCGGCGAAGGCGAACGGCTTGGTCAGGTAGTCGTCGGCGCCGAGGCCGAGCCCCTCCACCCGGTCCCGGATGCCGGCCGCCGCGGTGAGCAGCAGCACCCGAGTGCCGACCTGTGAGTCGGTGATGCTGCGGCACACCTCGTCGCCGGTGTGACCAGGCATGTCCCGGTCCAGCACCGCGACGTCGTACCGATTGACTCCGATCCGCTCCAACGCACCGTCGCCGTCGTAGCAGACGTCGACGGCCATGGAGAGGCGGCGCAGCCCTTCGGCCACCGTGTCCGCCAACAACCGCTCGTCGTCCGCCACCAGCACCCGCACGTCTTCAGCTCCCCCGAGTTCGGCTTGCCCGGCATACCGTCGCAGAACCGGGTTAAGGGTTCTGTAAGCACCCGCCGAAGCCATCCTCCACGGCAACGCCCGGCGGACAAACCATCGCAACCCAGCCTCTGCCGGTTTTGTACCCAACTCATGCCGTCTGCGCCGCCCCACCCACCACCCACAACGCCACCCACCCAGGAGTGATCCACGCCACAAAGGCAATCCACCCCACCCCCAACCCAGCCCTGGCCCTGGCCCTGGCCCTGGCCCTGGCCCTGGCCCTGGCCCTGGCCCTGGCCCTGGCCCTGGCCCTGGCCCTAACCCTGGTCGATCTTGCACTTTGTGTCGCTGAAATGTCCTGGATGCCGCAAAGGTTCGGACAGAAAGTGCAAGATCGGCGGGGCCCAGGGCAGGGGCCCAGGGCAGGGGCCCAGGGCAGGGTGGGGTGGGTTAGGACAGGGCTGCTCCGATGGTGGCGATGATGTGCTGAGGGCGGCGGTAGAGGTCGCGGTCGGTGAAGTAGCGCATGCGCCAGCCCGCAGCGTCCAGCCAGTTGATCCGCTCTCGGTCGTACCGGAGCCGACGGCGATCCAGGTGCGACAGTCCGTCGTACTCGATGCCAATGCGACGCTCGCGGTAGCCCAGATCAAGCCGGTAGACAGGGTGACCGGAGCGGTCGCTCACCCAGAGCTGCGGCTCGGGCGGTGGCAGCCCTCCGTCGATCAGGATCAGTCGCAGTTGACTCTCCTGCCGGCATTCTGCCCGACCGTCCGCCAGCGATATGAGTTGCCGGGCTTGTTGAACACCACGCATCGCAGCGTGGACCGAGACCTCCGCCAGCAGGTCATCCTGGTCGACCACGCCCGACCGGAGTGCGGCATCGAGCACCGGCAGGGCATCGAGCCGCCGAACGGCGCGGGCCAGGTCGACGGCGCAGCGGGCCGCAGGTACGCACGGCAGCCCTCCAACGACAACTGGATCAACGGATAGAACGGTCCGGTGTACGACGACCCCGGGCAGACGGGGTTTCGGCATCTCGGCGGGCAACTGTACATGGATCAGGTCTTCCCGCAGCACCCCGAAGCCGTGCCGGAGTGCGGCACTCTGCCTTGCCAACATGGCACCTTCAGGCAGACGAAGCATCAGGGCACGGAGTTCGTCATCATCACCGCAGGGCTGGTCGGCGTAGACCCCCCTCCGCACTCGAAACAGCTCTTCGCGGCTGAGCCGCGTACGGATCCGTCCCACCGTGAGTCCGCGCACCAGCGCGTCAGTACGCCACAACTGAGTTGCCATGTCAGCAGGCTGACCGACCCCAGACCTCAGGAAAGCCCCCGACCACCCACCTGTGGAAAACGAATCCCTCTGTGGACAAACCCCCACCCCACCCTCTCCCGTGCTAGCCGCCTACCCTCCCGCCCTCCCCAATCGCCGATCTTGCACTTTCTGTCGAAGAAATGCCCGAAAGGAGAGGAATGCGGGGACCGAAAGTGCAAGATCGCGGCAGGGGGAGGGGTGGGGCGGGGCGGGCGGCAGGGAGGGGGTGGGGCGGGCGGCGGGGGGAGGGGTGGGGTTAGTCGCAGGCGGTGCGGTCGCCGTCGCGGTCCAGGTCGTAGATGTCGTCGCCAATCACTCTGATGGGTCCGCTGACGTAGGCGGGGCCGTTACCGCTGCCGCCCGCACAGTCGACGTCGCTGGCAACCGGGACACAGGGGGTGTAGTTCGGGTCGCATTTCGACGACTGTGCCTTCTTGGTGCCGACGGCGACGACCTGGGTCACCGGCTGCTTCGTCACGGTGGACTTGACGAGCTTCTTGGCTGTCCGCACCCCGTCCGTGGTGGTCACCTCGTACGTCAGCGTCCGTACACCGTTCACGCCCTTGGTCCGGACGACCCGTTTGCCCTCGGCCAGGGAAGAGTCCTTGACGGTCCGCTCGCCGTACCGGATCGCGGTCTTCTCCGTCACGGTCGTCACCTGCACCAGGGCCGCCGCTTTGGACGGGCTCGGCGAGGCCGACGCGGGCGGCAACGGCGAGGCTGACGGCGGCGGCAACGGCGGCGGCGTGGTGGATGCGGCGACCGGCGACGCGACCTGCTCGTCGGCAGCCTCGGTCGGCTCGGCGGGTGCCGCCACGATGGGTTGCTGCGCCTCGGCGGCGGTGCCGGTGCGGGTCGGCTCCGGCTCGCCGGTCAGCGCACCGATGATGGCGCCGCCGGTGCAGCAGAGCAGCAGGAATGAGAGGGCCACCGAGCCGAGGATCACGGCCACTCGGCGGCCTGGGCTGGCGCGGCGGAACCAGCTCGGTCGGGGGCCCGTGCCGAACGACGGCGGGTGTGGTTGCATCGTCACGGCGATGAGTGTCGTCGCAAATACGGGGAGCAATATCCACCATCGCGCTTGTCACCTGCACCTTTCGCTCAAAGGGGAAGATCGGTGGCGCTCCTTCCGGCGACGAGTCGCCAACTTGGGTGATCCCTGAGGTCGGCCCGGCAGGGCCGATCGTGCCGCTGTAAATACCAACGAAGGCTGCAAATCACTACGCGTCGAGCCATCTCGCGGCCAATTCGCAGAGCCCGACACAGGCCGACGGAGGCCGACGGTGACCGACCGGGGATGTGTCGAGATGCCGTCAGCACACGGGCTCAACGCACCGGTAGCCCGGGCGGGTCAGGACCTGCGTACGTGATGCGCCGGGCTGGCCCGCAGCGCGGCGCGCCGGGACCGTCGACCTCGTAGCGAGCTGAGCCCGACCAGCAGCAGCGCGATCGCGAACATCGCGGTGCCGATGACGTTGACCTGCGGTGGGATGCCCCGCTGGGCAGCGCCCCAGACGTACATCGGGAACGTGACAGTGGTGCCTGCGTTGAAGTTCGTGACGATGAAGTCGTCGAAGCTCAGCGAGAAGGCCAGCAGCGCGGCGGCCACGATGCCGGGCAGCACCAGCGGCAGGGTGATCCGCCGGAAGGTCTGCCACTCGCTGGCGTAGAGGTCCATGGCAGCCTCCTCCAGCCGCCGATCCATCCCGGCGAGCCGCGCCTTCACGGTGACCACCACGAACGACACGCAGAACATCACATGCGCGATCACGATGGTCCAGAAGCCCTGCGGCACCCCGGCGGACACGAAGAGCGCCAGCAGCGACGTGCCCATCACCAGCTCCGGGGTGGCCATCGGCAGGAGGATCAGCACGTTGATGCCGGACCGGCCACGGAATCGATGCCGGACCAGCGCGAATGCCATCAGGGTGCCGAGCACGGTGGCGACCACCGTGGCGAGAAAACCGATCTGCACACTGCGGAGCACCGCGTCGCACATGTCCGAGGTGGCGCACGGCTGACGCCAGTTGTCCAGGGTGAACTCGCTGAAGTCGTACGACAGCCGGTTCGACGGGCGGTTGAACGACAGGGCGGCCACCACCAGGATCGGCAGCGCCAGGTAGCCGAGCACCAGCAGCGCCACGATCATCACCCAGCGGTCCGCCAGCCAGCGCGAGATCCTCACAGCATCTCCTCCGCGCCGGCTCTGCGCAGATAGCCGAAGGTCACCGCGAGGATCGCCGCCATCAGCAGGAACGACAGCGCGGCGCCCTGCGGGTAGTCCAGCCGGACCAGGAACGCCGAGTCGATGACGTTGCCGATCATGTACTCGTTGGGGGTGCCGAGCAGTTCGGCGTTGATGTAGTCGCCGCTCGCCGGGATGAAGAACAGCAGCGTGCCGGCGACCAGGCCGGGCATGGACATCGGCAGGGTCACCCGCCGAAACGCCTGCGCCGGGCTCGCATACAGGTCACTGGCCGCCTCCAGCAGCCGGTGGTCCAGCCGCTCCAGGCTCGCGTACAACGGCAGCACCAAGAACGGCAGGAAGTTGTACGTCAGACCGAGCACCACCGCGAACGGGGTTGCCAGCAGCCGACCGTCCGGGGCGAGCAGGTGCACCTCACGCAGCAGGCCGACAAGTGCGCCGTTGTCCGACAGGATGGTCTTCCACGCCAACGTGCGGACCAGAAAGCTCGTGAACATCGGCGCGACGACGCAGACCAGCAGGAGGTTCTTCCACCTTCCGGCCTTCTGCGCGATCGCGTACGCCAACGGGTAGCCCAGCAGCAGCGCCAGCAGCAGCGCCACACCGGCGTAGGAGAACGAGCGCAGGAACTGCGGCCAGTACGCCTGCACCACATCCGGATAGTTCTTGAACGCCCAGGTCATCGCGTACCCGGTGGAGAGCGAGCCGCTGGGGTCGTACAGGCTGGCCGCCGCTAGCTGCGCCAACGGCACACCGAAGAAGATCAGCAGCCAGGCCGCACCCGGCAACAACAGGAGGTACGGCAGGAGCCGGTGTCGCCCGGACCGGGCTGCCGGCAGTGCGGGCGGCAGGTGCCCCGATCCGGTGGGGGCCAGGGTCACGACGACGCACCCACCGGCTCTTCGAACACCGGCGACGTCCGGTCGATGTCGGCGGCGTCCCGGGGCAGCAGGAACGCGTGCCGCGGATCCCAGTACGCCACAGCTTCACTGCCGACCTGCACCCGCGTCGGGGATCCGTTGTTGGCTGCGAAGACCGACAGCTCGGTGCCCCAGCCGGTGCGCAGCAGGTACTGCGTGCTGACCCCCACGTAGGAGGCATCCGTGACCATCCCGGTGACGTGCTGATGCCCAGCGGGCACCTGGTCGGCGGAGCCGACCAGATGCAGTTTCTCCGGGCGTACCCCCAGGTGGACCGGACCGTGGTCGGCCCGTGCCCGGCCGGCGGGCACCGAGAAGCGCGCGCCGTGCGCCGTCACCGCGACGTCGCCGCCACCCGTGCCGGTGGCCTCGCCGACGAGCAGGTTGGACTGGCCGAGGAAGTTCGCCACGAACGCGGTGGCGGGGAACTCGTAGATGTCGGCCGGCGCGCCGAGCTGCTCGATCCGGCCAGCGTTCATCACCGCGACGGTGTCGGCCATGGTCATGGCCTCCTCCTGGTCGTGGGTGACGTGCACGAACGTGATGCCGACCTCGGTCTGGAGCCGCTTCAGCTCGATCTGCATCTGGCGGCGCAGCTTCAGGTCGAGCGCACCGAGTGGCTCATCGAGCAGCAGCACCTGCGGCCGGTTGATCAGCGCGCGGGCCAGCGCTACTCGCTGCTGCTGACCGCCGGAAAGCTGGGCGGGGCGGCGGTTGCCGAAGCCGTCGAGCTGCACCATCGACAGCATCCGGGTGACCTCGTCGCCGACTGAGCGGATGCCGCGCCGACGCAGCCCGAAGGCCACGTTCTCGAAGATGGTGAGGTGCGGAAAGAGCGCGTAGCTCTGGAACACGGTGTTGACCGGCCGCTTGTACGGTCGCAGCCGGGCGATGTCCCGGTCACCGAGCAGCACCTGACCGCTGGTCGGCTCCTCTAGCCCGGCGATCATCCGCAGCGTGGTGGTCTTGCCGCAGCCGGACGCGCCGAGCAGCGCGAAGAAGGACCCCTGTGCAACGGTCAGGCTGAGGTCGTCGACCGCGGTGAAGATGCCGAACCGCTTGGTGAGGTTGGCCAGACGCAGGTCGCCGGCGGGTGTCTCGCGCGTCATCCCCATCACGCCCCGATGACCTGCTGGAACTTGCCCTCGTACTCCCTTTCCTGCTTTTCGTCCAGGGCCATGAAAACCTTGGACTTCGACAGCAGCGCCTCGTCCGGAAAGATCAGCGGGTTCGCGGCAAGCTCGGGGTCTATCTTCTCCATCTCGGCCTGAGCACCCTTGACCGGGCAGATGTAGTTGACGTAAGCGGCGAGCTTCGCCGCGACCACCGGCTCGTAGTAGTAGTTGATGAGCTGCTCGGCGTTCGCTTTGTGGGTGGCCTTGTTGGGGACCATCATGTTGTCGCTGTAGAGCATCACGCCGGAGTCGGGCGCGACGAACCGCACCTTCTCGTCCTCAGCGGAGAGCTGGATGACGTCTCCGGACCAGCCGATGCACGCGGCGATGTCGCCCTTGGCCAGGTCGGATGCGTAGTCGTTGCCGGTGAACCTGCGGATCTGCCCCGAGTCGACAGCCTTCTTGAGCTTGTTGAGTGCGTCGTCGAACTGCGCGCTCGTGAAGTTGGCCGGGTCGTGCCCGCCCGCCCCGAGCAGCAGGCCCATCGTGTCGCGCATCTCGCTGAGCGCGGTCACCTTGCCCTTGAGATCGGGGCGGGTGAGCAGCTCGTCGACCGTACGCAGTTCCTTGGTGACGTTGCCGTTGTACGCCAACCCGGCCAGGCCGGACTGCCACGGGATGGAGATCCGGTTTTCGGTGTCGAAGGAGCGGTTGACCAGCGACGGAAGCAGGTTGGCCTGCACGTTCGGGATCTTCGCCGGATCGAGCTTCTGGATCCAGCCGAGCCGGATCATCCGGGCCGCCATCCAGTCGCTCAGCACGACGATGTCGCGGTCGATGCTCTGGCAGGCGGCGAGCTGATTCTGCACCTTGCCGAGGAACTCGTTGTTGTCGTTGATGTCCTCGGTGTAGGTCACCTGGATGCCGGTCTTCGCAATGAACTCGTCCAGGCTGGGTCGCTTGGACGCGTCCTCCGAGTCCACGTCCAGGTATTGCGGCCAGTTGGAGAAGGCGAGCTTCTTCTCGGCGTCGGAGAGGTCTTCGCTGACACAGCCGGCCTCGGTCTGCTGCGCGCCCTTTATGCCGCAGCCCACGAGGCTGCCGCCCACGGTGAGCAGGGCGGCCGAACCGAGAGCGCCGGTGAGCAGTCCACGCCGGGAGAGGGGCCGGAGGGGAGTACGCATGGCGACTCCTAAGGGGTCGTCGTCGGCGAGCGCGGGACGGGGAGGCGCGCCCGGCGGGAATGTCGGGAGAGGGGCGCTTGATCCACTCCACATCGCCGATATCGCGGTATCGACCCGCCCCGACACCCCCACATCGGTCGACATGGAGTGGATCAACCCACGGCATGCCCCGACTGGGGCAGCCAGCGGGCCGGAGGCCCGGGGGCCGGGGTGGGTTAGTGGTTGGGGGGAATTACCCGAAGGTGGCCTCGGCGGCCGGTCTGGTGGGGGTTCTCGTGGTGGTTCTGCTCGGGATCTGGGGGGCGCGGGGCTGGGCGGGCAGCTTCGCGAACCGCCTCGGCCAACGCGACCAGGTCGTCCGTGGTCGGCGGCGGCGGCTCGAACTCGCCCTCGTGCCGGACCACGTCCCAGCCACGCGGTGCGGTCAGGCTACGGGCGTGCGGCTCACACAGGTCGTACGTGTGCGGCTCCGCGAACGCCGCCAGCGGCCCCACCACCGCTGTCGACTCGTTGTAGACATAGGTCAATGTGGCGACCGCTTGCCGGGGGCAGCCGTTACGGGAGCAGCGCCGTGGTGACCTCACGGCGGCAGGGTATCTCCATTACCGGGTCCAGCGCATCGCTTCGCGTTGCGACACGCCCGTTGTGGTGATCACACTTCGCCGTCCTGGGCTCGCCGCGCCACGGGAGCGGCGCTGCCGCTGGCCAGCCCGGCGCGGGCGCTACCCTTTGCCTCATGACGAGTCCGGAACACCGCCGCCCCGGCCCTGGCCGGCGCGCGCACCGTGACCGGCATGGGCGCGGCCTGCGCGGGCGGCTGGTGCCGGCCACCGTGCCGCTGGCGCGGACCAAGGCCGAGGTCTTCGACGACCTGGTCCTGGACACCGTCGAGACGCTGGAGCGTCGGTTCGCCAAGGAGTTGGCCGGGGTCGAGTTCGCGGTCGAGGACGTCCCACCGGACCTGAACGTCTACGACTCAGATGTGCTGGAGGACGGCGAGGTCCCACTGGCCCGGCTACTGCCCGGCCGCCCCGGCCGGCAGGAGGTGCCGCCGCGGATCGTGCTGTACCGACGGCCCCTGGAGTTCCGGGCGATGGACCGTGAGGACCTCGCCGACCTCGTGCATGACGTGATCATCGAACAGGTGGCGAACCTTCTCGGGGTCGATCCCGACGAGCTCGCCTGAGCCGAGCCCCGCGCGGGTGAGTCGGGCGGCCCCCACCGCCCCGACCTCGCACCGCTCAGGCAGCCCGCCGCTTCAACTTGCGCCGCTCCCGCTCGGAGAGCCCACCCCAGATGCCGAACCGCTCGTCGTGACCCAGAGCGTATTCGAGACATTCAGTCTTGACCTCGCAGCGCGAGCAGATCCGCTTCGCCTCGCGGGTCGAGCCGCCCTTCTCGGGAAAGAACGCTTCGGGGTCGGTCTGCGAGCACAAAGCCCGCTCCTGCCACTCCGGCGCGTTTCCGAGCAGGTCGGCCACCTCAAGCTGGCCGTCCATCAAATGCCTCCTTGTCGCGCACCGGCGTCATCGCCGCTGCAACCCCCCACGCGAAAGGCGTGCTTGTCCGTCCGGTCCCGTTTTGTTGCGTTCCGTGCGAACAACCCCATTCAAATTACACGCGTGTAATGCGTGCGCCGTCAAGCCAAACTTGATAATGGAGTCGCCCTCCCGACACCCCCGGTCGACCACTCGGGTCGTCCAGCCTCGCAACCTGCCCTATCGATTCAGACCCCGGCCGAGTAACGCCCTCTCCGGCGAGTTGCCCGACTTTTCTGCCGTGGCGCTCCCCTGACGAGTCGCCGCCAGACACCCTCCCCACAAAGCTGATCTTGGTGGGGGACAGGTTAACGCGGCGCAGCGCAGACTGCCCGCCAAGCCAGGCACAGCGCTAGCACCCCGTCCACAATGTGGACAGAATGCGCCAGGTGAACCGATGCGAAGAGGTCAGCAGGCGACCCCGAAACCGCTGCTCGGCCACATAAATTCGGCGATCCCTCCACCATGGACAGAAACCCCTTCGGCGGGCGTGCTTTCGTCCCACCAGACGGTATAGATGCCAGCGGGCAGATCGGGATAGACCGCATTGTGGAACGAGCCGTCCCGCACCCGGCGTCCACGCACCGCCGAATGGACCCGCCGGTCGTCGCCCCGACTGATCTCGATTTCCCGACCGTGCAGATCTCGACCCGTGTAGACGATCAGGGCACCCGTGTCGCCGCCCAGATCGAGGACGACGCTCCCGCTCTCCGACGGCCCGTACGCGTGCTCGTGCACCCTCCGCTCCCCCGCGCCCGCCAGGACGCCGCCGCCGGTCCTCGCCACGACCGCCGCCGGCACCGCGTGTCACGGCCGGCTGTGGAGAAAGGTTCGACGTCAGGGCCGGGCGTGACCGTACGCAGTCGACCGCTTGCGCGCCGGACGCCCCGCGGCCTTCGCGATGGCCCGCAACTGCTCCTCGGTACGCGCCGACCCGTTGTCGGAGCCGGCCATCCGGGAGATGGTCTCCTCCATCAGCGTGCCCCCCAGGTCGTTGCAGCCACCCTGGAGCATCGCCACCGTGCCCTCGTCGCCCAGCTTCACCCAGGAGCACTGAATGTTGTCGATCCGGCCGTGCAGCAGCAGCCGGGACATCGCGTGCACCACCCGATTCTCCCGCCATGTCGGCCCAGGTCGGGCGATGCCGGCCAGGTAGATCGGGGCGTTTGTGTGCACGAACGGCAACGCCACGAACTCGGTGAACCCGCCGGTGCGGTCCTGCACCCCGGCCAGCACCCGGAAATGAGCCAGCCACTGCCCGGGGTGGTCGACGTGGCCGTACATCATCGTGGAGCTGGACCGGATGCCCAGCTCGTGGGCGGTGCTGACCACGTCGACCCAGGCGGCGGCCGGGAGTTTGCCCTTGGTCAACACCCACCGCACGTCGTCGTCGAGGATCTCGGCGGCGGTGCCGGGGATGGTGTCCAGCCCTGCCTCGCGCAGCAGCGTCAACCACTCGCGCACCGGCACGCCGGCCTTCGCGGCGGCGGTGACGATCTCCATGGGCGAGAACGCGTGCACGTGCATCTCGGGCACCCGGGCCTTGATGGCGCGCACGATGTCGGCGTAACCGGTGACCGGCATCTTCGGGTCGATGCCACCCTGGAGACAGACCTCGCTGGCACCCGCCGCCCACGCCTGGACGGCCCGGTCGGCCACCTGGTCGACGGAGAGCCGGTACGCGTCGGCGTCCCGCTCACGCTGCGCGAAGGCACAGAACCGGCAGCCCACGTAGCAGACGTTGCTGAAGTTGATGTTGCGGTTGACCACGTAGGTGACGTCGTCACCGACGGTGTCCCGGCGCACGTCGTCGGCGAGCCGGCACAGCGCGTCGAGCACCGGCCCGTCCGCGCTGAACAACGCCAGCGCGGCGTCGGCGTGCGCCGGCTCCAGCAGTGCGGCGGGGTCGTCGGCGGCCAGCCGCAACCCGGCACGCAGGTCGTGGTCGCCGGCGAGGGCCGTCGGCCCGGCGGTCACCTTCGTGGCAACCTCCGCCCAGTCCCCGTAGACGCTGTCGAAGTCGCCCCGCCGGTCGTCGGTCCGACCGGTGGTGTCGATCGTGGCGTGCAGGTCGGTCCGCCCGCCGAACACCTCCTCCGGCTCCTGCCAGGGGCGGCCCTGCGGCATCGCCGACTCGACTGCCATCCCCGTCGTCGCATCGGCCAGGGCGCCGACGTGCGGCAGCAGCCGCGGGTCGAGCCACGGGTCACCGGCGCGCACGTACTCGGGGTAGATCGTCAACCGCTCCCGCAGCGTGAACCCGGCCAGCTCGGTGTGCCGGGCCAACTCATCGATCTGCGGCCAGGGGCGCTCCGGGTTGACGTGGTCCGGGGTCAGCGGGGACACACCACCCCAGTCGTCGATGCCGGCTCGCAGCAGCAGGTCGAACTCACCGGCGATGAGATTCGGTGGGGCCTGGATCCGGGCCTTCGGACCGAGCAGCAACCGGGCCACCGCCACCGTGGCCGCCAGATCGTGCAGCTCCGCGTCGGGCATGCCGCGCATCGCCGTGTCCGGCTTGGCGCGGAAGTTTTGCACGATCACCTCCTGGAGGTGGCCGTACTCCCGGTGGGCCCGGCGGATCGCGAAGAGCGCGTCCACCCGCTCCGCCGGGGTCTCCCCGATGCCGATCAGGATGCCGGTGGTGAACGGCACGCCGACCCGGCCCGCGTCGTCGAGCACCCGCAGCCGGACTGCCGGCTCCTTGTCGGGTGAGCCGAAGTGCGGGCCGCCCGGCTCGGACCACAGCCGGGTCGCGGTCGTCTCCAACATCATGCCCATGCTCGGCGCGACCGGCTTGAGTCGTTGCAGTTCCGACCAGGTCAGCACCCCCGGGTTGAGGTGCGGCAGCAGACCGGTCTCCTCCAGCACCGCGACCGCGCAAGCACGCAGGTAGTCCAGGGTGGAGTCGTAGCCGCGCTCGTCCAACCAGCTTCGGGCCGCCGGCCAGCGCTCCTCCGGCCGGTCACCGAGGGTGAACAGAGCCTCCTTGCAGCCCTGCGCGGCGCCAGCTCGCGCAATGGCCAGCACCTCGTCGCGGTCGAGGAACGGCGCCGGGAGCCGATGCGGCACGGTGGCGAACGTGCAGTAGTGACACCGGTCCCGGCAGAGCCGGGTCAGCGGGATGAAAACCTTCTTGGAGTACGTGACCACACCTGGCCGCCCGGCGTCACGCAGGCCGGCGTCACGGACCCCACCGGCCACCCGGAGCAGTTCGTCGAGCGCGTCATCACGAGCGGACAGCAGCGCGACCGCCTCGTCGGCGTCCAGTGCCCGCCCGGTTGCGGCCCGGCCCAGTGCCCGCCGCACGCTAGCGTCGCTGGGGCCGGAGTAGGTGCGATCAGCCATCCGCTCAGCCTATGCGCTGCGCGAGTCCGCCCTGCCAGTCCCGGCCCGCACCGTGAAAGACGGCCCACCTCGGCGATCCACCAGCGCGGTGATCAGGTGATGAAAAGTAGGTGGCAGGACCGCTGCCGACCTTCTTTTCATCACCTGATCATGGAGTCACCCCGGAGGCCGATTCAGCGGGGCTGGTCGGGGTGCTCGCCGGGCTTGATGGGCTGGGTACGGTCGTCGTCCGGATTGGCAGGGCGGGGAATCACCTGCGTCGGGTCGGCGGCGGCCGAGTCGGCAGGGCGGGGAATCGCCTGCGTCGAGTCGGCGGACTGGCGCGGGATGGCCTGCGTGGGGTCGGCCGACGGCGGCTGCCCGAACGGCGGCCCGGCCGGGGCTGACGGCGCGGGGTTGACCGGCGGGGCGGACTGCGGAAACGGCGGCGCGGACTGCGGGGCCTGGAACGGCGGCGCGGACTGCGGGTGCGGCGGCGCAGACTGCGGGGCCTGGAACGGCGGCGAGGACTGGCCGTACTGGCCCGGGAACTGCGCCGGCTGGTAGCCGCCGGGCTGACCGGGAGTCGGCCATCCGCTTGCCGGCTGACCACCGGGCTGCCCCGGAGCCGGCCAACCACCCTGCTGCTGCGGCCAACCTGGCTGCGGCTGGCCGTAGACGCCTGGCTGGGCCTTGGGCCGTGGCACGTAGTAGTGGGCGCGCCAGATGGTGTAGACGACCCAGGCGGCGACCGCGAAGATCACCATCCAGGCGAACCGGCTGAGCAGACCGAGGAGCGCGTCGAACACCTCCACGTCGGCCAGGCGGCCCACCGTCCAGATCAGCACGGTCAGCGTGCCGAAGAGCGCGCTGACCGCGTACTCACCGAGGGCGACCTGCGTGATCAGCTTCGCCTTCGGCACCACCGGCGAGATGTGCGTGGCCAGCAGCACGGCCAGCAGTGGGAGCGCCACCGCCTCCACCCCGATGAACGTGGAGAAGGCAATACCCGCACCATCGGTGAAGGACCCGCTCGGGGCGATAAACCGGAGCAGGCCCACGAAGAGGAACACGGCGTTGGCGCCGAGCAACGCGAGCGCAGCGAGTTCGCGTAGTGGCTTGGTCAGCTGACGGGCCTGCGACGCGTCGGACGACGCGGGCTCGGCGGGGCTGGTCACGAGATCCCCCTCGGGGCATGAACGGACAGGGCGCACGTGAGCCTAGTCTCGTACGCCACCGGCAAACCGGAGGCGTCACGTGCGCGAGGATGGTCGACATGCACATCGTGGTTCTGGCCGGCGGCATCGGCGGCGCCCGGTTCCTGCTCGGCGTCCGGGCGTACGCCCGCGAAGTCGGCGCGGAGGTGACCGCCATTGTCAACGTCGGCGACGACCTGTGGCTCCACGGGTTGAAGATCTGCCCCGACCTGGACAGCGTCATGTACACGCTCGGCGGCGGCGCAGACCCGGAACGGGGCTGGGGTCGGGTCGGCGAGAGCTGGACGGTCAAGGGCGAGCTCGCCGCGTACGGGGCACAGCCGGACTGGTTCGGTCTCGGCGACAAGGACATCGCCACCCACCTCGTCCGCACCACCATGCTCAACGGCGGTTACCCGCTGAGCGCGGTCACCGAAGCGCTGTCCACCCGCTGGGAGCCGGGGGTGCGTCTGCTGCCGGCGACCGACGACCGCCTGGAGACCCATGCTGTCGTGAGCGGGAGGAGTGAGCTTGCGAGCCCCGCACTCGCGAACAGCGCCAGCACTGCCGAGGACGAGCAGGGTCAGCGGGCGATCCACTTCCAGGAGTGGTGGGTGCGGCACCGCGCCAACATCCGTACCCATCGCTTCATCTTCGTCGGCGCGGAGGCGGCGAAGCCGGCACCGGGGGTGCTGGAGGCGATCGGCTCGGCTGACCTGGTGCTTGTCGCACCCAGCAACCCGGTGGTGAGCATCGCACCGGTGCTGGCCGTGCCGGGGCTGCGCGAGGCGGTGGCCGACGGGCCGGCACCGGTGGTGGGCGTCGCGCCGATCATCGGCGGCGCTCCGGTGCGCGGAATGGCCGACCGTTGTCTCGCCGTGCTCGATGTGGAGTGCAGCGCAGCCGGGGTGGGTCGCCTCTACGGGGGTCGGTCGGACGGCGGCCTGTTGGACGGCTGGCTGGTGGCCGAGGAGGACGCTGGCACGGTGGTGCCGGGGGTGACGGTCCGCGCGGTGCCGCTGCGGATGACCGACGAGGCGGCGACGGTGGCCATGGTCCGCGCCGCGGTGGAGTTGACGTGAGGTTGGAGATCCTGCCGGTGCTCGGCATCGGCCACGTGACCGAGGGTGACGATCTGGCTGCGGTGATCGCGACTGCGGCGCCGTGGTTGCGTAACGGTGACGTGCTGGTGGTGACCAGCAAGATCGTCTCCAAGGCGGAGGGGCAGCTTGTCGACGTCCCGGCGGATGGGCCCGAGCGACTGGTCGCTCGGGACGAGGTCCTGGCTGGTGAGACCGCCCGGGTGGTCGCCAGCCGAGGGGCGACCCGGATCGTGCAGACCCATCACGGTTTCGTGATGGCCTCCGCCGGAATCGACGCGTCGAACGTGGACAAGACCCAGCTGGTGCTGTTGCCGATCGACCCGGACGCCTCGGCGCGGGCGCTGCGCGACGCGTTGCGGGAGCGCTACGACCTGGACGTAGCCGTGATCATCAGCGACACCATGGGCCGTCCCTGGCGCAACGGGCTCACCGACGTGGCGCTCGGTGTGGCCGGGATGCCGGCCATCCGCGACCACCGGGGCGAGGTGGATCCGTACGGCAACGAGCTTCAGTTGACCCAGATGGCCGTGGTGGACGAGCTCGCCGGTGCGGGCGAGCTGATCAAGGGCAAGTGCGATCAGGTCCCCGTCGCGGTGGTGCGGGGCTACCTCTCCGCCAGCAACCCGGACGACGCCGGTGGGGCACGGGCACTGGTCCGCGACGCCGCACAGGACCTCTTCTCGCTCGGCACCGCGGAGGCCCGCGCCGCCGGGCTGGCCGAAGCCGCCGCCCTGGCCGATGGTCCCGGCCCGACGCCGGCCGACCTGTTCGCGGTGCGACGGGCGATCGACGCGGTCGCCGAGGTGGTCGCCCCGGGCACGGTCTTCACCGTGATCGACGAGGCAGAGGTACGCGCAGGACTCGTCGCCACGATGCCTGGATGGCCGGACGGCGCCACCCTGATGCTCGGCTCGGCCCCAACGCCCGTCGAGCCGATGGGGCTGGTTCGCTTCGGTGCCGACCTGCACCGGCTGCGCGTCGCCCTGGCCGCCGAGGGCGTCGGGTCGACCCTGTTGCCGCCGCCGCCCGGCAGCCCGGCGAGCGCCGCACTCGCCCTGTGAACAGCCCGGCGAGCGCCGCGCTCGCCCTCTGACCGGTGGCCGGGTCACGCGTCCAGCATGGCCCGGCCGAGTGGCGTCAACGTGTGCAGCACGCTGTTGCGGTCCCGGTGGCTGACCAGGAGGCCGGCGTTGCGCAACACCGTGGCGTGCTGGCTGGCCGCCGCCGGTGAGATGTTGAGCTGGCGGGCGACCTCGCCGGTGGTGCAGCCGTCGTCGCTGGCCTGCAACACGGCAGCTCTGGTGCGGCCGAGCAGCGCGGCGAGTGAGTCGCGGGCAGCACCTGACGGGGCTCCGGTGTCATCGACCGATGCCAGCCCGCCCAGCCGGTCCACCGGGTAGACCAGCACCGGTGGCAGCGCCGGGTCGAGCAGGGCGACCGGCGTGTCCGCGCAGAAGAACGACGGCACCAGCAGCAGCCCTCGTCCGTCCAGGTGCAGCTCCCGGCTGTGTGGGTAGTGGCGGACCTCGAGCACCCCGCCCTCCCATCGCAGAGCCGGTCGGAGGCTGGTGAGCAGGCCCTCGACACCGCCGTCGAGCAGCGCCCTGGCCCGACGGGCCCGGTCTGCCGCGACGGCCGACTGGATCTGGCTCCAGTACGGGCTGATCGCCAGCGACCGGTACTGCTCCATCGAATCGGTGAGGTGGTGCAGCACCGCCACGTCACCTCGGGCCAGCGCGGCGGCCGAGGAGGGCAGGTGGTTCTCGGTGGCGAGCACGTTCAGGTCCCGGTGCAGCATCCCCGTCGGGGTGCTGCGGAGCGCGTCCAGCCCGGCCTCGAAGCCGTCGACGCTGGCGTACGGGGTGAGGAAGTCGGGGAAGTAGCCGCGCGGCGGGTTCAACGCGAAGAGCAGCCGAAGCTGCTCGGAGGCGGCGTCCTGGCGCAGCCCTCGGGACACGGTGCGTCGCCAACCCGCCGTCAGCGGATCGCGGTTGCGGCCCCGTAGCGCGTGCAGGCTGAGGACCAGTTCCCAGACCGGGTCCGCAGCCGGCGCCACCCGGGTCCGGAGGATGTCCTCCCCAGAAAAGTGGATCTTCAGCATGGAGCGCTCCCGTGTCGCCGGCAGGGGGATGCCAGATGACCGTTCGACTCTACCCGGACGGCACTAATCTCCATCTTTAAGCCTGGACTGAAAACCCTCGACGTCGCCGGGAACGGTTCGGCATGCTGCCAGTGCCCGAACACCGCGCCGGTACGTTCTGCATGCACTGGCCCGAGGGCACCGGGTCCGGGGAGGCCTCGGTGATCGGGCGGCACCACGAGGGTCTGCGGCCCTTGCTCCGCAGAGGTGCCGTCCGGTCAACCCGCCCTCACAGCACCCGCCCGGCTCAGCCGACCCAGAGCGCGACCCGGTGATCCTCGTCCGTGACGTAGAACGGTCGCCCGTCCAACTCGGCCAGCCCCTCGACGTGGTGGAACGGCGCCAGGTTCGCCACCGACTCCCCGACCAGCCGGTATGCGCCGTTCGACGCACCGCCCGGAAGCCGGAAGCGGACGTGCCGGGAGGTGACGTCACCCCCGCCCGGATGGTCGTCGAGCAGCACCGAACCCTTGCCCAGCGCATCGATCGAGCCGATCACGGCCGCATACCCGCCGTCCGAGGTCGGGGTGATCGCGCGAAATCCGGTCAGCTCCCCCGGTGGGGTGACCCCGGTCAACGCGTACGCGCGCAACGCCCGCGGCCACGTCGGCTCGGCCGTGAACATTTCCGGCACACCAGCCACCTCGACCAGGAGCGGCTCACCAGCCTCCGTGACCGGGAACCGCAGCCCGAGCAGCACCGTCCCGGCCGGGGTGAAGACCGCCGCCTCCACGTTCAACGGCAGGTCGTCGGGGGCCAACCGACTCACCCACTTCTTCTCCCGAGCGGTCCCCCTCGCCAACGTTTCGACGATGAACCGCTCCCGCACCCGCTCCCCCGGCGGCAACAGGGTCAGCGGCGACGCGGCGAGGGCATCGTTCACCGCCCGGTGCAGCCGGAACGAGTTGCGCACCACCTGCACCGGCACCGGCCCGGCCGCCGCGTCGTCCTCCCGGAACCGGGCCACGAAGGCACGCCGGGGACGCAGCGGGCCAGCCTTCGATCCGAAGTGGGAGCCGAAGACGTACACCCAGCCGTCGTGGTGGGCGAGCGCCTCACCATCCTCGGTCCGCCCGTTCTCCTCACCCGCGTCCGCCCCCACGTGCCGGGCCGTCCACTCGCCGTCGTCAAGCTGCAGCAGCAGCACCAGGCAGCGTTCCACGGGCCCTTCGTCCAGCACCGTCCAGAAGCCCCGCCGGGCACCGTACGCGCGCAGCAGCGCCGCCGACCGAACCGGCAGCAGATCACTGGCCTCGTTGCCGGCCACCACGAATTCGACGAGTCGGAGAGTCACCGCGCCAGCGTACGGAGCACCCGCTCGTACAGTGACGGGGTGCCCGACACCGCGATCACCGGACCGACCGCCCACCCGACCGAACCCGAGGCGTATGCGCCGCTGCACGCCGACGCCACCGCGCTGCTCGAAGGTTGGCAGCCCACCAGCCCCGAGGCGGCCATCGCCCGGGAGCGAACCCTCACGTTGCTCGGCGCCGGGCCGATCGCGATGAGCCGGCAGCACCGCCTCGGGCACGTAACCGCGAGCACGTTGGTGCTGGACGCCACCGGCACGCGGGTGCTGCTCTGTTTGCACAACAAACTCAGTCGGTGGGTGCAGCTCGGCGGGCACTGCGAGCCGGTCGACCAGACCCTGGTCGACGCCGCGCTGCGCGAGGCCACCGAGGAGTCCGGGATCGCTGGCCTGCGCATCGACCCGGTGCCGATCGACATCGATGTGCACGAGGTGCTCTGCCAGGGCGGCTCACGCCATCACGACGTCCGGTTCGCCGTTGTCGCCCCGCCGGGCGCGGTGGAGCAGGTCAGCGACGAGGCCGATGAGTTGGGCTGGTTCCCGCCGGACCAACTGCCCGAGCCGCTGGCCGGCGGGACCAGGAAACTCGTCGCGCCGGCCCTCGCAGCCCTCAGACGTAGCCCTCTTCGCCTCGCTCCTTGAGCTCGTCGACCAGCGCCTTGACGTCCTGGGCCCGGTCGCGCGGGCAGACCAGCACCGCGTCCGGGGTGTCCACCACGATCAGGTCGCTCAACCCGAGGACGGCCACCAACCGCCCCGACTGAGGCACGACCACCAGATTGGCGCTGTCCCGCAGCAGCACACCCGGCTTTGCGTCGGTGCCGAGCACCACGTTGCCGTCGTCGTCCGCCGGCAACACGTCGCCCAGGGTGTGGAAGTCGCCGACGTCGTTCCAGCCGAAGTCACCCGGCACGGTCGCAACGCGACCCGCGGTGGCCGCGCCCTCCATCACCGCGTAGTCGACGGAGATCTTCGGCAGGGTCGGCCAGATCGCGCCGAGGATCTCGTCCTGCTCCGGGGTGCCCCAGGCTGCGGCGATCGCGGCGACACCAGCGTGCAGCGCTGGCTGCTGGCGGGCCAGCTCGGCGAGGAAGACGTCCACCCGCCACACGAACATGCTCGCGTTCCACAGGTGGCGGCCCGAACGGACGTACGCCTCGGCGACCTCTGCGCCCGGCTTCTCCTTGAATTCGGCCACCGGCCGCCACGGCGCGCCCTCGGTCGCCTCACCGGTCTCCAGGTAGCCGTAGCCGGTCTCCGCCCGGGTCGGGGTGATCCCGACGGTCATCAGCAGGCCCTGCTCGGCCCCTCGAACCGCCTCCTGGACGGTGCGGACCCAGCTTCCCGGGTCGCGGATCAGGTGGTCTGCCGCGAAGCTGCCCATCACCGCTTCCGGGTCGCGTACCGCGATCACCGCAGCGGCCAGGGCGATCGCCGCGCAGGAATCCCGGGGGGAGGGCTCGACCAGGATGTTCTCCTCTGGCAGACCGGTCAGCTGTCGAGCCACCGCCGCGACATGCGCGGCACCGGTGACCACAAGGGTCCGGTCCGGTGTGGTCAACGGCGCGAGCCGCTCCACGGTCGCCTGGAGCAGCGAGGAGGGGGTGCCGGTCAGCGGATGGAGGAATTTGGGGTGGCCGGCGCGGGACAAGGGCCACAACCTCGTGCCGCTGCCACCTGCCGGAATGACCGCATAAAGCATCCGCCCATCATGCCCGACGAGCCTGCCTGCAGTGGCACGGGTCACCACCAGATGCCCCGGGGTCACGAACGGGCGCGACTCCAGGCGGCGATGTGCACCTCGGCGCTGGACTCCCAGGTGAACTCCTTAGCCCGGTCGAACCCAGCCTTCGCCAGCGACAACCGCCGCTGCTCGTCGTCGAGCAGGGCGGCAAGGTCGGTGCCGATCTGCTCCGCGTCCTCGGAGGTGTACGCGACTGCGTCGCCGCCCACCTCGGGCAACGAGAGCCGGGGCGTGGTCAGGACCGGGGCGGCGCACGCCATCGCCTCCAGGATCGGCAGCCCGAACCCCTCGCCGTAGGACGGATAGGCGGCGACGAGCGCGCCGCCGAGGAAGCCGGGCAGGTCGGCGTAGCGCAGATAGCCGGGGCGTAGCAGGCGCAGGTGCGACGGGACCTCGGCCACCGCGCGATCGATGTCGTCGTCGTGCCCCTGCCCACCGGCGATCACCAGGGCTGGCGGCTCCGCCCGATCGGCCACCGCACGTGCCCAACCACGGATCAGGTTGGGCACGTTCTTACGCGGCTCCTTGGCACCGAGGAAGGCGACGTAGCTGCTGTTGCCCAGCCCCAGCCGGGCGCGTACGCGGGCCTTCTCCTCCTCGGTGGGGGCGTGGAAGGCAGCCTGGTCGACGCCGTGGTAGGCCACGTCGATCCGCGTCGGGTCGGCGTCGAGCAGCCGGATCAGCTCGTCCCGGGTGGCCTTGCTGGGCACGATCACCCGGTCGGCGCGGCGCAGCGAGGTCTTGATGGCGCTGCGGAAGAACGTGCGGCGGGACTTGTCGTAGTGCTCCGGCTCGGTGAAGAACGTCGCATCGTGCACGGTGACCGTGACCGGGCACCCGGCCCGCAACGGGCAGGTGTAGAAGGGCGAATGCAGCACGTCAGCGCCCACCTGCTGAGCGAGCAGCGGCAGGCCGGTCTGCTCCCACGCGAGCCGGGCCGGGCGGTGCGCCACGGCGGCCGGAGCGGGGATGATCTCCGCGCCGGGCAGCATCCGGGTGTAACGCTCCAGGTCGGTGCGAAGGCTGACCACCGCCAGCTCCACCCCCGACCCGCACACCTTGCCGAGGGCACCGAGCAGACCGTCGACGTATCGACCGACACCACCGCGGTCGGCGGGGACACTCGTGGCGTCGATGAGCACGCGGGGCGGGCGACCGGCGGTCACGGGGCGACTCCTTGCACTGGCGGGTCTGTGGGGAACAACACTCCGGGGGCCAAGCCTACGCCGGGGCGTGGGGCCGACGCTGACTGCGACCCGACGGTACGCCGACTTGTCATCGTCATCGAGTACGGCCCGCAGGGGCGTATCCTTCGCGCCGATGGCCGACAACATTGCCCGGGTCTTCGCCGACGCGATCGCGACCAACCCGACCCGACCGCTGCTCACCTGGTACGACGACGCCAGTGGCGACCGCACCGAACTCTCCGGCGCCACGTTGGCGAACTGGGTGGCGAAGACCGCCAACCTTCTCGTCGACGAGGTCGGCCTCGCTCCGGGCACCCCGGCCGGCGTGCTGCTGCCGCCGCACTGGCAGACCGCGGCGGTGCTGTTGGGTTGCTGGTCGGCAAAGTTGACAGTCGTCGACACACCGGGCGACGTGGGCGTGCTCTTCGCGGCCGTCGACCAGTTCGACGAGGCGCAGTCCTGGTCCGCCGACGAGCGGTACGCCCTCGGGCTGGCCCCGCTCGCCGCCCCGCTCCGCCAGGTGCCGCCCGGGTTCGCCGACTACGTGGTCGAGGTACGCGGACACGGTGACCACTTCACGCCGCAATCCGGTCCGGGCCCCACCGACGCGCACCTGCTGGGCCGCGCCGAGGCCCGCGCCAGCGAGTTGGGCATCGAGCCCGGCGCGCGGGTCCTCGTGGACGCCACCCGATACCGCGACCCGGTCGACTGGCTGCTGGCTCCCCTGACCCGGGCCGCCACCGTGGTCCTCTGCGCCAACCCGGACCCGGCCCGCCTGGCCGACCGGGTGACCACGGAGAAAGTCACCCACTCTCTCCCGTGACCCACCCGCCGTCCCCTTCGGCCGGCATACGTCGGCGTCGAGGGCACGCGGGTGCGCCCCGCGCCCTTTGCTCTGCTTCAACCGAGGCAACACTTAGCGACCCACACTGTTGCCTGGGGTGAAGCAGAGCAAAGGGCGACCTCGCCAGGGCAGGGCTGCCCCCGGTCGAGTGAGCCGGCGCGCAGGAACTCTCAGGCGGGAGTGCTGTCGGTGGCCCGGCGTTGGGCGAAGGCGGCGAAGGCGGTCAGGGACTCGGGGTTGGCCAGGGCACCCCTGGCCGCCGCCTGGTCGACCGGGGTACCGGTGAGGATCTTCTTGACCGGCACCTCCAGCTTCTTCGCCGAGAGGGTGCGGGGCACCGAGCGCACCTGGTGGATCTCGTCGGGCACGTGCCGGGGCGAGAGCGCGGTCCGCAGTTCGCGGCAGATCTTCGCGCGCATCGGGTCGTCCAACTCCAGGCCCTCGGCCAGCACCACGAAGAGCAGCAGTTCGCCAGCGCCGCCCTCGTCGTCCTCCAGGTGCACCACGACCGAGTCGCGCACCTCGTCCAACCCCTCGACCACGGAGTAGAACTCGGCGGTGCCCAGTCGCACACCACCGCGGTTGAGGGTGGCGTCGGAGCGACCGGTGATCACGCAACCGCCCCGGGAGTTGATGGTGATCCAGTCGCCGTGCCGCCAGACGCCCGGGTAGACGTCGAAGTACGCCTCGGAGTAGCGGGTGCCATCCGGGTCGTTCCAGAAGCCCACCGGCATGCTCGGCATCGGCTCGGTGATCACCAGCTCACCCAGCTCGCCGATGACCGGGGTGCCGTCGGCGGAACGGGCCTCCACCTTCGCGCCCAACGCCCGGCAGGCGATCTCACCGGCGTACACCGGTAGCAGTGGCACCCCGCCGACGAAGCCGGTGCACACGTCGGTGCCGCCGGAGAGCGACTGGAGTTGGAGGTCGTCGCCCACGGTCTCGTACACCCATCGGAAGCCCTCGGCGGGCAGCGGCGCCCCGGTCGAGCCGACGCCGCGCAGCGCCGACAGGTCGGCGACGTCCCGAGGCACCAGGCCGGCCTTGCGGCAGGCCAACAGGAACGGAGCCGAGGTGCCGAAGTACGTGGTGCCGGTCTCCGCCGCCAGCCGCCACAGCCCGCCGAGGTCAGGCTCGGCCGGCCGGCCAGGCTCGGCCCGTACCGCCGGGTTGCCGTCGAAGAGCACGATGGTCGCGCCCACCGCCGGGCCGGACACCAGGAAGTTCCACATCATCCAGCCGGTGGTGGTGAACCAGAAGAACCGGTCCGCCGCGCCCAGGTCGTGGTGCAGGGCGAGCATCTTCAGATGCTCCAGCAGGATGCCGCCGTGGCCGTGCACGATCGGCTTGGGCAGCCCGGTGGTGCCCGAGGAATAGAGCACGTACAGCGGGTGGTCGAACGGCACCGGCGTGAACGTCAACGGCTCGTCGGTGGGCGCGGCCACCTCAGCCCAGCTCAGCGTGGCCCCCGGGGAAGCCGGATCGTGGTCGGTCGCGCCCTCCGGGTCCAGGTACGCGATGCTGACGGTGTGCCGCAGCGATGGCAGGGCGGCCCGAATCGCGGCGACCTCGGCACGCCGGTCCACCGGCTTGTCGCCGTAGGTGTAGCCGTCCACGGCGACCAGCACGGTCGGCTCGATCTGCTGCCACCGGTCGGTGACACTGCGCGTGCCGAACTCGGGGGCGCAGGACGAGAAGATCGCGCCGAGGCTGGCGGTGGCCAGCAGTAGGACGTACGTCTCACCGATGTTCGGGGCGTACGCCGCCACCCGGTCACCGGCGGTGACGCCGAGCCGGCGCAGCCCGGCCGACACCCGACGGACCTGCTCGCGCAACTCCACGGCGGTCAGCGTGACCGGTGGTCGCGTTTGGCTGTGCGCAATCACCACCGGGTCGTCGTCGACACGCCCCGGCATCCGCAGCACGTTCTCCGCGTAGTTGAGGGTGGCCCCGGGGAACCAGCGGGCGCCGGGCATGTCCCGCTCGGCCAGGGTGGCGGTCGGCGGGGTGTGCGCGACCACCTCGAAGTGGTCCCAGATCGAGCGCCAGAACGCGTCCAGATCGGTGGTGGACCAGTGCCACAGCGCGTCGTAGTCGGCGAAGTCCAGCCCGCGATGCTCCCGCAGCCAGCGCAGGTAGCCGCCGATCCGGGACCGCTCACGTACGTCCGCTGGCGGCGCCCACAGCATGTCACCCACTGTTCCACCCTCCCCCTGGCCCGACACGACACTGTGAATGGGCCGTGGCGCCATCTTGCCCTACCTCGAAGCGCCATTCTGCGCACCGGTTGCCCCAACCGATGCGTGCCCGTCCCACATGCGCCCGTCCCGACCTGTGTGGCCGCGTCTCAGCCGGCGCGGTGGGCCTGGATGGCGCGGCGACGGGCGAGGCGGTGCGCGCGGCGGATCTCGGCCTCCTTGTACCGGCGCTCGTCCTCGGCCGTCTCCGGCAGCACCGGACGGACCACCCGCGGCGCCCCACCCACGTCCACCCCGACGAAGACCAGGTACGCGGTGGCTACCCGGACCGGTGCGTCCTCGGCTGAGTCCCATCGCTCGGCGACCACCCGTACGCCCACCTCCATCGAGGTCTGGCCGGTCCAGTTGACCTGAGCGTGCGCGTGCACGAGGTCGCCGACCCGGACCGCCTCGGAGAAGACGATCTCGTCGATCGCCGCGGTTACCGCCGTACCGCCGCTGTGCCGGGCGGCAGCGGCTCCCGCCACGTCGTCGACGAACTTCATCAGAACCCCACCGTGCACGGTGCCGTAGAGGTTCACGTCCACGGCAGTCATGATCTTGCTTAGCGTGACGCGTGAGTACGACGTCGGCTTGCCGATCGGTGCGGCGGAGAGGTGCTCAGTCATGTCGAAAACGGTACGGTGCGCGGATGCGACATCTCTGGAGCTTCCTCGCCGGGTTGGTGGTGGCGCCCATCACCTGGGTGCTGGTCACACTGGGGCAGGACGGGTCGAGCCGGACGGTCGACCGCTGGGTGGAGACCGGCACGTTCAACACCGCCAACCTGATCGAGCCAGCCGTGTACGTCGGTGTCGGCGGTGTCCTGCTGGGCCTGCTCGGCACGCTGCGCTTCTCGCCGCTAGGCCCGCTGGCGGCAGGGTTGCTGCTGGTCACCCCGTACATCGGGATGTTCGTGGCACCCTTCGCGGTACGGGACGCGATCCCACACGAGTGGAAGGTGGCCGGCGATTCGTTGCCGCTGCGGCTGCCCGTGGAGAACGGCACGCTCTTCCTGATCGGCCTGCTGCTGCTGATGGCGACCTTCAGCGGGCAGCGGTGGCGGCAGTGGCCGTGCCCGGCGACCGAGCCGGCCGTGACGCCGGTTGCCGCGTCCGACGGAGGCCCCCGCAACGACGACTTCACGTTGACCGACTGGCCGTCCCCGGCCCCGGCGGAGCGCGACACCGCGCCGCTCACTCTGGGTTACCCGGCCGACTCGACACCGACCGAGCCGCTGCCACGCCGGGTGGGTGGCGAGTCGCCCTGGTCCGCCCCGCCGCGCGGTCAACCGCGCCCCGAGGACACCACCGAGATCCGCTGATGGTCGGGCGGGCCGGATGACCGGCCCGCCCTCTTTCTAGTGCAGTGCGACCGCCAGCTCCGGATCGACCGTGCCGAGGCTGGCGCGGGGAACGACGAGGAGCATGACGATCAGCGCGGCGGCCATGCCGCCCGCGATGACGACCGCCATCGGTACGCTCCCGGTGCCGAACAGGCCCGCCAACGGCGCCGACAACGCACCGATGCCGAACTGCACCGCACCGAGCAGCGCAGCGGCGGTGCCCGCGGCCTCGCTGTGCCGGCTCATGGCCAGCGCCGGAGCGTTCGGCAGGGCCAGACCGGTGGCCGCCAGGACGAGCCACAATGACGCGAGCAGGGTGCCCAGGCCACCGAACTCGGTCGCGGCGAACATGACAAGCAGGAGCCCGGCTGCCGTCCCCGCGATGAGGGCACTGACCAGGATCTGCTGCGGGGTGTAGCGGCGCAGCAACCGGACGTTGAACTGGGTGGCCGCGATCAGGCCCACGGCCCCGGCCCCGAAGGCCAGGCCGAACTGCTGCTCGTCGAGGCCGTACTGCTGCTGCAGCACGAACGACGACCCCGAGACGTACGCGAACAGTGCCGCCATCGCCAGCCCGGCGACCAGCACCAGGCCGACGAACGCACGGTCGTTGAGCAGTCCTCGGTAGTCGCGCAGGGTCGCGCCCACCCCGCCGTGCCGACGACGTGCCACCGGCAGGGTCTCCGTGAGCTTGAACACGGCTACGACGATCAGCAGCGCACCCAGCAGCGCCAGCACCGCGAAGATGCCCCGCCACTCGGTCCAGCGCAGCAGGGCGCTGCCCAGCGTCGGCGCGAGAATGGGCGCCAGGCCCATCACGAGCATCAACCGGGAGAAGATCCGGGCGAAGCTTGCACCGCTGAACAGGTCGCGGACGACGGCCGTCGCGACGACGGTGGCGGCCGCGACGCCGAGCCCCTGCAGGACGCGCAGAGCGCCGAGCACGGCGATGTTGGGTGCGAAGACGCACAGCACGGATGCCACGATGTGCGCGGCCAGCCCGGCCAGCAGTGGCTTACGCCGCCCGATCACGTCGGAGAGCGGCCCGACCAACAACTGACCCAGTGCAAGGCCGATCAGCGTGCCGGTCAGCGTCAACTGCACCGCGGTCTCGGTGGTCTGCAGGCCTGCCGTGATGGTGGGCAGCGCGGGCAGGTACATGTCGATGGTCAGCGGCCCGATCGC
The DNA here is from genome assembly GCF_049841575.1 of Micromonospora sp. DT201. Classification (NCBI taxonomy): domain Bacteria; kingdom Bacillati; phylum Actinomycetota; class Actinomycetes; order Micromonosporales; family Micromonosporaceae; genus Micromonospora; species Micromonospora sp. DT201. The sequence continues at coordinate 498,216 of NZ_JBNCKP010000003.1, read as the reverse complement.
GATCAACGCACCCAGCACGAGGACGAGCTGTACCCGCTGACGGTTGGTCATCAGGTCGCCGGGCAACACGTCCTCGGTCGTACCCGGGTTTTCCACCCGGGTGCCGGGTCCGGTCTTGTCGACCAACTGCTTCATCATCTCGATCTCTCTGCGGAAGCTCGGCGGCACCGCATCCAAGGATGCGGGGGCACGGTGAGGGGTGCCCGTCGTTGGGCAGCGGAAAAGTGTCGAGACGGGGTTGGGGTGGGGTGGATGAGGCGATCATCCAGTGGTCGTTCTCTCGCTCGCCAACGTCCAGAAGCCGTACGACGTTCCCGGTGTGTGGGGGGTCACGGCGCGTCGATCGCAACCACACCGAGTCTGAGCCGGGCGCGCAGGCGCCGGACAGACAGAGGGCGGGGACCGATGCCGGTCCCCGCCCTCCGCTAGATCACCGAAGGCCGAAGGCCCGGGTGATGCTCTGCTCGACGCTGTTCCCCCGGGCGTCCCGGGCGGTGGTGCGCAGGGTGACGAAACTCGCCGTACGCGGGGCGTCGATCCGCGTACGCCAGCCGTCGCCCTTGCTCTTGAGCTTGGTGTGGTGCCAGGTCACGCCGTCGTCGTAGGACACGTCCACCGTCACCGTCCGGATGGCGGACGCCTCGGTCGCCGTCGGCAGGTGCACCGGGGTGACGGTGAGTTCGGCGTTGCGCTTCGCCTTGCCGTCGACATCGGTGTCGACGGCGTAGTCGAGCTGGATCAGGGACGGTTCCCACCACAGGACGCCAGGCTTGATCCGGGCGGAGGTGAAGCCCCATTCCGTCCTGGTGGCGGTGGAGTACGGCCCGGCCCAGGCGTCACGCTTGTTCTCCGACACGAGTCGGTACGGCAGCGGCTCCGGGCTGAGGACGTCGCTGGTCAACATCGGCTGGGTACGGTCGGCCTCGCCGACGAGCTTGTCGCCCTGGTAGAGCCGCAGGCTGTTGTCGACGGCCCCGTTGCCGGGGGTGCTGCCCTCGTGCGCGGTGCCCGAGTCGCCCCAGCCGGGGATCACTGCGGTGATCCCGTCACCGTCGCCCCGGAAGACGTTGCTGGTCGTCAGCAGCCGGGGCCGTTGCACCGGGCCGAACCACCGCTCCTCCTGGACCGAGCCAGCCCGGTAGGCGGTGGGTGCCGTCACCTGCGCCTGCTCATTCGGCAGCGCGACGTCCGTGGTCCACCGCGTACCGGCGGTGACCCAGTCGGTGCGTTCGCCGCGCGCCGGGATCTCGTGGTAATCGAGGCTGCTCGACGAGCCCGACGCGGTGAAACCGCTGCGAGTCTCGATCGCCTGGCCTGGACGCCAGTTTCGCAGGGACATGTTGACTCGGGCCAGGTCGTGTGGGGTGACCCGCTGGGCAAGGTCCGCCGGAACGGCACCGGTGTATTCGTGGATCAGGTCGTAGACATACTCGGTGGTCGGGTGGGAGGTGACGTCGAGCCGGACCCGCTTCTCGTTCTTGATCTGGGCGATCAGCTGCTCGCCCTCGTCCCGGGTGAGGGTGGTCACGGTGACCGGCGGTGGGTCCTGCGGTGCCCACACCGAACCCGGCCACGGCGCTAGGCGCCCGGTGCCGTCGTTCACCACGAGCAGGACACGGGCACCGGCGGACGCCGCAGCCGCAGCCTGCTGCTCCAGGGGTACGGCGTCGTTGCGGCGCACCACGGCGGCCTTGCCGCGGGCGTTCAGCTTGGCGTACCCGCTGCTGCCGCCTTCGCCGGCGAACACCGCGTCGAGGTGTTGGCTCCCCCGGGGCAGCGGCGTTCCGGCCCGCTGCACCCGCAGGTCGTCGTAGTCACGGCCGTCGGCCGCCACCGTCAGGGCGGGCTGCACCGTGCGCCACAGGGTGCTCACGCTGAAGGTGCCCTTCGTGACCTTGCGGTCGGTGGGCAGCACCCAGACGCTGTCGTACGAGGAATCCAGGAGCCACCCGTCGGTCCAGCGGTTGCCGCCGAGGTCGCGAGACACTTCGATGCGGGCACCGTCCAGGCTCGAATCCTGGGGTGTGGTCACCGTGACCCGGCGGGCCCTGGTGGCGTCGAACGTGACGGTGCGGTCCTGGTCGAGGGTGATCTCCGGGACCGGCAGCACGCCGAGCCCTCGCGAGTTCGGCCCGTTCGCGCCCTCGACCTCGGTCTTGAGCCAGGCCGCGTACGTGCCGGCGGGAAGCCGCAGCTCCAGGGTGCCGCTGGCGTCGATCTGCTGCTGCAGGACGGTGTTGTCCGGCCCGAGCAGGAGGAGGTCTCCACCTGTCGGTTTGCCACCGCGGTCCTTGGCCTTGAAGGTGAGGTGGTGGCGCACGCCCTCCTGACCGATGGCGAGCGCGGTACGGGTGCGGACCGCGCCGGAGGCATCGGTGGCGGTGAGGAAGCCGGAGAAGGGGTTGTCGGCCGGTACCCGGTCGAAGTCCGTGGCCACGGTCACCGAGGTGACGCCGCGCGCCGGGACGGTGATCTGCCGGGACGACAGGGTGAAGAGGTTCTCCGGGGCACCGTCGACGGTCGCCGCGAGGTCGAGGGTGACAGCGTTGTCACTGAGGTTCGTGTAACGGACCTCCCGTTCGACCGTTCCCTTCGGGGCGTTCGGCCACTCGGGGTACCCGAAGTCGGCACTGGTGGTGGCGACGACGGACGCGGTCGTGGTGGCGGCGATGTCCAGCCGGCCGTTGCCGCCCTGGTACGGGCTGAGCCCAGCGATCGGCTTCGCGGTGCTGACCAGGGCTTCCTTGAGCTGCTTGGCGGTGAAGTCGGGATGCTGGGCGGCCAGCAGCGCGGCGGCGCCGGCAACGTGCGGGGTGGCCATCGAGGTGCCGTCGCCGAGGCGGTAGAAGCCTTCGCCGGCGGAGTACTGGGAGCGGGCGGCCAGGATGCCCACGCCGGGGGCGGTGAGGTCGGGCTTGAGGGCCCGGTCGCCGACCCGCGGGCCCTGGCTGGAGAACTCGGCGAGGGCGTCGTTGCCGTCGACGGCACCGACGGTCAGCGCAGCGTCCGCGGCGCCGGGGGTGCCGACCGTGTACGGACCGGGACCGGTGTTACCGGCAGCGATGACGAACAGCGCCCCGGTCTCTTCGCTGAGCTCGTTGACCGCAACACTCATCGGGTCGGTGCCGTCGCTGGGGTCGGCCCCGAGACTCATGTTGATGATCTTGGCGTGCTGGTCGCGGGCGGCCCACTCCATGCCGCTGATGATCCACGAGTCCTGGCCGAAGTTGTCGTCGGCGAGGACCTTGCCGACGTGCAGCCGCACGCCCGGGGCAACGCCCTTCTCCGTGCCGCCCGAGGCCGCGCCGGTGCCGGCGATGGTGGAGGCGACGTGCGTGCCGTGGCCGAAGACGTCCTTCACCGTCTCCCCGGGAACGAAGGACTCGGCGGCGGCGACCTGGCCGGCGAGGTCGGGGTGGTCGGCGTCGATGCCGGTGTCCAGGACGGCGACGTCGACACCCTTGCCAGTGTTTCCGGACGCCCAGACCTGGGGGGCGCCGACCTGCGCGGTGCTGTCGGCGAGATCAGCCTTGACCTTGCCATCCAGCCAGATCTTGGCGATGCCGCCGCTGAGTGCGAGCTGGTTACCCGCGGAACGGGCGGTCATCTCCCCGCCGCCGGTGATCGAGGACCAGAAGGTCTCCGAGCGGTCGACGTTCAGCGCGGCACCCTGGATGCTGTCCAGCCTGCGGACGTCGCGGGCGCCCTCAGGCGCCACGGCGCTACGGGAGCGGGCCGCGGCGGCGTTGTAGGTGACGATCAGCGGAAGCTGGTCGCGCTGCGCGTCGTCGTATCCGTCCGCCAGCAGTTCGGAGAGGTTGAACAGCTGCTTGTCGAGCAGCCCGGCACTCACGTACGGCAGCACGCCGTGCGGGTAGACGTAGGTGTCCCCTCCCTCCCGGGACGAGGTGAACCCGGTCAGCCGGCCCTCGGTGTCCCGCACCTGAGGACTGAGGCTGCCGTCCGCCGACCTGGTGGCGGTGACCTTCTCACCGGTGATCAGGGTGACGGTGGGGGTGGTCGCAGGAGCCGGCGGTGCGGCGGACGCGACGGAGGATGGGGTTGGGAGTGCAGCGGATCCGGCCGAGGCCAGGGCGGGCGATGGGGCGAGCACCGCGAGCGCGGTGCACAGCGCAATCGGCCCGCGTCCGCGGAGGCGTGGAGGTAGCAACACGTTTCCTCAAGTTGATCAACAAGGGCAGGGCGGATCCTAATGTTCCGGCCGCTTGTTTCAGCCGTGGATCTTGGCTGTTTCCCAAATGGGTGAGGCGGCTGCACGCCGCAAAAGCCACGGTCAGCGATCCGGCGCTGCCCACGACGGGGTTCGGCGACCGCACTCCCACTGGCTACCCTGAGACGACTCGAAACCGGCAGTCCCGAAACAGGTCCAAGCGCCGGGACGACACCGGGGCCCGGTTGTCCGGGCCCCGGGTCAGCGCACCCCTGGACCGTTGTCAGACGGCAGGACGCTCGACGTCGACCGGCGTGCCGTAGTCGGAGAACACCATGACGGTCTCCGACAGCGGGTGCCCGGCCAGGGCGTACGTCAGTTTGCTGACCTTGCCCGAGCGCACCTCGACGGTGCCGACCATGGTCTGCTCCGACAGGCTCTCCAGTACGTACCGGAACGTGTACGTCGCCACCCCGCCGGAACTTCCCGCCTTCTCCACCGTGCCCGCCTCGGCCAGGATCTCCAGGACCTTGTCAGGATCGACCGAGAGAGCGCCATCCACCCCGGTGAGTACCCGTTCGCCGTCGTCGAGCGTGCCACCGGCCGGCACGCCCGAGATGCGGAATCCCCGGCCAGAACCGGTCACCTTCCGGGCCTGGCTCGGCCGGCCGTCCACCGAGGCGATCAAATATAGATCGCTGCCGATGACCCGCTGTTCAATGCGGTTGCCGTGCTGGTCGGTCCAGGCGAGAAACCCGCGCTTCGCCACCGGGTCGTAGGCGCCCTCCTGCACCGCCCGGGCGCTCTGGTCCGAGGGCGACACCGTCAGTTTGAAACTGGTCTGCCCGGTCGCCTGCGCTGCGGCGACCAGTTGCAGGTTCGGCGACTGCTCCGCTACCACCGCCGGGCCGGCACCATCCTCGCCCAGGCCCGGGACGCCACCTCCCGCGGCGAACACCGCGCCGACCGCCACCACGCCGACCGCCGCCGCGGCCACCGCGACGCGTACCGCCGGGCGCGGCAGCCACCATCGTCCCGGCGCCAGCGTGGCCGCCCGGCCGGACTCAGCCGCCGAAGCGGCCCTCAACCGCTCCTGCGCACCCATCAACTCCTCCGGCCCTGGAACGGGAACATTCGCACGCATCTCGCGCAACACCTCGATTTCATTCATTGACAAGTCCCTTCTCGGCCGCCCTGGGATCGACTCCACCGAACTCCTCGCGCAATCTCCTGCGGGCCCGACTGATCCGGGATCGGACCGTCCCGACAGGTGTTCCGAGCGCCTCCGCCGCCTCCTCGTACGTCAGGTCCGCCCACGCCACCAGCAGCAACGCGTCACGGTGACCCCGGGGCAGCCGGGCGAGCGCGCCCGCCAACCGCCGACCCAGGGCGCCCGCGCTCACCCGGGCGTCACTGCGCTCGGTGAACGCCTCCAGGACCGGATCCGTACCGGTCCGTTCCGTCGCCCGCAGCTGTTTCAGCTCGGTACGCCGGTAGCGCCCCATCCGGTTCGTGGCGATTCCGTACAGCCACGGCCGGGCGTCCGGCCGGCTGTGGTCGTAGCGGTGGCGCTGTCGGAACGCCTCCAGGAACGTGTCCGCCAAGACGTCCTCGGCGGCCTGCGGTCCGATCCGGCGCCCGACATAGCGCAGGAGCTGACCGGCGTGCCGCTGAAAGAGCACGGCGAACACCTCGGGGTCGTGGCGGGACCGCTTCAGGACCGTGGCATCGTCGGGCTCGTCATCCCTACCGGACCGGGTGCGTTCGGTGGCCCAGATCTGTCCGATCACGTTGCTTCCGGCCTCTCGACGTTTTCCCAGGACACCTGTTATTGCCGCGAGCGAGGTGGACAGTTCCCGCAGGTTTCCGGCGAGTGCCGGCAGGTTCGTAAGCTGCGCCGATATCACTGCCGAGAAGACGAAACCGGCGCGGCGGCCGTAGCCACCGCGCCGGACGTCCGTGGAAGGGTCAGCCGGTGCTGCCCAGCCGGCAGGGAATCGCCAGCCCAGCATTTTGTCCAGCGTCGCCATCCCTGCCGCTCACTACTGCGCCAAGGTCACTGACCGACCTTCTGCCTCTTCCACCTGTCGATCAGGGCGGGCAACTCGCGCCAGAGGTAGTCGTAGAAGTCGCGCATTTCGACAAGGCGGCGGCCGGCGATGCTGTCTTCGCCGGTGGTCGCGATGCCCTGCTCGGCGGCCTCGCGCATGGTCCTGACGGTCGTGTTCTGGCCGGACATGAGGGTTGCCCAGGCGCCCTCGGGCAGGCGGAAGTGTTCCCGCCGGCTACCCGGTGCGGGTACGCGTTCGATCAGACCGACGGTGGTGAGTGCCTTCACGGCGGTGGAGACGCTGCCGGAGCTGATCGAGAGCGTTTCGGCGATCTCTCCCGCTGTCATCGTCTCCTGTTCGGTGAACAGCAACGCGGCGAGCACCCGGGCGGTCATCCGCTGCAGGCCGCCCTGGGTGAGGGTCAGGGCAAGCTGCTCCGCAGGGTCACTCAAGGCGGCCATCGAAGTCCTCTCGTCACTCATCTTGACGGAATACTAACAGCTTCGACTCTTCGCAGATCTCTGAAATCTCGCTACTGTCGAAGACATGGGAGATGTGATTCGGCTGGAGAAGCTGAGCAAGACGTACGGGAGCTGCCGGGGGTTGGCCGACCTGGACCTGACAGTGGCCGAGGGTGAGGTGTTCGGCTATCTGGGCCCGAATGGCGCCGGGAAGTCGACCACGATCCGGCTGCTGCTGGACCTGATCCGCCCCACCGGCGGCCGGGCGTGGTTGTTCGACCGCGACCCGCGCGAGCACGCCGTCGAGGTGCACCGACGCGTCGGCTACCTCGCCGGTGATTTCGTGGTCGACCCCCGTCAGAAGGTCGGCGAGTGCCTGGCGTTCCTGGCCGACCTGCGCGGCAGTGTGCCGAAGTCCCGCATCGAGGAACTGGCCGTCCGCCTGGACCTCGACCTGTCGGCGCGGATCAAGGCCCTGTCCAAGGGAAACCGGCAGAAGGTCGGCCTGGTGCAGGCGTTCATGCACCAACCGGATCTGCTGATCCTCGACGAGCCGACGTCCGGCCTTGACCCGCTGGTCCAGCAGACATTCCTCGACCTGGTACGCGAGGCGAAGGCCGCCGGGCAGACGGTGTTCATGTCCTCGCACATCATGACCGAGGTCGAAGCGGTCGCCGATCGGGTCGGGATCATCCGCGAGGGCCGCCTCGTCGCCCTCGACACCGTCGCCCGACTCCGCAGCCAGGCCGTCCACCACTTCGAGATCACGTTCCTCGGCCCGGTCGACCAGGCAGCCATCGCCGCACTCCCGGAGATCTCCGACCTCAGCTTTGACGGCACGACAGCTCGGTTCCAGCTCGCCGCCAGCCCCGACGCGTTGATCCAGGTTCTCGCCCAACACCGGGTCGCCGCCCTGCGCGCCAGCGAACCCGACCTCGAAGAGCTGTTCTTCAGCTATTACCAGGCCAGCCCAGAGACCAAGGAGGCCACCCGTGCCTAATGTCATGACGAAGTCGCTGTGGGACTCCCGCCGCAGCCTCGCCGGGTTCGCGGTCGGGACCGCCCTGGTCGGGGCCATGTACGCGGGCTTCTACCCCCAGGTGGCCGACGGGGCGATGGGTCAGGCCGTCGAAGGATTCTCCCCGGCCATGCGCGAGGCGCTCAACATGGATGACCTGTCCTCTGCCGCCGGGTACCTCGGCTCCAGCGTGTTCGGCATCATCGTGCCGCTGATCGCCGTCATCTACGGCATCGCCACCGGCACCCGAGCCATCGCCGGGGACGAGGAAGCCGGCTACCTCGATCTTCTCCTGGCTCACCCGCTCGCCCGTACCCGGCTGCTGCTGCACCGTTTCCTCACCCTCACCGTCGGTGCCTTCGCCCTGGCCGGGCTCGTCTGGCTGGCCATGCTCGCCATCCGATCCGGCGCCCAGCTCGCCACGGTCAGCGTCGCTCAGTTCACCGCCCAATGCCTGGCCCTGGCCCTGCTCACCACGTTTTTCGGCACCGCCGCCATCACCATCGGCGCGATCACCGGCAGCAAAGCCGCCGCGCTCGCGGGTACCGCCGTTCTGGGCGTGCTCACCTACGCGGCGAACACCTTCGCCACCCAGATCGGCGCTGATGCGGCCCGGTACGTGTCCCCGTTCCACTACTACATCGGCCACGAACCCCTGAGGAACAGCTTCCAGTGGGCGGACCTGGGCATCCTCACCGCGGCCATCGCTCTGCTGGTGTCCGTCGCCATCACCTCGTTCAACCGTCGCGACCTCACCAGTTGACCGCCGCCGCCGACCCCTCCACCGCCTTCAGGGTGGACGGGCCGGCGGCGAGCACGTTGGTCGTCAGCAGTACCCGACGGCGCTCGCGGTATACCAGTCTCAGGTGATCAGCCGGGTGGTTCTGTCATGAGCCGTAGCGGTAGGCGCGGATGATGCTTTGTTCGACGGTGTTCCCTGCGTCGTCGATCGCCTTCGCGCGTAGTGAGACGAAACCTCGGCCGCGGGGGTGGCTCACTTGCGCTTGGCCGGACTGGACGGGAGCGGATTTCCAGGTGGCGCCATCGTCGTAGGAGACGTCGACGGTGAGGTTGGTGAGCTGGCCGGCGCGTGAGCCGGCTTGCGGGGTGGCGATGACCGGCACCGCGACGGTGCGGTTCGCTGGGGCGGTGTTGTGCCGGTCGAGCCTCGGGCTGAAGCGGACCGTCCACAGCGGTAGCGGTGCTGGGGTGGTGCTGTCGACGTGGCTGGAGCGGAACTCCCAGGCGACCTGCGTCGTGGTGGATAGTTCGAGCTGCGGGTCGCGGTTCGCCCGAAGTTCGAGCCGGTAGGACGCGTCGGCGGCCGAGACGTTGAACGACTGAAAGCGGGGTTGGTCGGTTTCGGCAATCTTGGTGCCGTTCCTGGACAGGGTTGCGGTGAACGATTCGGTCAGGCTGTCTCCTTCCCGGCCAGCGCCATCGCTGTAAAGGGGTATGTCGACGGAGATGGTGTCGCCGGTTCGGGTAGCGCCCTCGAAGAAGAAGCGGGGCGGGGAAGCAGGGCCGAAGACGCCCTTGTTCCACACCTCACGGTAGGTACGGCCGGGCTTGTAGGTGGCGTACGAGTTTGCCGTAACGCTGGTCAGGACGCCACTGTCGGAAGCTTCGGAAAACATTCCCAACCAACCGTCCGGGCTGTTGTTGTAGTACTCGGTGCGCGTGAAGGGCAGTTGAAACTGCATGGCGGCGGGGAAGGCGGTCCCGCCCTGAACCCGCCTGATACCGATCGAGGCGTTCGGGTTGGCGCGAGCGAAGCCGACCTGCACCCGCGCGAGGTCCCGGTCGGCAACCTGCCGGTTGTAGCCGGTCGTCATCTGGCCCTGTTCAGCGAAGTTCAGCAGGTAGGCGTAAGGACTGTCGTCGAAGGTCCCGTCCGACTTCGGCTTGGCCCACTGCCCGCCGAAGCTCACGGTGAAGTCCTCGTTGCGGACATCGGGTCCGATTCGAGCCGTATACAGCCCCTCGAAGGTCGTTCCGAGTATCGTTGTGGCGGCAGTGTAGGCCCCACGTTTGGCGACCGCTCGCATCCCCACACTCGCCACCTTCGCCGTCGACTCTGGCACGGTGATCGATATCGGCTGAGATAGTCGACCGTCGAGGACGACGGTCCGGGGCCGGTCCACCTCGAGCACCGGCTGGGCGAGTAGGACATCTTCATCCGCGGCGCCGCCACTTCCCTTGGGGCCGCTACCCGACGTGCTCGACGAACTGACAAGCGTGTACACACCCCTGGGCACCCGCATGGTGACGCTGTCGCCTTCCGCGCCGAACAGGTACCCGGTGTCGTATGGCAGGTTGTCCCTGTCGTTTCGCCACAGCCGGGTATGGGACACGTCCGGCGACGAGCCGGCGCGGTTCATGTGTTTCAAGGTGACGTCGTAACTCTCGGTTTCCTTGTGCACCGCAAGTGGCGTCCGCACCACGATGTCACCCGCCGTGGCGGTGAGCCATCCCCCGGCGTACCCGTCAGGGCCTGCCGTGCGGGTGTCGGCCTTCACGAATACGGTCGCCTCACCGCCCGCTGGCACCATCACCGTGGCGGCGCTGACGGTGAACATCCCGTCTGGTGACGGGTTGCCATCAGCGCCGAAGGTATTCAGGCGCTGGTTCAGCGTCACATCCACCGAGCCGAAGTTGTGGTACCTCACCTCACGAGTCAGAACCGGATCGTCGTTGTGCGGCCACCCCTGCCGACCGAAGCTGATACTCGCCGGACTGGTGGTGACGGCCTGACCGACTGCCCGGGCCACATCGACCCGCCCGGCACCCTGACCGTAGACGGCAGTGCCGGCAGTAGGTTGAGCCGTGGCCATCAGTGCCGCCTTGAGCTGCTGCCCCGACCACCCAGCGTGGCGCTGCGCCAGGATCGCCGCAGCGCCAGCCACGTGCGGGGTCGCCATCGACGTCCCGGACAGCGTGGTGTGCTGCTCGCCCTGGTTGCCGGGAACCCTGGTCGCATCTTTGCCCCGCGCTGCCGTGATGCCCACACCAGGTGCGGTGATATCTGGCTTCAGCGCGTCCTGTGGGCCAGGGCCACGACGGGAGAGGCCCGCCAGCGCGTCGGTGTCATCGACCGCACCGACGGTGAGGGCAGCCGGTGCGGTACCGGGTGAGGAAATTTCCCCCTCGACGATGCCGCCATCGGTGTTTCCTGCGGCGATCACGAACAGGGTGCCGTACTGGCCAGACAGCGTCTGCACTGCCTCCTCGACCGGATCCACCGCCTCCGGGTCGTCCATACCGCCGAGACTGAGGTTGACCACCCTCGCGTGCTGTTCCGCCGCCGCCCACGTCATCCCGGCAACAATCCACGAGTCGGCGCAGACGTCGACGGTGCAGACCTTGCCGTCGAGCAGCTTCGCCCCCGGCGCCACACCCTTGAACTTTCCGTCCGAGGCAGCGCCCGTGCCAGCGATGGTCGCGGCGACGTGCGTGCCGTGTCCCGACAGGTCGCTGCCGGGCTCCAGGTCCTCGGTGAAGTTCTGTCGGCCAACCACCTGCCCGGCCAGGTCCGGGTGGGTGTCGTCTACACCTGTGTCCAGCACCGCCACGGTGCTGCCCATGCCCGTGTAGCCGGCCCGCCAAGCCGCCGGGGCACCGATCTGCGGCACACTCACGTCGAGGGTCGGCCTGCGCAGACCGTCCAGCCACACCTTCCCCACCCCCGACCGGAGAGAGCGTGGCGCCGGACTCCCCCCGGTCAGCGCACGCCACGACGTGACCGACGCGCCGCGTGACTGACGTACCGCCACACCACGGACCGCTGGCAGGTCGCGTAATTCGCTCAGCCCGCCCACCCCGGCGATGCTGTGGCGCGTCGTGGTGGCCGTGGCACCCTTGCCGCCGGTCACGATCAAAGGCAAATGATCCGGGCGGTCGTACCCGGCCTCCAGCAGGCCCGTCACGTCGAACAACCGCGGATCCAGCCGCCCGGCCGCCAACAACGACACCGAGTCGCTGGGGACCACTCGTACCCGGCCGTCTCCCTCTGTGATCGTGAAGGTGACACCCTTTCGACCGGGGCCGGCCTTCGCCGACACGGAAGCACCGTCGGGGGACATTGTCACCTGATCGCCGGTCACCAGGGTGACCGTACGCACGGGGCCATGTGCCGCCGATGATTGCACGGAGGCCGGTGGCGGAGCGGCACTCGTAGCGCTCGCTGCGGCGAGTGTGGTGCCCGCCACCAGCATGGCCGCGGCCATTCCGCCGCCGACTCCTCGTCTGAATCGCATTCGACTCCTCAGCTCTGTGACCAGCGCGAACCGGATATGGCGTTGCCAGGCCACCTCGACGAATGCCGCGTAGGGGGCATCCGCCGTCGACAGTGGTTTGGCTTGGTCCGTCACGCTCCTTCCACGTCCCGGGGACATGGAAGGTTGTCTCGAGTCAGACATTTCCTTACGTCGAATCGCCCCCACACTGAGCCATTCCACGCAAGCGGGTTGTAGCAGCCGGTAGCTGTCCGGAATACCGGGTAGGCGTGGGACGCGCCAGATCAGGCGGGGTACGGTCGCTCACTTGCGCTTGGCCGGACTGGACGGGAGCGGCTTTCCAGGTGGCGCCGTCGTCGTAGGAGACCTCGACGGTGAGGTTGGTGAGCTGGCGGGCGCGTGAGCCGGCTCGCGGGGTGGCGATGACCGGCACCGCGACGGTGCGATCACGGGCGGACACGAGACGCCTCCGACCCCTATGGTGGTTCGCAACCCGGATGCGTTCGCTGGCATCGGAGCGAGAGAAGCGCCAGCCGTGGACCCCCACGCGATGACCGAACGCACGCGGCGCATACAGGAGGCGATCACGGAGGCGTCCGTGGAGGTCACCAGCGACGACCATGCGGTGACCGTGGTGGTCGGTCCGGGCGGCGCCGTACGGGACCTTCACCTCAGTACCCGCGCGTTCCACTATGGCGGCACCGGCACGGCGCTGGTGCCACTGGGCGCGAGTAGGCCGGCGACCCGCAGATGTCCGACACCGAGATCGACGAGGCACTGGACACCAACCGATGAACCGATGGGAAAGACTGCTACCGCCGACGCCGTTCCCGGGAGCATCCACCGTGGCCTGGCCGGTGGGGCAGCCCGCCCCCGGTCTGCCCGCCGGGAAGGCCGGGATATCCGTACGGATCCGGACCAGGACCACCGACCCGGCCAACTGGGTGTCGGCCAAGGCGGTCGGCGTCGACGACCAGCCGATGTGGCACGGCGTCGGTCGGATGGTGGTGGTGACCGACCCCGGCGAGCATCTCGTCGAGGTGCGGGGACGGTTGTCGGCGGAGACGGCGAGACGGGTACGTCTCCGGGCCGGGGAGATCGCCGAGCTGGAGTACTGGACGCCGGCCTCCTTCGGTGGCGCCGACGGGGTACTCGTGCCCGCCCCGGCACGGCGGCGGCTGGGATCGGGAGTATCCGGGATCGCTGCCGCCTTCCTGGCCCTGGCCTGCGTCGCGCTGGTCGCCGACGCGGCCGGCGTTCGGCCGAACGCGGCCCTTGTCGCCGCCCTGTTCGCGATCACGGCGGCGACGACCGTGCTGATCATCCGGGCGAAACGCCGGGTCGACCGCCGGTACCGTGCCGAGGTGTCCCACGAGGTCGACGCGGACGCACGCACGGCGGAGACCGGAGCGTTCCTCGGCGACGGCACTCCCCCGCCAAGCCTCGCCGACGGCGGCCACGGCGTCCTCGTCGTCACCGCCACGGCGACCCGCGAGTACGTCTGGAACGGCACCCAGGTCGCAGCGAGACCGTCGGTGGACCCGAACGCCTGGCTGCCGTGGCCGTCGCTGCTCATCGACGGAGCCGGGCACCCGCTCTCCTGGCGCACCTGGTGTTACCGCCTCCCGCCGGGCCGACACGAGGTGACGGCGACGGCGAGGCCGCCGCTGGGCGGTGCGGGCGCGGTGGGCGTCCGACCCGCCACCGTGACCGTCGAGGTCGCCGCCGGCCAGGAGACCCGTCTCGACCTGCGGGTGAAGGCCAGGGTAGAGGTGCGTTCGGCGTCTCGCGACCGGAGTGCGCCCACAGAACTGACCGGCTTCGAGGCCGACGTCCGGATGACGGCCTCGAAGCCAGCGGCTCCCCGATAGCCGAGCTGCCCGATCCTTGCGCCGCCCGGTGGCCCCACCCCCACCGCCGGGTGGGCGCCGCCACCACCTGGGTCTCCAGACCCGGTCTGGCCACCCCTGCTGTTGCTGGCGCACAGTGGTTCGGCGCGGAACACGTCACGGTGAATGTTCACCTGACTTCGGTGGCTGGGTGGACGGCAACGGCCCTGACGACTACCAAGCGTGGGTTGACTGCACGACTGGGGCGACAATTAACCCGAACGTCCGGATGCCGGGCGGCTTCGTGCCGCCCGGCACGGTGCTGGGATGAGTTCGATTGTCTCTAACGACCTCGTGCACGGTTTCCGGAGACCATTCGCCTCATCGTCGGCGAGGCGGGCTGGTAGGGCCGAACCGGACGGACTTCGGCCACACATCCTCGGCCTCATCTAAGGGCTCTGCTGCGGTGTTGGATGGGTAGGCCGGCCTGGTAGGTAGAGCCGGTAGCCAGCAGCTTCGACAACTTGCGGATCGACATCGCTTAAATATCTGCCGACATTTAGATCAAAGGTTGACCCGACCGGCGCGACGTAGGCAACGCTGCTGGCCTTATTGACCATCTCTACATATGGGCGATATCGGTTTAACCCGGGCTGGAGATCGTCCTGGAGGACGGCGCAAGCAATTCGTTCGTTGGCTGCATATATCAAGCGATTGCACGTCCAGTACTCCGTATAGAAGCGCGTGATGCCAAGCCCGTCAATAGCAGCCAGGAGATCTCTTTGATTGCCGGCCTGAACCGAGTAGGTCGGAACAGTTTGTATGAGCATGATGGTAGCATGAATCATCATCGCGGCGAGTGTGGCTATTGAGCCAATAGAAAGCATTCGCCCAACCACCCAGAACTTGGCCGAGCCAAATCGCCACAGCGGCCAAAGGGCAGCCGGCAAGGAAACCAATAGCAGCTCGAGATAGCGGGCACTCTCAATGGGCGTATCGGCGGCCGCGGGGGTCCTCGCATACGAAAGAATAGTTATGATGCCGCCCAGAGATAAGGTAAGCGAGCCGAGCGCCCGAGCACGATCGGGACCGAGCTTGGTCCTATACATGAGCACCGCGATTATCGCCGATAGAACGAGTAACGCCAGGTAGGCAGGCCCCCACAGCATCTGCCATCGACTACAGTGGCTCGGATCGCATAGGCCCGTCGCCAAGGGGATGCCTAGCATGACTCCGCCGTGAATGCGGTCGACAAGCGATGCCTCCGATCCAACAGTATTGTGATGCAGCAGGACCATTAGAAAGTTGTTCTTGAAAGGACTCATGAGATTGTGCGCAATCATAGGCGACGCACCCAACAAAAGCCCGGCCACCGCAATGAGACCGGATTTGCCGCGTAGTTCACGCGCGCAGGTTTGCGCCAGGACGACGGCAGCGCAGGCGAGATAAGGAAGGATCAGCAGATGGTCCCAGAGCGAAAAACCCGCAAGGAAACCCCAGGCGCCGAAATATAGGGGACGGCGCTGGTCGTTGTCCGCCGCCGCGAGTCTCGATGTAACCAGGATTAGAAGTGCCGCGATTGCCGCAAGTTCGGTGGAGCCATCCGCGATAATTCTATCCTTTACTACGCGGTCCGATCCAAGTGCGAGAAGGCCGATCACCAGGAGCGCAAGCCCTCTCGAGAAAAGTCGTTTAGTTAGAAAATATATCGCAATCAGGAACAGCGCGTAAGAGGCCAGCGTCCCAACACGCAGTGACGACGCAGTTGGACCGTTCAGCCAAATCATGGGTGCGGCCAAATAGGATTCCGCTATTCCCATGTAATGTTGACCGTAGAGGAAAACGGGGAAGTCCTTGCCATGCATAATATGTAAAGCAGCCAGCCCGAAAGTTGCTTCATCGCTGTTTGTTGGAGGTGCGTCGACCGCCGTGAGCCAAGCGCGGAAACCCACGCCGATACAGCCCAGGACTATTGCTGCAGCAGCAGTCAAATTTCTTCGTCCGCACCAGATATTCACGGAAGGCACTATACCCTGATTGATTGTCCATGATGGATTCGGTGAGCTCGGTGGTGCGGCCCGCGTAGGTCGTGGGTTGGGGCGCGACCGCTGACGCCGGCGTCGGTGTATAGGCCTGTCGCCAGGCGGTCAACCGGGGTGCGATCAGGGCCCAGCGGGCGTCGGAGAGGCCGGAGGGATAGGCTCGCCGTTCGGTCATGGAGCAAGGGGTACGGCGTCCGGGAACCGGCTCGACGGACGTTATGTACGCCAATTCGGGGCGACGGTGAACCAGACGCGATCCCGGGGCGAAATACTCTGATTGCGGCGAGGGTTAGGTCACCCCGTCCACATCTACCCTGAGCTGCTAAAACAGCCCGGAATCAGCCTTTCAAAAGCTCCCGCGCCATGACGGTCCGCTGCCCGCAGCCCGCAGCCGTGGCCACCGCTGCTCGGTCCAGGCCCGCAACAGCCACTCCATCGGCCCGTACCGAAACCGAGCCATCCACGCCGCGCTGGCGGCGAGCTGCACGCAGTAGATCGCGACCGCGATGAGGACGACGACCGGGGGCGCGACGGCACCGGCGAGGCCCAGCCCGACGCCTGTGAAGACCAGCACGCAGAGCAGCGACTGGCCCAGGTAGTTCGACAGGGACATCCGGCCTGCCGGCGCGAGTACGGCGACGACCCGCCGCCCCCGGTCGGTCTGAAAATACTGGAGCAGGGTGGCGGCGTACGCGGCCGCGAGCAACGGCGCGGTGAGCACGCCCGCCGTCAGCCCGGTCAGGTTGGCGGTGCCCCCGCCCGATGCGAAGATCACCGCGCCGGCCAGACCGATCGGATAGCCCAACTGCTGCACCCGGCGCAGGAGTTGCCGGTTCCCGACTACGTCGGTGAGCAGCCGGCGCCGCCCGGCCGCGTAACCGAAGAGAAAGGCCGAGAGGGCGAGCGGCCCCTGCACGAGGAGCGTGCCGAACATCGCCGGCAGCTGGCGTACGTGCTCGGTGATCACCGAGCCGATCCCACCCTGTAGTGCCTCGGTGGACCGCTGCCCCGCCGCCAGTGCCGTCGCCGGATCGGTGACCAGCTGGGTCCCGCCCGTGGCGGCGAGCGCGAGGACGAAGCCGATCCCGCCGGTCAGCAGTACGGCGACGCGCAGCGCGGTCCCGACGCGGACTCCCCGCATGGCGAGCAGGACCAGACCGAGCAACGCGTACGTGGTCAGGATGTCGCCCTGGAACAGCAGCACCGCGTGCAGGATGCCGAGCACGAAGAGCCCGGCCAGCCGTCGCCGGAACCGTGAGACGCCGTCGACGCCGCGCCGCGCGGCGGATTCGAGCTGGAGCGTGAAGCTGTAGCCGAACAGAAAGGAGAAGAGCAGGTACGCCTTCATCGCGAAGAGCAGCTCGACCAGCCACAGGACCACTTGGTCGCCCCAGGAGTCGTGCGCGGGATCCGGAACCAGCTGGAAGGGATAGCCGGAGGCGAAGAAGGCGATGTTGACGACCAGGATGAGGAGCAGCGCCACGGCGCGCAACGCGTCGACGTCGACGATCCGGGGGAGCGTCCCGGACGACGCTCGATTTCCGACGGGCGGGTCCTTGATGGAGTGGCTCACGTGACGACCTCCGGAACGGACAGGCATCGTGTTCGGTGACTGTCCTGTGACCCTATGAAGCGGCCTGTCCGGATTACAGCCGGTGAGCGGGAAGATGGCCGGTGGGGTAGGCCCTACCCGCTACACCCGGATGGTCCCGACACGTTGCGACCAGCGCCTGCTCGACCACCTCGCCCCACCACACCTGCCCTGAGCTGGCTAAAACAGCCCCGCATTAGCCCTTCAGAAGCTGCCGCGCCATGACGATCCGCTGCACCTGGTTCGTTCCCTCGTAGATCTGGGTGATCTTGGCGTCCCGCATCATCCGCTCGACCGGGTAGTCCCGCGTGTAGCCGTAACCGCCGAGCAACTGCACCGCATCGGTGGTGATCTCCATGGCGGCGTCGGAGGCGAAGCACTTGGCCGCCGCACCGAAATAGGTGAGATCCGCGTCGCCGCGCTCGGACTTGCCAGCCGCGGCGTACGTGAGCTGCCGGGCCGCCTCCAGCTTCATGCCCATGTCGGCGAGCATGAACTGGATGCCCTGGAACTCGGCGATCGCCTTGCCGAACTGGCGGCGCTCCGCCACGTACCCCTTGGCGTAGTCGAGCGCGCCCTGCGCGATCCCGACGGCCTGCGCGGCGATGGTGACCCGGGTGTGGTCCAGGGTCTTCATCGCGGTGGCGAAGCCGGTGCCCTCCGCGCCGATGATCCGGTCGGCGGGGATCCGCACGTTGTCGAGGTAGACCTCACGGGTCGGTGAGCCCTTGATGCCGAGCTTCTTCTCCGGCGCACCGAAGCTCACGCCAGCATCGGACTTCTCGACCACGAAGGCCGAGATGCCCCGGGAGCGGGCCGCCGGGTCGGTGACGGCGAAGACGGTGTAGAACTCGGACACACCGGCGTTGGTGATCCAACGCTTCACCCCGTTGAGCACCCAGTGATCTCCGTCACGCACCGCCCGGGTCGTCATCGAGGCGGCGTCGCTGCCCGCCTCCGGCTCGGACAGGCAGTACGAGAACATGGCCTCACCGGCCGCGACCGGCGTCAGGTAGCGGCGCTTGAGATCCTCGGAACCGGACAACAGCAGCGGCATCGTGCCAAGTTTGTTCACCGCCGGGATCAGCGAGGAGGACGCACAGGCACGGGCAACCTCCTCGATCACGATGGCGGTGGCCAGCGCGTCCGCGCCCGCGCCGCCGTACTCCTCGGGGATGTGCGGGGCATGGAAGTCGGCCGCCCGCAGTGCGTCGTAGGACGCCTTGGGGAATTCCCCGGTCTCGTCGGCCTCGGCCGCGTGCGGGGCCACCTTCGCCGCGCAGACCTCACGCACCGCTTCCCGGACCGCCTGGTGCTCCTCAGGCAACCGGTAGACGTCGAACGACTCGCCTGCGGCCATGTCGGCCCCTCCCCTTCACCGCTATCATGCGCAGTCTGTGACGACTCCTGACCGCCGACCGCGCAGACTGAAGACTAGCGACTGCATTTCGGGAGATGTTACCGGCGCGTAGGTATGGGCATGAGGGTCTACCCACGCCGCTGGGCAATGATGGTGGACAACAGTGAGAGCCACCCCTCCGGTGCCCCGCCCAGGCGCCGCAGCAAAATGCGACGCGACGACGCGCCGCCAGTGCGAGCGGAGAAGACAGGCGTGACGATCCCCTACCCCACCATCCAGCCGACCCCCGCCATCGCCGCGGTGACACCGCCCTCGGGCGCGCCTCGGCCGCGGGTGACGTTCCTGGGGACCGGTTACCTCGGCGCGACGTACGCCATCTGCTACGCCGAGCTGGGCTACGAAGTGCTCGGGTTCGACGTCGACGCCGACAAGATCGCGATGTTGAACGCCGGCCAGGTGCCGATCCACGAGCCCGGCCTGGACGAGCTGCTCCGGCGCAACCTTGCCGCCGGGCGGCTGCGGTTCAGCACCGACATCGCCGAGACCGCCGACTTCGGCGACGTGCACTTCATCTGCGTCGGCACCCCCCAGCGGGCCGACGGGATGGGCGCCGACCTGTCGTACGTCGAGGCGTCGGTCACCAGCCTCGCGCAGCACCTGACCCGCAAGGCGCTGATCGTCGGCAAGTCCACCGTGCCGGTCGGCACCGCCGAGTGGGTGGAGCAACTGGTCGGCAAGCACACCCCCCACGACCTGGGCGTCGAGGTGGCGTGGAGCCCCGAGTTCCTCCAGGAGGGCTTCGCCGTCGACGACGTCCTGCGCCCCAACCGGATCGTGGTCGGTGTGAAGAGCGAGTGGGCCAACGGCATGCTCTACGCCGCCCACAAGGGCGTGTTCGACCTGGCTGCAACCGAGGACCGCGAGGTGCCCCTGGTCGTCACCGACTTCGCCACCGCCGAGCTGGTCAAGGTCGCCGCGAACGCCTTCCTCGCCACCAAGATCTCCTTCATCAACGCGATGGCCGAGGTCTGTGAGGCCTCCGGTGGCGACGTCACCCAACTCGCCCGCGCGATCGGGTACGACCCACGCATCGGCAACCGGTTCCTCCAGGCCGGCCTCGGCTTCGGCGGCGCCTGCCTACCCAAGGACATCCGGGCCTTCCAGGCCCGTGCTCAGGAGCTGGGCGCCGGCGAAGCGCTCCGGTTCCTGCACGAGGTCGACCTGATCAACCTGCGCCGTCGTACCCGGGTGCTCCAGCTCGCAGCGGACCTGCTCGGCCGCCGCTCCGGGCCGGCCGGCCCGGACTTCTCCGGCACCCGCATCGCCGTGCTCGGTGCCACCTTCAAGCCCAACACCGACGACGTCCGTGACGCCCCGGCGCTCGCCGTCGCCGCGCTGCTGCACAAAGCCGGCGCCGACGTGCACGTGTACGACCCGCAGGGCACCGAGAACGCCCGCCGCGCAGTCCCCGAGCTGACCTACGAGGACGGCATCAACGAGGCCGTCACCGGCGCCGACCTGGTCTGCGTCCTCACCGAGTGGGCCGACTTCCGCAACGCCGACCCGGTCGCCCTCGGCGAGCTGGTCAACGGCCGCAGGGTGGTCGACGGCCGCAACTGCCTCGACTCGGCGCTGTGGACCCAGGCCGGCTGGGAGTACCGGGGCATGGGCCGCCCCTGACGGAAACGACCTTCGCCGGCCGGCCATCGAGCATCTCGGTGGCCGGCCGGTGTCGTTGTTTGCCCCGGACCCGCCGACAAGAGTCGAAATCCGCGCCAGCTTTGGGCATGCTGCGACAGTGGGAGTCCACAGTGCGGGTGGAGGGGTGTCGTGGCGAACTTTCAATGCTCCTCGTGCGGCCGGGAAATCAAGCCGGCCGTCCACTGCCCCCACTGCGGGGCTGATCAGCCGCAGTGGGTCGAGCACCTCGCCGATATCGAGCGTTCGATCGCGGAGATGAAGGCGCGCGACGCCGCCATCGCCCGCGAGCAGCGGCAGATCGCCGCCAAGATGCAGGCCGCACTCTTCCAACGGGACATCCTCGCCCACGCCGGCGAGGAGCGCACCAAGCAGGCCACGCGGCCACGCCGAGTGCTACGCCGACGCCCCGGCCGGCGGCCACCGACCGCCACCACCGGCGCGCCGCCCCGGGTGCCCCGCCAGGGCACCCCGCCCGCCCCGGACGACCCGCCACCGCCCCCGCCCCGCTGGCTGGATGTGGACGACCCGGAGCACCCTCCGGAGGCCTCGTCGCGCGAGGTGCAGAACATCCCTCTCGGGCTGGGAGCGCTGCTGCTCGGGGTGGCCGCGGTGGTCTTCGCCGCGGTGGCGACCAGCTCGATGGACGCGCTGGCCCGGCTCGGCATCCTGCTCCTGGCCACCGTGCTGATGCTGCTCGCCCCGCCGGCGCTGGCCCGGCGCGGGCTCACCTCGACCGCCGAGACCATCGCCGCAGTCGGCCTGCTGCTGGTGCCGCTTGCCGGCAACGCCCTCTGGGGCGTGGAACGGATCGGTGCCAGCGACGCCTCCGCCACGGTCTTCGCCGGGGTGATCTTCGCGGTCACGGCCGGCGTCGCATTCGGGTACGCCGGCTGGACAGGTCTGCGCGCACCCCGCTTCGCCACCGTGCTCGCCGCGCAACCGGTGCTGCCGCTGCTGGCGTACGACCGGATCACCGGGCCGGGCGGCTGGGCGCTGGTGCTGGCCCTGGTCGCCCTCGTCGACCTCTGGCTGGCCCGCTCCGGCGTGGCCCTGGAACGCCCCGTCGGGCCGGACCTGCCACCGCCGGGCACCACGTCGGCACCCCGTCAGCGCAGCGCCGAGACCCGGCCCGAGGGCGACCCGGAGGAAGCCGCCGAGCTGATCGACGCCAGCGCGGGTTCCGCCGACACCCGGCCGACTCGCCCGGTGCCCGGGCTGCGCGAGCTGACCTGGTTGCTGCACGCGGTGGCGGTCGCGGTCGCTCTGGCGTACGCGGTCACCGCCCTCCTCCGGGCGCAGACCGTGCCGGTCGCGACCGGCGCCGGGATGGTGCTGCTGCTGGCCGCCGCAGTCGGGCTGGCCGGCGCACTGGTACTGCGTCGTCCGCCGCTGCCCGACGTCGCGGCCGGCATCGTCACCCTGGCGGTGATCGGCGCGCTCAGCCGAATCGCCTCGGTGGCCTTTCCCGGCCGGGCGTTGCTGCTGATCGCGGCGGTCATCACGGTGACCGGGCTGGCCGTACGCGCGGTCCCCGAGGCGGCCCGACGCGGCCCGCAGATCGCCTCGGCGGTGGCGCTGACCGTCAGCGGTCTGGTGGTCGCCGGAGGCGCGCTACGCGCCGGGGTGGCACCGGTCCGGGCGGCGCTGCCCGCCTGGGGTGCCGACCTCGCCCGATACCCGACTGAACTGGCCGCCGCGGTCGGGCCAACCACCTGGCAGCTCGCGGGCGCAGCATTCCTGCTCACCATCGCGGCGGTGCTGGCCCTGCCCACGGAGATCCGCCGTGAATTCGCGGTCGCCGGCGCGGCGTTGACCGCACTCGCCGTCCCGGCCTCGCTCGGTCTCGGTTGGGCAGCGGCACCCTGGCCGATGGTGATCACTGCGATCGGTATCGGCGTCATCGGGCTCTCCGCCCGCACCGACCGAGCAGCAGCGGCGCACGCCATCGGGGCGGCCGTGGTGGGCCTGTTCGGCGCCGGTGCCAGCCTGTCCCGCCCCACGCTCACCGCTGCGGTCCTGATCACCCTGTTCGCGGCCGGCACGCTGGTCGCGCTGGCACCCCGGGTCCGGATCGCCTCGGCCGCCTCCGACACGGTCACCGCATGGGCCGCCGGAGGCGCGGCGTTCGCGTTGCCCGGGGCGGTGGCCGCGTTCGTGGCCGCCACCCTGCCGAACGACCCGACCCTCACCCCGGCCAGCCTCCGGGAGGTGACCGTCCCAGTCCTGGCGGCCAGCTTCCTGGCGGTCTGCGTGACCCTCGGCTACGCCGCCGTCGTACAGGTCTCCCAGCGCCGCATCCCCGCGCCGCTGTCGGTCGGCACCGGGGTGGGCGCGTTGTTGGTCACGGCCGCCGCGTTCGGGGCGCCCGGCGCGACCGTCGCCGATGCCTGGGTGGGCGCACTACTGCTGATCGCGGCGGTGCTGCTCTTCCTGGCCCCATCCATTGACGCCGGCCGTCGGGCCGACCTCTCCCTCGACGGCTCGGACCTGGCCGCGGCGGCGGTCACCACCGCCCTGATCGCCACGCTGGTACGGATCGGGGCGGTGCTCGCACCGGGCGGGCAGTTGGCGATGGCCGCCGCCCTGGTCCTCATGGTCGCCGTGGGTGCACGCACCATGCCGGAGGAGTGGCGACGCGGGCCAATCCTCGGCCTCGCCGTCGGCGGACTCCTCATCGGCGTACTCGCCGGCTGGTCGGCGATTCGCGGTGGGATCGGCGTGCTGGCCACCCCCGGCCCGATCTGGGACGGCAATCTCAGCGGCTGGCCGGCCGCGCCCGTCGGTGGCGCCACCTGGCAGGCGCCGGTCGCGCTGGCGCTGTTGGCCCTCGCCGCCGGCATCCTGCTGCCCCCACCCTGGCGATGGGACGTGTCCGGCGTGGCGGTGCTGCTCGCCACGATCGGTGCGCCGGCCGCGTTCGATCTGGCCTGGTGGTCGCCCGTCCTGGTCGGCGGAATGGTCGCCACCGTGTACGGGATGGCCGCAGTGGCCTCGGAGGAGGCGCGCGCTGGGCTGTCCCGTGCCACCGTGGCCGGGGTGGTCGCGCTGCATGCTGCCGGAGCCGGCCTGGTCCGGCCATGGACCACGGCCTTGGCGCTGGGCAGCATCGCGCTGATCGGCGTGGTGGTGGCCACGCTGGCCCGCGTCCTGGCCGGCCCGCAGGTGACCGACATCGAAACCGAGGGAATGCCACCGCACCTGGTGCAGATCGGTGGTGCGGCGATCGGTGCCGCGCTGCTGGCCCTCCCCGGTGCGGTGGCGGCGCTGGCCGCCGAATTCGAACACTCGGCGCAGGTGGTGCTGACCGCTGCGCTGGCCGCGTCCAGCCTCGGCCTGGCTGCCGTGGCCGCAGTCCGCCGGCAGGTGCCGCAATATCTGCCCTGGGTCAGCGCGGCGGTGGTCGGCGGGGCCACCATCAGCGCCCTCGCCGCCATCCCCACCGGCCTCCCCGCGGGCGTCTACGCGGCCGCCGCCGCCCTGCTCGGTGTGCTGGCCGAGCTGATCCGAGCGGCCACCGTGCCGCCGACCGGGTCCGCTCAGCCGGTCCGGCGCTGGGCGGTACGCCTCGACGGCGCTCTACGGCGACTGCCGGACGACCCGGAGCGACGGCGGTGGCGGGTCAACCCGGCTGCCGGTGCGCTGGCCGCAGCGGCCCTTCCGACCGCCCTCGCACTCGCCTCGATCGCACCCGCACTGGTAGTCGCGTTGGTCGAGCCGCACCGCACACTGACCCGGATCTGGGAGGGGCCGCCGCCGGAGCTGCTCACCCCACCCCCGGACGTGGTCGACCCCACCCACGTGCTGACGGCCCTGCTGCTCACCGCGACCGCAGCACTCGCCGCCACCGGTTTCAGCGGTGGACGACGCTCCCGTGCCGTACCGGTGGTGCTGCCCGGTGCCGCCGTCACGCTGCTGATCGCGCCCATCGCCCTGGGCAGCGGCTGGCCGGCGAGCACCCTCGCGGCGCTCTCCGTCTTCACCATCGCGATGCTCGGGCTCGCGTTGACCCCGCCACCGTCGCTGGTCGAGCCGGCCCGCTCGCTGCGGCTGGCCCGGGTCCTGGTGTTCGTCATCGGGTTGGCCGCAGGCGGCGCCGGACTCGCCGGAAGTCTCGCGGCCGAGGAACTGACCCTGTTCAGCCTCGGCGGCGGGGTCGGCGTTGGCGTGGTGGCAGCCCTGTTCGGGACCACCCAGCGGGCCCGCATCCTCGGCTGGCTCTTCGCCTCGCTGATGGCGCAGCTCTTCGTCCTCACCGCCGGTCTGGTCGCCGGGCTGGCCGCGGTCTGGTCCGCGTTCGGGGTGCTCGCGGTCGGAGCCGTCCTGCAGGTGTTTGCCGCGATCCTGCCCCGGCTGCGGCAACCGGAGTCGCAGCGGGAGGCCGCCACGGTGCAGTGGAGCGGGTACGCCGCCGCGTTGATCGCGCTGGCCCTCGCCTTCGACTCGCCCCGACACATCGCTGCACTGCTGGCCGCCTGGGGTGCGGTCCTCGGAGTGGCGGCGACCCGCCCCGGTCGCCGCCCGGTGGAACGCCGGATCCTCTTCTGGGCGGTGGTGGTCTGCGAGATCACCGCGTGGTGGATTCTGATGCGGGTCGCCGACGTGGCGCTGCCCGAGGCGTACACGCTGCCGTTCGCCGCGCTGGCTCTTCTCGTTGGAGTCCTGGAGTTGCGCCACCGACCGGATTTGAGCAGCTGGGTGGCGTACGGGCCGGCGCTGGTCACCGCCTTCGTGCCAACGCTGGCCATCGTGTTGGCCACCGACTCCAGCACGCTGCGGCAGATGCTGCTGCTGCTCGGCGCGGTCGCGGTGCTGATCTTCGGCTCGTCCAGCCGGCAGCAGGCGCCGGTGATCGTCGGCGCGTCGGTCACCGCGATCACCGCGATCCACGCGTTGTTCAGCCTCGGCCCGTGGCTGGCGCTCATCCCGGTGGGCATCCTGCTGCTCGTGCTCGGCGCGAGCAACGAGCGCCGCCGCCGCGCCCAGGACCGCCTACAAACCGCCCTACGCGGCATGAGGTGAACCGGAGGGTCCCCACGGCCTAGGTAACCAGGCACGGCAAGCGCCCCAGGCCCACCCCGCCCCACCCCACCCCGCCCCGCGCGATCTTGCACTTTCTGTTGCGACATAAGGGCGCGAATGCCGCGAAATGGCAACCGAAAGTGCAAGATCGCGGACGGAGGGGGTGGGGGTGGGGGTGGGGGTGGGGGTGGGGGTGGGGCGCCGGGTTACGGGAGGGTTGCTTGGAGGGCTGCTTCCTTGGTTGCTACCAGCTTTTCCAGGTCCTGCTGGTAGGTCGTCATCTTGGCGCGCAGGCCCTCATCAGTGGCGCCGAGGATCCGCACGGCGAGCAGGCCGGCATTGCGGGCGTTGCCGATCGACACGGTGGCGACCGGAACCCCGGCCGGCATCTGCACGATGGACAACAGCGAGTCCATGCCATCGAGGTGCTTCAGCGGCACCGGCACACCGATCACCGGCAGCGGCGTCACCGAAGCGACCATGCCCGGCAGTGCGGCAGCACCACCAGCCCCGGCGATGATCACCTTCAGCCCACGGTCGGCGGCGTCACGGCCGTACTCGATCATCGCGACCGGGGTCCGATGCGCCGAGATCACCCGCACCTCGTACGCCACGCCGAAGTCGTCCATCGCCTCGGCGGCAGCCCGCATGGTCGGCCAGTCCGAGTCGCTGCCCATGATCAGCCCGACCGTGCTCACTGGAATCTCCTTCTCGACCGAGGGGTCACTCATGCCCCTCGCGCAGCCAACTCGCGGCCCGCGCGGCCCGCGCTCGTACGTCGTCCAGGTCGTCGCCGAGCACTGTGACGTGCCCGATCTTCCGGCCGGGTCGCACCTGCTTGCCGTAGAGGTGCACCTTGGCACCCGGCTCGGCAGCGAAGAGATGGTGTAGCCGCTCGTCGATCGACATTCCGCCTGGCTCGCCGCCGAGCACGTTCGCCATCACCACCACCGGCGCGGTCAGCGCGGTGTCGCCCATCGGGTAGTCCAGCACTGCCCGCAGGTGCTGCTCGAACTGCGAGGTCCGGGCACCCTCGATGGTCCAGTGCCCCGAGTTGTGCGGGCGCATCGCCAGCTCGTTGACCACGATCGCGGGCCGGCCGTCGTCGTCGCGTACCTCGAAGAGCTCCACCGCCAGCAGGCCGATCACACCGAGCGCGGTGGCCAGGTCGATGGCGAGTTGCTGGGCGGCGACCGCCAACTCCTCGTCCAGGTCGGGCGCCGGGGCCAGCACCTCCACGTTGATGCCGTCCCGCTGCACCGTCTCGACCACCGGGTACGCGGCCACCTGACCGAACGGCGACCGGGCCACCTGGACGGCCAACTCCCGTCGCAACGGCACCCGCTCCTCGACGATCAGCCGAGTGCCACCGGCGAGCAGCGTGGCTGCCAGCTCGGTGGCCTGGGCGGCGTCGTCGACCATCCAGACGCCCCGGCCGTCGTAGCCACCCTGCGCCGCCTTGAGCACCACCGGCCAGCCGACCTGCTCGCCGAAGCCGACAAGATCGGCGGGCTCGCCGACCGGCCGCCAAGCCGGGTTGGGCGCACCCAGCTCGGTCAGGCGTTCCCGCATGACCTGCTTGTCCTGGGCGTGCCGCAACGCGTCGGCTGGCGGGTACAGGGTCACCCCTTCCGCTGCCAGCGTGCGAATGTGCTCGTTGGGCACGTGCTCGTGGTCGAAGGTGACCACGTCGCAGCCCTTGGCGAACGTGCGCAGGGCGGCCAGGTCGGTGTGGTCGCCGTACTGGACGTCGGCGGCGACGAGCGCCGCGCCGTCTTCAGGGGCGGTCGCGAGCACACGCAGTGACTGGCCGAGGGCGATCGCGGCCTGGTGGGTCATTCGGGCCAATTGGCCGCCACCCACCATGCCGACAACAGGCAGACCGGTACGGGAATCCATAGCGCGGCCAGCCTATCCGGGCCGCCGGCACGCCCACCCGGAGGGCCGGTGCTCGCGCGGCCGACCCGCCGGTCGATGGCGCCCACCACCCGGCACGGGTCGCGGGCAACTACCGGGCGTGGCGGTGGCTCAACCGAGCTCGGCGACCAACTCCTCGACCGAGGTGACCGGCCGCTGACAGACGAAACCCCGGCAGACGTACGCGGCGGACCGCCCGTCGACCAGCGGCCGGTCGGCGAGCAGCGGCACTCCGGGCTGGTCCGGACGTCCGGCGACGACAACCGCCCCGGGCGGGGCATACCGGCGGGCGGCGGCCACCAGAGGATCACCCGCCGGGTCGTCGGTCGCCACGGCGATCTCGTACGGCCCGGAGAGCAGCGCCTCGCCGACCATGGCCGCATACCCGGCGAACCGGGGGTGCTGCCCGACGATCGGCGCGACCGTGACGAGCGCCGCCTCGGCGGCCTCCCGGTAGCGCGTCTCCCCGGTCAGCGCCGCGTACGCCACCAACCCGGCGATCAGCGCCGACCGGCCGGACGGGGTGGCGTTGTCGGTCGGGTCGGCCGGGCGGGCGACCAGCCGCTCGGCGTCGTCGGCGGTGTCGTAGAAGGCGCCACCCGGAGCGGCGAAATGCGCCAACGCGGTGTCCAGCAACCCGCCGGCCAGCGTGAGCCAGCGGCCCTCGCCGGTGAGCTGGTGCAGTGCGCAGAAAGCCTCGGCCACACAGCCGTAGTCCTCCAGGACGCCGGCCGGCTCGCCGACCTTGCCGTCCCGGGAGACCCGGCGCAGCCGGCCGTCCACCAGGTGCACGGTGGCCAAGTGCTCGGCAGCGTTGCGCATCGCACCTTCGGCGACGATGGTCACGCCGTCCATCAGGTTGGCGTCCTCGTCCTGCGGGGATGCGTACAGGGCAGCGACCTGCTGGAACTCGGCGATGGCGGTGATCGCCAGGCCGTTCCAGGCGGCCACGACCTTGTCGTCGAGGGCCGGCTGCGGGCGGGTGTCCCGGGCCGCGAGCAATCGCCCGACCACCTGCTGCCAGCGGGCGCGGACCTCGGGCGCGGCATCGTCCACGTCCCGGGCGAGCCGAAGCACGCTCGCGCCTTTTTCGAAGGTCCCCTCGTCGGTGACGGTGAACAGGTCGGCCGCGAACCGGCCGTCCTCCTCACCCAGCGCCTCGACGAGTTGGGCAGGCGTCCAGGCGTAGGTGAGCCCTTCGACGCCCTCGGTGTCGGCGTCCAGCGCGGACGCGAACCCCTGCCCCGGCCGGTGCAGCTCGTCGGCGAGGAACCGGGCGGTGTCCCGAGCCACCCGGCGGGCCAGTGGGTCGCCGGTGAGCCGCCACAGCTGGGTGTAGACCCGCAGCAGCAACGCGTTGTCGTAGAGCATCTTCTCGAAGTGCGGCACCGTCCAGTGCGCGTCCACCGAGTAGCGGGCGAAGCCACCAGCGAGCTGGTCGTAGATGCCGCCACGGGCCATCGCCTCAGCGGTGTGCCGGGTGATCTCCAGGCTGCCCGGGTCGCCGGTGCGCTGATGGTGGCGCAGCAGGAAGAGCATGATCATGTGCGGTGGGAACTTCGGGGCGCCACCGAAGCCGCCGTTCGTGGCGTCGTACTCGCCGGCCAGTTTGGCGGCCGCCGCGTCGAGCAGCGGGGCGTCCAGCGGGGCGGTGGGGCCACCGACCGCCTGCGCGCCGCCGATCGCCTCGACCACCGAGGCACCCTGGCGCAGCACCGCCTCGCGCTGCTCCCGCCATGCGGTGGAAACCGACTGGAGCAACTGGACGAAGTTGGGCCGCGGGAAATAGGTGCCACAGAAGAACGGGGTGCCGTCCGGGGTGGCGAAGACGGTCATCGGCCACCCACCCTGGCCGGTCATCGCCTGGGTCGCGGTCATGTAGACCGCGTCCACGTCCGGGCGCTCCTCACGATCCACCTTGATCGACACGAAGTTGTCGTTCATCAGAGCGCCGACCTGCTCGTTCTCGAACGATTCGTGCGCCATGACGTGGCACCAGTGGCAGGCGGCATAGCCCACCGAGATGAGCACCGGAACGTCCCGCCGTTTCGCCTCGGCGAACGCCTCGTCGGACCAGGGCCACCAGTCGACCGGGTTGTCGGCGTGCTGGAGCAGGTACGGACTGGTGGCGTCGACGAGTCGGTTCACCCGACGACCATAGTGCCTTCGGGTGAGGTCAGGAGGCGCCGTCGGCGCGGAGCCGGAACACGTTCGACTCCGCTGAGTCGCGCAGCGACCCCAGGACCGCGCCGATCTTGTCTGCCGGCATCGGCTTGAAGAAGTGGTACCCCTGCGCTGAGGTGCAACCCAGCTCGGCCAGGGCCATCCGCTGTTCGGCGGTCTCCACCCCTTCGGCGACCACGCGCAGCCCCAACTCGTGGGCAAGGCCCACGGTCGTCCGTACGATCGCCGCGGCCTCCGGCGAGTCGGCCATCCGGATCACGAACGAGCGGTCCACCTTCAACTCGTCCACCGCGATGCGGGTGAGGAAGGTCAGCGACGAGAAGCCGGTGCCGAAGTCGTCGACCGCGAGCTGCACGCCCATCGACCGGAGCGTGGCCAACACCTCGTCGATGACCTCCAGCTCACTCATCACCACCGTCTCGGTGATCTCCAGGACGAGCCGGCGCGGTGGCACCTGATGGCGGCGCAGCGCCTCGGCGATCTCCGCCGGCAACCGGGGGTCGAGCAGGCTGCGCGCCGACAGGTTGACCGAGATCGGGACGTCCAGTCCTTCCCGGGCCCAACCGGCGGCCACGCCGAGGGCCTTGTCCAGCACGTAGCGGGTGAACGTGCCGAGCTGCTCGCTGTTTTCCACCGGCCGGATGAAGTCGGCCGGGCTCAGCCACCCACGCCGGGGATGCTGCCAACGGATCAGCGCCTCCACCCCGGTGGGCGCACCCGTGGCCAGGTCGACCGCCGGTTGCAACGCCAGCACCAACTGATCGTCGACCTTCAGCGCCTCGCGAAGCTCCGCCAGCAGGGCAAGCTGGTCGGTGCTGGCCGCGTCGCGAGTGCCGTCGTACGCGGCGACGCTGCCGCCGCCCTCCTTGGCCTGGTACATCGCGATGTCGGCCCGGCGCAGCAACTCGGTCAGGTCGGCGGTGCCGGCGTCGGCCACCACCACCCCGACGGAGACCTCGATCGACATCCGTACGCCGGCCACCTCGGTCGGCGCGGCCAGCCGCTCGGCGATCTCGCGGGCCTGACGCAGTGCGTGGGCCATCGGGGCGGCCCGGTCGCCGAGCACCGGCACCGCGGTGAGCAGCAGAGCGAACTCGTCGCCGCCGAGCCGGCCGAGGAGGTCACCAGGGCGGACCAGCGCGTGGAGCCGGTTCGCGGTCAGCCGCAGCAGTTGGTCGCCGGCGGCGTGACCGAGGGTGTCGTTGACTTCCTTGAACTGGTTGATATCCAGCAGCAGCAGCGCCACCGGGTGATCGTGGGCGAGCTGCCGCAGCGACTGATCGCCCTTGCCGAGCATTGCCGCCCGGTTGGCCAGCCCGGTGAGCGGGTCGTGCACCGCCTCGTACGACGAACGGGCGGTGACCAGCCGCAGCTCGCGGTGGGTGGCGGCGTCGTGCAACGCGGCGGCGAGCGCATCGCCGAATGCGGCCACCGCGTCGCGTTCCCGGGCATTGGGCGGAGCAGAGCGGGGGAACCGGACCCGCAGCCGGCCGACGGGGGCAGCGCCGACCGTCAGTGCCCGGCTCAGCTCGTGCTCGTCCGGCTCGGACTGGTCCGGTGGGTCCGTCTCCCGGTCGACGAGCTGGCCGCCAGCGTCGCCCCGGTATCGATGCCACCGGCCGTCGGTCCGAGCCACGTAGACGTCCACCAGTTCGGCGTTGAACAGCGTCAGCGCCCCGGTGACCGCCGCGGTGGCCACGCCTCGCTCGTCGAGCTGGTTGAGGGCTGCCGTGGCTTCGGCGAAGGCTCGCCAGGTGCGGCGCTCCTGATCGGAGCGCAGCCGGTAGCGGTAGGTCTGCTGCAGCAGCCAGAGCAGCGGCGGCAGCAACAGCAACCAGCGGGCGTCGAGCTCCAGCAGAGCTACCACCACGAGGCCGACCGCCACGTTGCCGACGAACATCAGTAGTTTGCCGCGCAGCGCGGCGAGCAGCGGCGGCCCGAACGGCAGCCCGTGCCGCAGGCCCAGCGTCACCCCACCGAGCCAGGCGGTCACCAGCAGGTAGGTCACCGACCCGGCGATCACGGCCGCCGCCAGCATCGGGGTGGGCGGGGCGAGCAACGGCCGCCCGAGCGCGCTGGCCACGGAGACGGCCAGTGCCGACGCGGCGGCCAGCGAGGCGGCGATCCGGACGATCTCCAAAGCCGGACGGCGGTCGTTGTGCAGCGAGAGCATCGTCCAGGCCAGGCCGGTGCCGAGCAGCGTGGCAGACGGCAGCCAGCCGGCCGGCGTCAGATAGAGGCAGACGATCAGCGCCGCCTCACCCCAGGTGATGCTGACCATGCCTGCGGCCGAGCGGAACCGTAACCGTGCGAGCTGGGCGAGAGCGAGGACGGCGACGGCGATGCCGAAGCGGGCCGGACCGCCGAGGGGGTCGTCGGCCGGAAGCCTGGCCGGGAGGCTCAACCCGACCACGGAGGCGACCACGGCGGTCAGGGTGACGGCGGCGGTGAGCACAAGCAGACGACCCGGGGTGCCCCGCACCCCGATCCGGTCGAAAAGGTCGCCGGCCGGACCGGAGGTCATCGACCTGCCCCGTCAGCCGACCGCCCGACATTGCGGCGGGCGGCCAGTGCTGTGCTGGTCATCGGCGCCCCCTCCCGCACACGGCTCGGGGACTTTTGGTCCCCCGGCGGAAGGCTAAGCCAAACCGGGTGGCCGCAACAGGGGGCGACCACCCGGTTGGGCATGAATCACGCGCTGACTACCCGTTCCGGTGCTGCTGGTGCCCGTTGGACCCGGGCATGGATGAATCATGCCCTCCGGTCCCGTCTGTCGGATCGACGACTGCGGCGTCGGCCCTAGCCTGGTCGACCAGCCCCGTCTGCTGCGGAAACCGGTCAGGCAGGCGACGCAGCCGAGCGTTCATGTTGCGGATCAGCAGGATGGTCGCGGCGGCCAGCAGCAGGATGAGGAAGAGGCCCATCGGCCCAGCCAGACCACCCGTGCGGGTGTCCCCGAAGTTGTTCTCCGCGAGCACCTGGGCAGCGGTCAACATGGCGTTCCTCCGATGTGCGATTGGTAACCAGGGTAGCCCTGCCTGGGATCAGCGTGCGTGCGCCGTCTCCCGGACCCCTGCGAAGAGATCAGACTCGGGCATCGGGCTGTCGACCACGGAGCGGGCCAGCTGGAAATCCTCGGTCGGCCAGGCGCGGCGCTGCAGCTCCATCGGAACGTGGAACCAGAAGCCGTCCGGGTCGACCTGAGTGGCGTGGGCGCGCAACGCGTCGTCGCGGACCGGGAAGTATTCGGAACATTCCACCCGAGTGGTGATCCGAGGGCCCTTGTCCGGCCGGTCCTCCCAGCGCTTGAGCCACTCCTCGTAGGGCGACTCCTTACCCGCGGCCAGCATGCCCTCGTGCAGAGCCATGATCTTGGCCTTGGAGAAGCCGATGTCGTAGTACAGCTTCAGCGGCTGCCAGGGCGCGCCCAGCTCCGGGAAGCGCTCCGGGTCACCGGCGGCCTCGAACGCGGCCACCGTCACCTTGTGGCACATGATGTGGTCCGGGTGCGGGTAACCGCCCTCTTCGTCGTACGTGGTCACCACGTGCGGACGGAACTCGCGCATCAGCCGCACCAGTGGACCGGCGGCCACCTCGACGTCCTGCAGGGCGAAACAGCCCTCGGGCAGCGGCGGAAGCGGGTCGCCCTCAGGCAGCCCGGAGTCGACGAAGCCGAGCCATGCCTGCTCGACGCCGAGGATCGCCCGGGCGGCGTCCATCTCGGCGCGGCGGATCTCGCCGATGTTGGCCCAGACGTCAGGGCGGTCGAGCTTGGGGTTGAGCACGCTGCCGCGCTCCCCGCCGGTGCACGTCACGACCAGGACATCCACGCCCTCGGCGACGTACTTGGCCATGGTCGCCGCACCCTTGCTCGACTCGTCGTCCGGGTGCGCGTGCACGGCCATGAGACGCAGCTGCTCTGCCAACTTCGGCACTCCTCGTCTGTGCCGGCCGGTGGACCCGACCGGGCTCGACCGGCTGACCTGCCGGGATCGTTCCTCACCACACCCTGCCGCCGGCCAGCACCGCAGGGCATGACCTGCCATTCCTGCCGCTGGACCGGGTGGGAAGATGGACCCTGTCATTCTTGCCGACGCCGCCGACAACAACGCCAGGAGATACCCGCCGGTGACCGAGACGCACGCCACAATTTCCGCAGGCGCGCCGGTATTTCCGGCCGGGCGCTACGGCCGCCGCCGTGAAACCGGTGGGAAGCGCCGCCGTACGCTGCTGGCCGCCCTGGTGCTGTTGGCGCTCGTGGCGACGCTGACCGTGATCTCGGTCCGGCTCTACCGACAGTACGGCGACCCGGTCTACGACGCCCAGGTGATCACGTACACCGACATCACGGACAGTCAGGTGTGGGTCGACTTTCGGGTGACCGTACCGGCGGGCGGATCGGCGGTTTGCGTGCTGCGGGCCCGAACTCACGAGGGCGCCGAGGTGGCCCGTGACCAGATCACCGTGACCGCCGAGCCCGGCAACCGGCACGTCACGGCCCGGCACCGCCTGGCGACCACCGCGCGGCCGTTCATCGGTGAGGTCCTGCGCTGCCAACCCCCGTCCTGAGCGGCCAGAACGGCCCCGCGAACGAGGCTTGCCGGGTGCCTACCCCCGGTGTCGGATCCGGACACCGGCGGTGATGGCCGACACGCTGTGTCGTACCGCACTGGTAACTTAGTAGTTCACCTGTCAGCCAGCCACGCACAACTGAGGAGAACGCCTGTGTCCACTGGCAACGAGGCGCCCGCCACCTGGCTGTCGCAGGACGCGCACGACCGCCTCCAGGCCGAGCTCGACGAGCACATCGCCAACCGTCCGGCAATCGCCGCTGAGATCAACGCTCGGCGCGAGGAGGGCGACCTGCGGGAGAACGGCGGCTACCACGCCGCCCGCGAGGAGCAGGGCAAGGCCGAGGGTCGCATCCGCTACCTGCAGGAGTTGCTGCGCACGGCGAAGGTTGGCGAAGCGCCGACGGCGGACGTGGTGTCGCCCGGCATGGTCGTGACGATCTACTTCGACGACGACGCCGACGACACCGAGACCTTCCTGCTCGGTTCACGGGAGATCGCGGCCACCACCGACCTCACCGTCTACAGCCCCGAGTCGGCGCTCGGCAAGGCGATCCTGGGCGGCCGGCCTGGGCAGACCTGCACCTACACGGCGCCCAGTGGCACCGACATCAAGGTGACCGTGGTCAGCTTCGAGCCGTTCTCCGGCTGACCCGTCGCCAGCCGCACGACCCACTCAGAGGCACTGCTCCCGAGGCGTGACACCACCGGTGTCACGCCTCGGCGGCGAAGACCACCTGGTAGCCGCTGGCCCGCAATGCGCTGATCAGCGTGTCCGAGTGCTCCACTCCCCGGGTCTCCACCGACAGCGCCACCTCCACCTCGCCGAGACTGAGGTGCGGATTGGCCCGCTGGTGCTCCACGTCCACCACGTTGGCCCGGTGCTCGGCGATCTGGCTGAGCAGCGACGCGAGTTGCCCCGGCCGATCCGAGCAGCGCACGGTCACCCGCAGATAGCGACCTGCGGCGGCCAGACCATGCTCAATTACTCGTAGCATCAGCAACGGGTCGATATTGCCGCCGGAGAGCACCGCGACCACCGGCGTCTCCACCTCGACCACGCCGGCCAGCAACGCGGCGACGCCGACCGCCCCGGCCGGCTCGACCACCTGCTTGCCGCGCTCCAGCAGCATCAACAGGGCCCGGGAGATGTCTTCCTCGGAGACCGTGACGATCTCGTCGACCAGCTTGCGCACATGGTTGAAGGTGATCTCCCCCGGTCGACCGACCGCGATGCCGTCGGCGATGGTGGAGAAGACGGGCAACCGGACCGGCTCCCCGGCCACCAGGGAGGGCGGAAACGCCGCCGCGCCGGCCGCCTGGACGCCGATGATCCGGACGTCCGGTCGCAACGCCTTCACCACCACCGCCATGCCCGAGATCAGCCCGCCACCACCGACCCCGGTGATGATCGTCTTCACGTCCGGACACTGTTCGAGGATCTCCAGTGCCACCGTGCCCTGGCCGGCGATCACGTCGGGATGGTCGAACGGGTGGATCAACACAGCGCCGGTGCGCTCCGCGTACGTGTGCGCGGCGATCAGCGACTCGTCGACGGTGTTCCCGGCCAACTCGACCTGCGCGCCGTACCCCTTGGTGGCGGCCACCTTCGGCAGCGGCGCGTTGACCGGCATGAAGACGGTGGCGTGCGTGCCGACCAGGCCGGCGGCGAGCGCCACACCCTGCGCATGGTTGCCCGCGCTCGCCGCGACCACGCCGCGCTCCCGCTCCGCCGCGGACAACCGGGAGATCCGCACGTACGCGCCCCGCACCTTGTAGGAGCCGGCGCGCTGCACGTTTTCGCACTTGAGCCAGGTCGGCCCACCCAGCGCCGCGCTGAGCGGACGGGAGGGCTCCACCGGGGTGGTCCGGATGACACCAGCGAGCAACTCCCGTGCAGCCCGTACGTCGTCGAGACCGACCAGTTCCGTCATGCCCCGATCGTGCCACCCGCCGCCGGAGCCCTCAGCGGCGACACCGGGGGTCGCCAGGAGTCAGCTCGGTGGGCCCGCGACGACACGCGCACTCCGTGACGATCAAGCAGCGGCCGGTGACCCCGTTCCGACCCGGGGGTAGCCGGGGGCGTGGCGCGCCCACGGGGCGGCCATCTCGAACTGGCCGGCCACGCCGAGCAGCAGCAGCTCCGACCCCGGCGGACCGACCAGTTGCACGGCGACCGGAAGGCCGTCCGGGCGGCGGCCGACCGGCACCACGATCGCCGGCAGGCCGGCGACGTTCCAGGGCGCGGCGTACGGGGCGTACCGGATGTTGGCTGCCATGTTCGCCCGCCAGGACCGGTCGGACCAGCGTGCCGCCTCCGGCGGTGCACTGGCCAGCGCCGGGGTGAGCAGCAGGTCGACCGAGTGGTCGGTGAAGAAGTCGACAGACCGTTGCCGCCACGCGGCCCGGTCAGCCTCCCGCACGTAGCCGCGACGCTGCGCCCATTCACCCAGGGTGACGTGCCGTCGGGTACGCCGTTGCAGGCCACGCCGGTCCAACCCGGAGGCCCGGACGTCGGTGGCGGCGGCAGCGAACCAGGTGGCGATGCCCTGCAGGCCCAGCGCGGTGGGATAGACCGGATCGGCTGGCACCGTGTCGTGCCCGGCAGCGGCGAGAAGCCGGCCGGCGGCGGCGACCGCGTCCCGGTTGGGCGCGTCCGGTGCGACGCCACGCACCGGGGAGCGCAGCGAGACGCCGACCCGCAGCCGCTGCGGCGGGACCAGCTTCTCGGGACGCCGGCCGGCGAGCACCGAGAAGCCGACCGCCGCGTCGGCGACAGTGCTGGTCAACATGCCGTGTTCGGTGAGGCCGAACCAGTCGTCCGCGCCGAGCTGGCAGGGCACCACGCCCCGACCCGGCTTGAGCCCGACCAGACCGCAACAGGCCGCAGGGATCCGGATCGAGCCGAGACCGTCGTTGCCGTGCGCGATCGGCACCAGCCCGGCGGCCACCGCGGCGGCGGCGCCACCGGAGGACCCACCGGGGGTACGCGTGCTGTCCCACGGATTGCGGGTCACCGCGCTGTCGTCGTCGGTGAGTGCCCACAGCCCCAGCTCCGGCATCCGGGTCACACCGAGGATCACCGCACCCGCGCCGCGCAACCGACGCACCACCTCGTGGTCGGCCTCCGCGACGCCGGAGCGCGCGGCGGCCGACCCGTTCCAGGTGGGCAGACCGGCGACCGGAGTGTTCTCCTTGACCGCCACCGGCACCCCGGCCAGCGGCAGGTTGGCCAGGTCCTCCTGCTCGTCGACCTTCTCCGCCTCGGTGATCGCCTCGCCGCCCCGGACGGCGCGGAACGCGGCCAGCTCACGGTCGGCACGGGAGATGTACTCGAGGTGGTCGGCGACGACCTGGGTGGCCGACACATCACCTCGGCGTACGCCCCGGGCGATCTGCTTGGCGGTCGCCCCGACCCAGGTCGCCATGATGTCCTGCACGGCCATCCTCCCCAGCGGTCAGCCCAGCGCCTGCTCCAGATCAGCGAGTAGGTCGTCGACCGTCTCGATGCCGACAGACAGTCGCACGAGATCGCCGGGAACTTCAAGCGGCGAGCCGGCAGCACTTGCGTGTGTCATCCGACCCGGATGCTCGATCAGGGACTCCACGCCACCCAGCGACTCGGCGAGCACGAAGAGCTTGGCGCGGTTGCAGATGTCCACGGCGTGGTCCTCCCCACCGGAGGCACGGAACGAGATCATGCCGCCGAACCGGCGCATCTGCTTCGCGGCCACCTCGTGACCAGGGTGCGAGGGCAGCCCGGGGTAGATCACCTGGGCCACCTTGGCGTGCCCGTCGAGGTACGCGGCAAGCCGCTCGGCGTTGTCGCAGTGCCGGTCCATGCGTACCCCGAGGGTCTTGATGCCCCGCAGGGTGAGCCAGGCGTCGAACGGTCCGTTGATCGCGCCCATCGCGTTCTGGTGGTAGCGCAACTCCTCGCCGAGCCCAGCGTCCGCGACGACCAGCGCGCCACCGACCACGTCGGAGTGTCCGCCGATGTACTTGGTGGTGGAGTGCACCACCACGTCCGCGCCGTACGCGATCGGCTGCTGCAGGTACGGCGAGGCGAAGGTGTTGTCCACGACCAGCAGTGCGCCCGCGTCGTGTGCCACGGCGGCCAGGGCGGCGATGTCGGCGATGCCGAGCAGCGGGTTGGTCGGCGTCTCCAGCCAGATGATCTTCGTGCGGCCGGGCTGCACGGCGGCCCGGATCGCGGCCGGGTCGGAGACCTTGGCCGGGGTGAAGTCCAGGCCCCAGCGCTGGGCGACGCGGGCGAACAACCGGTACGTGCCGCCGTACGCGTCGTCCGGGATCACCACATGGTCGCCCGGCTGGCACACAGCCCGCAGCAGGGCGTCCTCGGCCGCCAGGCCACTGGCGAAGGTGAGGCCTACCGAACCACCCTCCAGCGCGGCCAGGCACTCCTGGAGCGCGTCGCGGGTCGGGT
The DNA here is from genome assembly GCF_049841575.1 of Micromonospora sp. DT201. NCBI lineage: Bacteria > Bacillati > Actinomycetota > Actinomycetes > Micromonosporales > Micromonosporaceae > Micromonospora > Micromonospora sp. DT201. The sequence goes on along the minus strand of NZ_JBNCKP010000003.1, from coordinate 459,619 downwards.
TGCCCGAGCGGCTGTACTCGTAGCCGAGGCGGGGTGCGCCGACCGCATCCTGCGCGTAGGTGCTGGTCTGGTAGATCGGTGGAATCACCGCGCCGGTACGGGCCTCAGGGTCCTGGCCGGCGTGGATGGCGAGCGTCTCGAAGCCGTGACTCATGCTGGTGAGGCTAGTGCCCCGTCCCGGGGGCTGGAACGGAACCCGCGCTCCCGAGGCTGCGGCCCAGGAACGCCGGCAATAGCCTGACTCGATGAGCGGTTGCGTGTTCTGCGGGATCGTCGCGGGTGAGGTGCCGGCCTTTCGGGTCGCCGACACCCCGGACGGGGTCGCGTTCCTGGACACCCGGCCGGTGTTCAAGGGGCACGTGCTGGTGGTGCCCCGGGTGCACCTGGTGACCCTGGCCGAGTTGCCGGCCGACCTGCTGCCCGGTTACTTCGCGCTGGTCCAGCGGCTGGCGGTGGCCGTAGAGACCGGTCTCGGGGCTGGTGGGACGTTCGTGGCGATGAACAACAAGGTGTCCCAATCGGTGCCACACCTGCACACGCACGTGGTCCCTCGGACCAAGGGCGACGGGCTGCGCGGGTTCTTCTGGCCACGCACCCGCTACGACGACGACACCCAGGCCCAGACGTACGCGGACCGGGTCGCCGCGGCCCTTGCGGGTAGGGCCTGAGTCACGGTGGTGCGGGTAAGGAAGCAAGACCCTCCGGTGTTACACGCTGGGAGCGGTACGAGAGGAGATCCCCACCGTGTTTTTGCGCCGCATGAACGCCGAGATGATTTCGCCCGACCAGGCCCTGCCGGGCCGCCCGATCGCCATGCCGGTCGCCGACCGCCACGAGGTGCTGGGCACCCCGTTGAAGGGCCCGTTCCCGGAAGGCCTTCAGGTCGCGGTCTTCGGCATGGGCTGTTTCTGGGGCGCCGAGCGGCTGTTCTGGACGTTGCCCGGCGTTTACACCACCTCCGCCGGCTATGCGGGTGGCATCACCAAGAACCCGACGTACGAGGAGACGTGCTCCGGCCGGACCGGGCACGCCGAGGTCGTCCAGGTGGTGTACGACCCCAGCAAGATCGCCTATGAGGACCTACTGAAGGTCTTCTGGGAGAACCACGACCCGACCCAGGGCATGCGTCAGGGCAACGACGTGGGCACCCAGTACCGGTCGGCGATCTACACGACCACGGACGAGCAGCGGACCATCGCGGAGTCGTCCCGGGACGCGTTCCAGCCGATCGTGACGCGGGCCGGCAAGGGTGAGATCACCACCGAGATCGCCCCGCTCGGCAGCTACTACTTCGCCGAGGACTACCACCAGCAGTACCTGGCCCCAACCAAGAACCCGAATGGTTATTGCAACCACGGCCCGAACGGGCTGAGCTGCCCGGTGGGCGTCGCCAGGGTCGGCGAGTAGCTGCTTTTCCCGCCGCCGATGCGGTGATTCAAGCCCTGATTCAAGCCCAAAAACAAATCATGCCCCGCTCGGGTACGCATCCGGGCGGGGCTTGGCTCATTCGATCTGGGGAGCGTGTCGCTTACGCCGTGCGTATCTCCATTCGACGAGGAGGTGGTCGTACTTCGAGATGTTGCAACCCTTGCAGGCGGGGAGGATGTTCGAGATCGCGTGCCGCCCGCCTCGCGTGAGCGGGATGACGTGGTCCTTCTCCAGCCTGTCGGAACGGATACCGCAGTAGACGCAGCGATGGTCATACTGACGTAGCAGCTCTTGCCACTCAGCCTCGCCGAAGGCGACGAAACCGGGGTTGCTCAGCATCAGATCGACTCGCCGGTCCTGCTGGTTCCGCCTGCGATGAGGGTTTTCCTTACGCCACCGCACGGCGTACGCACGCCGCTGCTCGGCATTCAAGCCGTAGTACGCCTTGGCATCAGCGCGGCGCTTCGCGGCTTCTTTTGGGTAGCGCGCCCTGTCTTTGCCCCGGAGCCGCACCCGGTTGGCAGTCTGGAATCCGGCCGCTTTGCACGTCCGGTTGCAGAACCGGGCATTCGATCGCTTACCGGCAATGCTGATGCCGCAGCTACAACAGGACTTGGCATCGGGCGGTTGCGCCAACACCTGCTCCTTGGTCATTCGACTGAGCTGCTGGTAGTGCCGGTTACAAACGCCCCTGGCCTTCTGCACTTCAAGGCAGTGTTCGACTTTGCAACCGCCGCGCGGCTGCCGCGGTGACAGGCCCTTTGCTGCATGACGGGCCGCGGCTTTGCATGACCGGTCGCATGCCTTCGCGTCAGCGCGCTTGCGAGAGATGTCTATACCGCACTTCGGGTTGCTGCAGGTCCTCAACCAGTCCTCCCCAGATCGGAACGGAAGCTAGCTCAGGCGTGCGACAAAGTTCAGATGGCCTGCTTGGCGGGCTGCTCGTCGCTGTAGCTGGCCGGGATCGCCGTTGGCAGCTTGGTATCGCTCACGGAGGCGCGGCGGATGGCAGCCTCGCTGTACCGCTGGCGCGGATCCCCGGACCAGTCCGGCCTGAGGTGTCGTATCCGCCCGGCTCCGTTCGTAGCGAAGATGGAGGCAGACATAGGTCCGCCCGAGACGATGGAGCAGACATGGCCGAATACCTCATCTACTTCAACCAGCAGTGGGTGGGCGACCACACTGAGGAGTGGTTTCGCGGGCGCGGGCCACTCGCCAAGGCGGTCGTGGACGAGATCAAGGAAGCCGGGGCGTACCTGTTCGCCGGGGGCCTGGAGGAAGACGGCCCCGTCTTCAGTGCCGACGCCACGAGCGGCACGTTGATGTTCACCGACGGGCCTTACGTCGAAACCAAGGAGTGGCTGGGCGGGCTGACCGTAGTGGACGTGGCCGACGAGGAAACGGCCCGGATGTGGGCCGGCAAGATCGCGGAAGCATGCGGCTGGCCCCAGGAGGTCCGACGGTTCGGCCGCATGCCGCAACCTGGTGATGACTGAGTGCCCGAACGGCATGAGCTGCCCGGTCGGCGTGGCCTGTACCGCCGGCTGCATGCAGGCGTTAGCCTGATTCGGACGTGAGGGAGGGCACGATGACCGGCGACAGCGCGACCCGTCCACACGGTTACGCCAAACCGGTTGTCGTGCCCGAAACCCTTGATCATCTACGCGGGCCCACTACCGGGGTGGTGGATTTGCCGCGCCACTTGAAGTGGTCTGGCAATCCTCATTACGACCTTGCGCAGCCCGGACGCATGGGCGATCTTTACCGTACGGTCCTGAACGAGGCCGCCAGTCCGGATGACCTGCACAGCTATCTCAGCCGCGACTCCCTGATCCGGCTCTGGCCGACGATGTGGTTGCCCCAAGCAGTGCGCCACGCGTGGGAAGAGCGCTTTCCTGAACTTCGTCTCGTTCCCCGCCGCGCTGCCTGACACGATGCTGCCCGGCCACATCAAAATCACCAGAATAGCTCTCACGGCGGCCGGCCGCTTCGGCTTCGCACTAGCTGGCGGGTACGCAGTCAGCGCTCACGGTATGGGCGCTCGACTGAGCGGCGATGTGGATCTCTTCACCGCCTGGTCCTTGCGCGCCTCATTTTCGGAGGCGGTCGACAGCGTCGTCAATGCCCTGGAAGACAACCGGTACACGGTTCAAGCGGTGATTCGGAACGACACGTTCGCCCGCCTGCTCATCGCCGACCGTGATGACCCAAGTGCCGAGCCGGACAAGCTTGAGATGTCCGCAGACTGGCGGGCGCACACCCCCGTGATGTCGACCATCGGGCCTGTTCTTCACCCCGATGATGCCGTCGCCAACAAGATGTGTGCCCTCTTCGGCCGCGCCGAGGCCCGGGACTTCCTTGACGTGGACGCTGCCCTGATGAGCGGCCAGTACACCAAGCAACGACTGCTGGAACTGGCTTCGGCTGCGGATTCTGGTTTCGAGCCGCGGGCCTTCGCGGATGCACTGGGGGCGTTGTCCCAGATCACGGACGAGGACTTCGACTGCTACGGCGTACCTGTGGCCGACCTGCCGGCCATGCGCGAGCGGTTCGCCCAGTGGCGACGCGAGCTGATCGGCACTCCGTAGACGCGGCCCTAACCACCGCCGACCTGGTCGAACGTGTTGACAGGCGGCGGCGGGGCATTCCCGTTTGGCCTTGTGATCGAAATCCGTTGCAGAGCCCGGCGAGGACTCGATAACGTGGCCGTACACGCGAAAGGAGGTGGTCCAGACTTGTATAGCAATCGGACTCGTGAGGTGGCTGTCAGCTAGCCGCTGTCCTCGACAGTGATCGGCTCGCCGCAAGGCGAGCACCAGCACCATCGTCGAGACCGTGTGGCAGCGGTGCGGCGAATCCACGACAGCCACCCGACCCCCGGGGTGCCGGCCAAGTCCAGCCGGCCCGCGCACAGCGCGGAGCGCCCCGGGGGTCGCTCCATATCCGGAGGACCGGCGATGTCCATGCGCGAGCTGGTGGTGCTGGGGACGGCCAGCCAGGCACCGACCCGCCAGCGCAACCACAACGGGTACGTGCTGCGCTGGGACGACGAGGTGATCCTCTTCGACCCGGGTGAGGGCAGCCAGCGCCAACTCCTGCACACCACGGTCACCGCCAGCGACCTGACCCGGATCTGCGTCACCCACTTCCACGGCGACCACTGCCTCGGCCTGCCCGGCACCATCCAGCGGCTCTCCCTGGACCGGGTGCCGCACCCGGTCGCCGTGCACTTTCCCGCCGGCGGCGCCGAGTATTTCGCCCGGCTCCGGCACGCCACCTCCTTCTACGAGACGGCTGAGCTGCGGGTCGAGCCCATCGAGGCGGACGGGCAGCGGATCACCCTGCGCTGCGGCACGCTTGAGGCACGCCGGCTGCGGCACCCCATCGAGACGTACGGCTACCGGCTCATCGAGCCGGACGGCTATCGGATGCTGCCGGAGCAGCTGGCCGCGTACGGCATCAGCGGGCCGGCCGTCGGCGAGCTGATCCGCGTCGGGCACCTCGACCTCGACGGGCGCCGCGTCACCCGCGGCGAGGTGAGCGTGCCCCGACCGGGGCAGCGGTTCGCGTTCGTGATGGACACCGGCCTCTGCGACGGGGTGTACGCCCTCGCTGAGCACGCCGACCTGCTGGTCATCGAGTCGACGTTCCTGGAGTCGGAAGCCGCGCTCGCCGCCGAGGTCGGCCACCTGACCGCGGCGCAGGCCGCCCGGGTGGCGACCGAGTCCGGGGTACGCCGGCTCGTGCTCACCCACTTCTCCCAGCGCTACCCGGACCCACGCCGGTTCCACGACGAGGCACGCGACCACTTCGACGGTGACCTGATCATCGCCGAGGATCTGACCACGGTGCAGCTCCCACCCCGCCGGGTAGCCTCGGCCGGGTGACCGTCACACTCCGCCCCGCGACCGGCGCCGACCTGATGGCGGTGGGTGCCCTGCACCAGCGCTCCCGGGTCGCCGCGTACTCCGCTTTCCTGTCGGCCGAGGCGTTGGCGGACCCGACGCCGGAGGCGATGGGGCGCTACTGGGCCGAGCGGTGGCACTGGGAGCGGGACAACCATCGGCTGACCGTGGCGGAGCGGGCCGGGACGCTGGTCGGGTTCAGCTACGTGGGGCCGGACGACGAGGACGACCCGACCACCGGGCTACTCAACGCGCTTCACCTTGAGCCGTCCGAGCAGGGCCGGGGCACCGGCCGCACCCTGATGGTGGACGCGTTGGACGCCATGCGGGCGCGGGCCTGGCGGCGCGCCGTGCTCTGGGTGCTCCGGGACAACGCCCACGCCCGCACCTTCTACCAGCGCGGCGGTTGGACACCCACGGGCGACGAACGAGACGAGACGATCGGCTCGGCGCCAACCCGACAACTCCGCTACACCCGAAACCTCTAACCCACCCCACCCCACCCCACCCCACCCGCCCCGCCCCGTCCCCACCCCACCCCGCCCTCGCCCCGCCCCGCCTCGCCGATCTTGCACTTTCTGCAGCGACAAAACACCGCATAAGCGACGTTCACGCGACAGCAAGTGCAAGATCGGCGGGGGGCGGGGGCGGGGGCGGGGCGGGGGCGGGGGCGGGCGGGGCGGGGGGCGGTTTAGTTGGCGCCTAGGTGGGCTAGGAGGTCTTGGCGGGTTAGGACGCCCTTGGGCTTGCCGTCGACCAGGACCAGGGCGGCGTCGGACTTCTCCAGCAGACCCACGGCCTCGCTCACCGGCTGACCGCCACCGATCATCGGCAGCGGGTCGCCCATGTGCCGCTCGATCGTGTCGTGCAGGTGTGCCTGGCCGGTGAACAAGGCGTCGAGCAGGTCCCGCTCGGCGATCGAGCCGGCCACCTCGCCGGTCACCACGGGCGGCTCGGCCTTGAGCACCGGCAGTTGCGAGACGCCGTACTCGCGCATGTAGTCGATGGCGTCACGGACCGTCTCGGTGGGGTGCACGTGCACCAGCTCAGGCAGCCCGCCCGGCTTGCTGGCCAGCGCGTCGGCCACTGTCGGCTCTGCGCCGGAGTTGTCGAGGAAGCCGTACCGGGCCATCCACGAGTCGTTGAAAATCTTGGAGAGGTAGCCGCGGCCACCGTCTGGCAGCAGCACCACCACCACGTCGTCGGGGCCGGCCTTACTGGCGACCTCCAGCGCGGCGACGACCGCCATCCCACAGGAGCCACCGACCAGCAGCCCTTCCTCGCGGGCCAGCCGCCGGGTCATCTCGAAGGACGCCTTGTCGGAAACCTCAACGATCTCGTCGGCCACGCCCTGGTCGTACGTCTCCGGCCAGAAGTCCTCGCCAACGCCCTCCACGAGGTACGGCCGGCCGGTGCCGCCGGAGTAGACCGAGCCCTCCGGGTCGGCGCCGATGACCCGCACTCGACCCTCGGAGGCCTCCTTGAGGTACCGGCCAATGCCGGAGATGGTGCCGCCGGTGCCGACACCCGCCACGAAGTGGGTCAGCCCACCCCCGGTCTGCTCCCACAGCTCCGGGCCGGTGGTCTCGTAGTGCGAGCGCGGGTTGGCCGGGTTGCTGTACTGGTTGGGCTTCCAGGCGCCGGGGATCTCCCGGGTCAGCCGGTCGGAGACGTTGTAGTACGAGCGCGGGTCCTCCGGGGCGACCGCGGTCGGGCAGACCACCACCTCGGCGCCGTACGCCCGGAGCACGTCCTGCTTGTCCTGGCTGACCTTGTCGGGGCAGACGAAGACGCACTTGTAGCCCCTGAGCTGGGCCACCAGGGCCAGCCCGACGCCGGTGTTGCCGCTGGTCGGCTCGACGATGGTGCCGCCGGGCTTGAGCAGGCCGGCAGCCTCGGCGTCCTCCACCATCCGCAGCGCGATCCGGTCCTTCACCGAGCCGCCCGGGTTGAGGTACTCCACCTTGGCGAGCACCGTGGCCTGGATGCCCTCGGTGACGTTACGCAGACGTACCAGCGGGGTGTTGCCGATCATGTCGACGACGTTGTCGTAGTACTGCACGGTGTGCCCTTCGTTGCGGCGCCGGCAACGGCGGCCGGGCAGACGTTTCCTCGTCGACCAGCGTACGTGTCGTCAGGGCACCAGCCCCCCGGGGATGACCGAGCTGCGGCGGGCTTCCCACTCCAGGAAGCGCTCGGTTTCGGCGAGCACGCTGCCGGCCAGCCAGGTGACCATGACCGCGTCGTCGGCCAACCCGAAGATCGCCAGCGGGATCTCCGGGAGCAGGTCGATCGGCGAGACGATGTACGCCGTCGCCGCGGTCATCAGGGCCAGCCGAAGGCCGCCGTCGTACTCCCCTTTGGTCGTGGCCCGGATCATCCGGGGCAGCGCGGCCAACCGGGTGCCCAGCGATGGCCCACCGCGGGACCCGGCCGTCAGTGCCCGCGCCAGGGCCGCGAACGCCGCGCTGCGTTTCAGTGTCTTTCCCATCGTCGCGCTCCTCTCCGCCGGATCAGCGTGGCGGGTCGGCGCAAGTCGGCCGGCCTCTCCTGCACAGATACCCCGTCGCGTCGGTTTCCAGGCACCCCGGGTGCCGTCACGACGACAGCGGCGTGTCGGACCGGCGCGATAATGTCGTGGTATGGGGGTGGCTGATTCTGTCGTACCCAGTGCTGAGCGCTGGCGACAAGCCCGGCGGTTCGCCCGTCTGGCAGCGTTCGGGACGGGCGCCGCCGCGGCGGCCGCGGTGGCGACCGGTGGGGTGCTGCTCGGCCAGGCCCGGCAGGCCCGGCGCACCATCCCGATGGCCGAGGCACCGCCACCGCGCTGCGACGGGATCTACGGCGCGAAGTTCCCCGGCCCGGCGCTCAGCATGGTCGTGCTCGGTGACTCGTCGGCGGCCGGCTACGGGGTGCACCGCCGCCGGGAGACACCCGGCGCGCTGCTCGCCACCGGCCTGTCCCGTCGACTGCACCGGCCGGTGCAACTGCACCGCTTCGCGGTGGTGGGTGCCATCTCTGCGGCGCTGCGCCATCAGGTGGAGGCGGCGCTGGAATGCCGGCCCGACATCGCGGTGATCCTCATCGGCGGCAACGACATCACCAATCGCACCCCGCGCGGGTTGGCGGTGCGCTACCTCGTCGAGGCGGTGCACTCCCTGCGCGACGCCGGGTGCGAGGTGGTCGTCGGCACCTGCCCCGACCTGGGGGCGATCCGCCCGATCCAGCCGCCTCTGCGCTGGCTGGCGCACCGGTGGAGCCGCCAGCTCGCCGCAGCCCAGACGGTCGCGGTGGTCGAGGCCGGGGGGTCGACGGTCTCCCTCGGTGACCTGCTCGGCCCTCGGTTCGCGGCCGAGCCGACCCGGATGTTCGCCTGGGATCGGTTCCACCCCTCCGCCGAGGGGTACGCGATGGCCGCCGCCGCGCTCCTGCCGACGATGCTGTCCGTGCTCGGCGCAGGGCAGGAACGACGGGCCACACCGACGCGGGGCAAGGGCGTACGGTCGCTGGCGGAGGCCGCGCAGGAGGCGGCCCGGCACGCCGGCACGGAGGTAAGCGGCACCCAGGTCCGGGGCCACGACCGAGGGCCGGCCGGCCGGTGGGCGCAGTTGCGCCGGCGGGCGTTCTTCGGTGTCGGCGCGGTGCCGCAACACGGGCCCGCCTCGGACACCTCGACAGTGGAGGGACTGGCATGAACGAGCGCAGCGAGCGGGGCGTGACCGCCGGCCTCGCCGGCCGACTGGGTCGGGCGGCGGCATACTCGCTGCTCGCCGGCACCGTGGGAGGCGCCGCCGTCCTGGCCGCTGAAGCCTTTGCCGCCCGCCACCGACGCTACGCCCAACCGGAGTTGGGGCTGGCCCTGCGGGCCACGATCGGCCGGTCGGGCGCTCCGCCGCTGCGGCTGGTGCTGCTCGGCGACTCATCGGCACTGGGTGTGGGTGTCGACCGTCTCGAAGACACCATCGGCGGCCAATTGGCCAGCCTGCTCGCCGAGGGCCCGACCGGTCGGCGCGTGCACCTGTCCAGCGTGGGCGTCTCCGGGTCCCGCTCGACGGACCTGGCCACCCAGGTGGCCCGGGCCCTGCTTGGTGAACGGCCCGACGTGGCGCTGATCCTGATCGGCGCCAACGACGCCACCGGGCTGCGCCGACCCTCCGACGCTTCGGCCTATCTGGGCGCGGCGGTGCATCGGCTGCGCGAGGCGCGGGTCGAGGTGGTGGTGGGCACCTGCCCCGATCTCGGCGCGGTACGTGCCATCGCGCCTCCGCTACGCCAGGTGGTTGGCTGGGCCGGGCGTCGGATGGCCCACGCGCAGACCACGGCCGCGCTGGACGCTGGCGGCTCGGTGGTCGACCTCGCCACCGAGACCGGGCCGGTGTTCCGGGCTGACGCGGGGACGCTCTGCCACGACGGCTTCCACCCCTCTGCCGACGGCTACCGGGTGTGGGCGCACGCGCTGCTGCCGGCCATCGCCGCTGCGGCGACGGTCTCGACCCGCCGTTAGATCGTCCCGGCCAAGGTGACATTTCCCGCCGCGCAGGCTTCTTCCGCGCCATGTTACTGGCGGGTTAACGTTGGCCCATGCCGATTGAGTCGTCCCGCGATGCCGTCATCGTCGCCACCGCCCGCTCCCCCATCGGCCGGGCGCACAAGGGGTCCCTGCGCGGCGTCCGCTCCGACGACCTCGCCGCGACCATCGTCCAGGCCGCGCTGGACAAGATCCCCCAGCTCGACCCGACCACGATCGACGACCTGTACCTCGGATGCGGCCTGCCCGGTGGCGAGCAGGGCTTCAACATGGCCCGGGTGGTGTCCACACTCCTCGGTCTGGACACTGTGCCCGGCGCCACGCTGACCCGCTACTGCGCCTCGTCGTTGCAGACCACCCGGATGGCAATGCACGCGATCCGGGCCGGCGAGGGCGACGTGTTCGTCTCCGCCGGCGTGGAGATGGTCTCCCGCTACGCCCGGGGCAGCTCCGATGGGCTGCCTCCTGAGGCGCAGGCCCTGGTCGGCGGCAGTTGGGAGAACCCTCGCTTCGGGGCAGCCGGCGAGCGGTCGAAGCGCCGCGCGCAGGGCGACGCCGAGGCGTGGACCGACCCGCGCGAGGCCGGTGAGCTGCCCGACATCTACCTGACGATGGGGCAGACCGCGGAGAACCTGGCCCAGGCGTACGACGTGACCCGCGCTGACATGGACGCGTTCGGCGTTCGCAGCCAGAACCTCGCCGAGAAGGCCATCGCCGACGGCTTCTGGGCCCGGGAGATCACCCCGGTCACCACGCCAGACGGCACCGTGGTGAGCACCGACGACGGTCCCCGCGCCGGCGTCACCCTCGACGCGGTCGCCGGCCTGAAGCCGGTGTTCCGCCCGGACGGCCGGATCACCGCAGGTAACTGCTGCCCGCTCAACGACGGCGCGGCTGCCGTGGTGGTGATGAGCGCCCAGCGCGCCGAGGAACTCGGCCTCACCCCGCTGGCCCGGATCGTCTCCACCGGTGTGACCGCCCTGTCGCCGGAGATCATGGGTCTCGGGCCGGTCGAGGCGTCCCGGCAGGCGCTGCGCCGGGCCGGCATGACCATCGACGACGTCGACCTCGTCGAGATCAACGAGGCGTTCGCCGCGCAGGTCATCCCCTCTTACCGCCAGTTGGGCATCGCGGAGGAGAAGCTCAACGTGATGGGCGGCGCGATCGCGGTCGGTCACCCGTTCGGCATGACCGGCGCGAGGATCACCGGCACCCTGCTCAACGCCTTGGAGTGGCACGACAAGACCATCGGTCTGGAGACCATGTGCGTGGGTGGCGGTCAGGGCATGGCCATGGTGCTCGAACGGCTCAGCTGAGCCTGGGCCCGCTGGCCGCGACGCTCACCGAGTCGACGTCAGAGTGCGCTGCGGGTCGCCGTCACCTCGGCGGCGGCCCGCGCCAGCGCCTCGCCCCCAGCGCCGGCGGCCACCAGATCTGCCGCCACGACCCGCAACTGGTCGGGCAACGCCAGGTCGTTGTCGAGCCGGGGCACCACCCGCCGGGGTGCACCCTCGGCGTCGGCGGCAAGGTTGGCGATCTCCTGCACCAACCGGTGCACCAGGTCCGCGCGCGGCACGTTGCCTGTGGTCGCGACCGCTGCCCACCTCGGCGGTTGCCAGTGCCCGACCTGACGGACCAGCAACTGCACGGCCTGATCCAACTCCGCTGCGCTCATCGCCGCCGAGTCTACGGCTGGCACCGGCCACGCCACGGCGGGCCGGTCAACGGCGTAGGTAGCTGAGCAGCCGCAAGATCTGCCAGTAGAGGAAGACCAACCCGGTGAGCAGGCCGAACGCGCTCAGCCACGCGTACCGGCGGGGTCGGCCGTCGCGCACCGAGCGCTCGACGAGGTCGAAGTCGAGGATGAAGCTGAACGCCCCGGCGATGATGGCCACCACCGAGAAGGCGTACGGCAGCCAGCCGACCTCTCCACTGACGCTGTAGACCTCCAGCCCCGGCCGCCCGGAGATCAGGTACGACACCAGGTTGACCACGCTGAGCACGGCGATGCCGAGCAGGGTGCCGATCACCAGCCGCGCCAGCCGGGGCGTCGCCCGGATCACCCGGGCCCGGTAGAGCGCCGCCATGCCGAGGAAGACGCCGAAGGTGCCGGCCACCGCCTGCACCACGATGCCCGGGTAGACCTGCTCGAAGGTGCGGCTCGCCACCCCCAGCAGCAGGCCCTGGAGCACGGCGTAGCCGACGATCGGCGCCGGGTTGGTGATCCCCCGCAACGAGATGACCAGAACCAGCGCGATCGAGGCGAGCGCGCTGCCGGCCAGCGCGGCGCCAAGCCACGCCGCGTCGGGGACCACCGCCCAGGACACCGCCGCGGACACGCCGGTGACCAGCAGCAACCCCACGGTACGGGTCACCACGTCGTCGACAGTCATCGGCTCGACGTCGCGGGCACCGAGCACCCGGGCCTCCACCCGGCCGGTCTCGTCCAACCGGTTGAGCACCGGGTTGTTGCTGCGCACCGCTGCCTCCTCTTGCCCGCGTACCCCTCGCAGTCACTCTGCCCCGGGCGGACCGGCGGCGGCGGGGAAACGGCGCCGACGACGACGGCGCCCGCCCCCGCAAGAGCGGGAACGGGCGCCGATCGGCAGTGCGGACGAGGTCAGTCGTCGCCCTGGAAGTAGCTCAGCAGGCGCAGGATCTCAATGTAGAGCCAGACCAGGCTGACCAGGATGCCGAACGCGGCCGTCCAGGAGTAGCGCTGCGGCAGGCCCATCCGGACGCCGTCCTCGATCTCCTTGAAGCTGAGCACGAAGCTCAGCGAGGCGACCACGATGCAGACCACGCTGAAGCCGATCGCCAGCGGGCTGCCGTCGCGCAGGCCGGTGTTGACGTCGAAGAGGGACAACACAAAGTTGATCAGCATGACGGCGAAGAGGCCGACCATCGCGGCGATCATGCCCTTGACGAATGCCGGGGTGGCCCGGATGACCTTCGCCCGGTAGAGCATCGCCATCAGGAAGAAGATGCCGAAGCTGGCCACGGCGGCTTGGAGCACGATGCCGTCGTAGAAGGTCTCGAACGCCTTGCTGACCATGCCGACGAAGACGCCCTCGACGACCGCGTACGTGATGACGAGCGCCGGGTTGGCCATCCGGGAGAACGAGATGATCAAACCGAGGACCAGGCCGACCACCGCCGCGCCGATCCAGGCGGCACCGACCAACGCGTCGGGCACGAGCACCCAGGCTGCCGCAGCCGTGATGCCGAGGATGCCGAGCAGAGCGACGGTCTTGACGACGACATCGTCGACCGTCATCGGCGCCACGGTCGGCGGCGCGGCCGGGTATCCGGCCTGGGACGGGTACTGCTGGGGAATGCCGGGCTGTCCGTACGGCCCAGCCGGGGCGTACCCGGCGGCGCGCTCCCGCTCGGCCGCCTGGCCGAGCCGGGCGAGCACCGGGTTCGAGGTCTTCACTGTCTGGCCTCCCTCAGGGGGTCGTTTGCACGTGAACGTGCCCTCCAAGAGTAAACGGCGCAGCCAAGTCCTGGTGATCACGAATGAGAATGTGTCGAGCTGGTTGGTGCCCGGGGCGGGGGTCGAACCCGCATGCCTTGCGGCAGCCGCTTTTAAGGCGGCCGTGTCTGCCTTTCCACCACCCGGGCGGGCGGCACCGGCGCGCCGACACGCGCTGTGCAGTGTCACCGTAGCCGGTTAGCGGCGACCTGACGTACCCAGCAGGCCTGGCCACATAGGGTCGATGCCGTGAGCAGCGCAGCCCCCACGGCCCCCGACGCCGCCTCTGAACAGGCCTTCCGCCTCGCCCTCCGGGTCAACCGCCGACCTCGGGCCGCCCGCCTGCTGGCCGCCGTCAACCGACACCGGGCGGATCTGCTTGTCACTCTGATCTGCCTGGTGCTTGCCGGCTGGCTCACCCACGGGCTGTGGCCCGATCCGACCGGCCGCACCCTGGCGCTCAACCCGGAGGACCAGACCCTCTACGAGTGGTTCCTGGCGGTCGACGCCCGCGCGCTGCTCGGCGACTTCGACCTACTCAGCGACCGACTGAATGCGCCCGACGGCGTCAACCTGATGGCCAACACTTCGGTGATCGCGCTCGGCATCGTCTTCGCACCGGTCACCCTGCTGCTGGGCGCACCGGTCACCTTCGCGCTCCTCGCCGCCGCCAACCTCGCCGGCACCGCCCTCGCCTGGTACCTGCTGTTCCACCGCACGCTGCGCGCCCGCCGGCTCGCCGCCGCGCTCGGCGGAGGGTTGTGCGGGTTCGGCCCCGGCATGGTCTCGCAGACCAACAGCCACCTGCACATGACCGCCCAGTGGCTGGTGCCGGTGATCGTCTGGCTGGTGGTCCGCCTGCTGCGGGCGGCTGACCCGGGACCTGCGGCACCCGAAGCGGCCTGTCGCACCCGACCCGCGGGGCCAGATCGCCGACGAATGTTCACCTCTGCGGCGGGGCTGGCCGCGGCGGTCACCGCGCAGGTCTTCATCGGCGAGGAGGTGCTCTTCCTCGCCGCCGCCACGCTGCTGGTGATCGCGATCAGCTACGCCGTGGCAGACCGGGACCTGGCCCGGCGGGCGCTGCCCGGCTTCGCCGGTGGGCTGGCGATCGCCGCTGGGCTTGCCCTGCTGGTGCTCAGTTACCCGCTGTGGTTCCAGTTCGCCGGGCCGCAGGGTGTTGCCGACGGCCTGTTCGGCCCGGCCTACTTCTCAGCCGATCTAAGCAGTTGGTGGGCGGTCTCCCCACTGTCGGTGGCTGGCAGCGACGAATCCGCCCGGTTGACCACCGGTCCGGCTGAGTACAACACCTTCCTCGGCTTGCCCCTGCTGCTCGTCACCGTGGCCTGCGCGATCTGGGCCGGGCGACGCCGGTGGGTCTTCGCCTGCGTCGTGGCGGGCCTGGTGATGGGTGCGCTGTCGCTCGGCCCCGAGGTGGTGCTCGACGGCACCAGGACGGCGATTCCCGGCCCGTACGCGCTGATCCGCGGGCTACCGGTGGTCGACGGCGCGTTGCCGATGCGGTTCGCGCTGGCACTGCTGCCGATCGTCGCGACGCTGCTGGTGCTGGCCGTCGACCGGGCTCTGCGCGGCACCGGTCGGGCGCGGCGGTTGGTGCCAGTGGCCGTCGGCGCGGCGCTGCTGCCGATCTTCCCGACCCCCCTGCCGACCGCCGAACGGCCTGCCGTGCCGAAGTTCATCACCGGCGGGCACTGGCGGCAGTGCGTACGCCCCGGCGGGGTGCTGGTTCCGGTGCCGCTGCCGACGCCCGAGGAGCCCTGGCAGATGCGCTGGCCGACCGCCGCCAACGCCGCCTTCGGTCTGCCCGAAGGGTTCTTCATCGGCCCGTACGGGCGGCGCGGCACTGCGGCGATGGGCACCTTGAAGCAGCCCACCTCGGCTCTGTTGGCGGACGTCGCCCGGCGTGGCGACCAACCGGCCATCGGCGACGAGCAGCGTCGTCAAGCCACGAGAGACGCTGACTTCTGGAATGCCAGCTGCGTGGCGTTGGCCGACGACGCCCCGCACGCCGGCAGCCTCCGAGCCACCCTGGAGCAGCTCTACGGCCCAGCAACCCGAATAGCCGACGCCTGGATCTGGCGGGTCTGACAAACGCCAACGCCCCCACTCCGTCGACCGTGCACTTACTGCCCGGACAGGACGTGCCAACAGCCGCATAACGGCGTCCGGAAGTGCAAGATCGGCGGGGTGGGGGCGGGCAGGGCTAACTCAGACGCGGGGCGCGCCTACCGGCTGGGACGCCTCCACGAACTCCTCACGCGGGTCGTGCAGCTGGCCCAGGGAGACCACCTCACGCTTGAGGAAGAACGCCAACGACCAGTCCACCACCACGCGGACCTTGCGGTTGAACGACGGGATCCGGCTCATGTGGTACGTCCGGTGCATGACCCACGCCGGCCAGCCGGTCATCTTGATCCCGTACACCTGGGCGACGCCCTTGTGCAGACCAAGGCTCGCGACGCTGCCGACGTGCTTGTGCTTGTAGTTGACCGGCTCACGGCCCCGGATCACGGCCACGATGTTGTCGGCCATCCGGGCCGCCTGACGCACCGCGTGCTGCGCGCTCGGCGAGCAGAAGTTGCCCGGCTCCTTGGTCAGGTCCGGCACAGCGGCGCAGTCGCCGGCGCTCCACGCGCCCTCGACCACCTGGTCGCCGTCGACGACCTGGAGGGTGGGCAGGCAGGTGACTCGCCGACGGTCGTCGCGCGGGAAGTCGGTCGAGTCCAACATCGGGGACGGCTTCACGCCAGCCGTCCACACGATCGTGTCGGACCGGAAGCTGTCACCGTCGGAGAGCTTGACCACCCCGTCGACGCAGGACTCGAGCCGGGTGTCCAGCCGGATGTCCATGTTGCGCTTCGTCAACTGCTGGACGGTATAGGCGCCCATGTCCCGGTCGACCTCGGGCAGCACCCGCTGGGTGGCCTCGACCAGCACCCAACGAACCTCGTCCTGCTTGAGCTCGGGGTAGTAGCGCAGGGCGTCGCGAGCCATGTCCTCCATCTCGGCGAGCGCCTCGATGCCGGCGTACCCACCGCCGACGAAGGTGAAGGTCAGCGCCGAACGGCGGACGTCCTCATCCGGCGTGGCGGCTGCCACGTCGAGGCGGTCCAGCACATGATTGCGCAGGTAGATCGCCTCGCCGATGGTCTTGAACCCAATGCCCTGCTCGTGCAGGCCGGGGATCGGCAGGGTGCGGGAAACCGACCCCGGGGCCACGATCACGTGGTCGTACGTGATCTCCCGGGCCGGGCCACTGATCGGCTGCACGGTCGCCACCTTGCGGTCGTGCTCGATCCGCGTGACCGTGCCGGCCACCATCTTGCACCGGCGCAACTCCTGCCGCAGTGGCACCACGGAGTGCCGCGGGGAGATGTTGCCCGCCGCCGCCTCGGGCAGGAACGGCTGATAGGTCATGTGTGGCTGGGGATCCACAACCATGACCTCAGCCTCACGGGCGCTGAGCTTCTTCGACAGGCGCAGGGCGGCGTACAGACCGACATGCCCGGCACCAACCACAAGGATCCGCTTCGGATTCACGTTGTCTATCTTTCCCCGGCCTCCTCAGGTAATCCCGCTCGCGCCCCCCATCTGTGACGGAGCACAACCCCTGTGACCTGCGTAACTCTCATTTCACAGGGGTCACCGACGGCGCAGCAGCCAGCCCAGCAACGCTGCTGTCCCCACCGCCACCAGCAGACCCAGCACTGTCACCCACTGATATCCGGCGCCCCCGCCGATCCCTGTGGCCTGCAACAACAGCACCCCGAGCACCGCACTGCCCAGCAGGACGGCGGCCGACCGCGACAACCATCGGGTGATCAACTCGGGGTCCACCACCGCGTCGTACGGCAACAGCGCAGCCAGCGCGCAGAGGGTGTGCCCCAGGTAGAGCAGGGCAGCTACGGCGAGCAGCCGCCAGAGGGCGACCGGGCGGCCGTACCCGTCGGTGGCGACCAGCCAGCCACCAACCGTGACCAACGCCGTGAAGGTCGCCCAGACCCGGCGCGGACCGAACGCGGGGAACAGCGCGGCCACCGCCAGAAAGAGGAACGGCCGACCCGGAAGCACCTCGGCGGGAAAAGCCAGGACGAACCCGGCAAACACGGTGACGAAGATGCCGGCCCGAACCAGCAGCGGGGCAACGCTGATCCGGGCGACAGCGTTCTGGGCCGCCCGAACCCGCCCGGTCACGGCTTCGATCATCTGCGCCTACCCTCGTTCAACCCCGCCCGCCTCTCGTTCGCGACTGCGGGGCTCGCAAGCTCACTCCTCGCGCTCACCGGCCACCAACCCGAGGAGCCGTCGCCAACCGGGCCACGTCCCGCAGCACCTGGTCGAGACTGCCGGCACCGGCCCAACGCACCACCGGCACGCCGTGCTCCCGGAGTTGCCCGATCATGACCTCGCGATCCAAACGCCACAGCCGGTACGCCACCTCGGCCCAGGCCTGGTCCTTCGGCGACGCCAGGTCGGTCGGCAACGTGTCGACGGCCACCACGAACCGCCCAGCACGGGTCAGCCGGGCGAGCATCTGCGCCGACCGTTCGTCCAGCAGCGGGGTGAGCACCACCACCAACGCGTCCGAGGAGAGCAACTGCGGGCCGAACACCTGGTCGTACGGCTCGTGCGAGGACGACTGGACACGGATGTCGAGAAGCCACTCCAGGACGGTCAGGTACTGCCGACGCCCGGCAGCCGGACGAAGCCGGCGGGCTGCCGGCCCGTACTCCAGCAGGGAGACCCGGTCGCCGCGGTGCAGGTAGTGCTCGGCGATCGCGGCGGTGGCCCGGACGGTGGTGTCCAGCACCGAGGCGGCACCGCCCACCCCGCCGGATCGGCCAGCCTCAGCGAGCACGTCGAGCAGCACCACCACCTCCGCGTCACGGTCGGAGAGAGTGGAGGCCACGTGCAGTTGCCGGGCGCGCAACGACACCCGCCAGTCGATGCGGCGCAGCCGGTCCCCGGGGCCAAAGATCCGTACGCCGGCCAACTCGCCGCCCTCACCAGGCCTGCGGGAGTGGTGCGCCCCGACCAGGCCGGCGGCGCGGGGCATGGCCTCGACCGCCTCGAACGGCTCGGTACGCGGGTACACCCGCACCCGGACCGGCTCGCTGATCACCGCTCGGGAGACCAGCAGGCCGCCCGCCGTGGCGACCCGGGCACCGGCCGGGCCGACCGGGTGCCGGCCCCAGCGCAGGGCACGGCCGGCCAGTTCCAGGTCCACCGCCAGACCGGTGGGCACCGACGTCACGAACGGCCGATCCGCAATGGAGCGGCCCGTGCCGCTGGCCGGTGTATCTGCGCCGGTCGGCGTGGTTGCCGTGGGTGGCACGTCGTCGGCGGTCTGGTCTTGGGCGAAACCGGCTCGGTCGACGCGCAACCACGGCGACACGCGGGAACGCACCACCACCAGGTCGTAGTCGACGATGTCCGGGTTGCCGACACTCACCGCCGCCGTCACCTCGCCGCCCTCGACCAACGGCCCGTCGTCACCCGGGGTGATCCACACCTGCGGCAACGCCGTGGGCCGCCGGCGCAGCGCGTACGCGGTGCCCAGCGCGAACGGGGCGGCGAGCACAATCAGGTCGACCCGCCCCAGCAGCACCCCTGCCACCAGCAGCAGGCCGGCAAGCAGCACCGCCCGGCCGAGCGCCCGGGTGGGTGCCCAGCCGGCAGCCGGTTCCGGCTCGGTGGCCCTCGACACGGTCGGTCCCACCATCAGTGCCGCGGCCCGCCGGCGGCGTAGCTGGGTAGCGCGCCACTCGCCGGGGCCGGGGTGGCCTCCAACACCTCGCCGACCACGAACGCCGGATCGACGCGGCGCAACCACATCTCCGGGCGCAGGGTGATCCGGTGGGCCAGGGCGGGCGCCGCCACCTCCTTGACGTCCTCCGGCACCACGTAGTCCCGTCCGCCGAACACCGCGCGGACCCGGGCCAGCAGCAGCAGCGCCAGCGAACCGCGAGGCGAGGCTCCGACCAGCACCGACGGGTGCTCACGGGTGGCCGCGGTGAGGGACACGATGTAGTGGCCGATGGAGTCCTCCACCACCACGTCCTCCAGTGCGGCCTGCATCGCCCGGAGCGTGGCCGCGTCGACCACCGCCTTGATGTCCGCCTCCTCGCGGCGGCGGCTCATCCGCCGGCGCAGGACCTCCCACTCCTCTTCGTGCTGCGGGTAACCGAAGGAGACGCGCAGGAGGAAGCGGTCCAGTTGCGCCTCGGGCAGCGGGTACGTGCCCTCGTACTCGATCGGGTTGGCGGTGGCCAGCACGTGGAACGGCTCGTCCAGCTTGTAGGTCACGCCCTCCACCGAAACCTGCTTCTCCTGCATTGCCTCCAGCAGCGCGGACTGGGTCTTCGGCGGCGTCCGGTTGATCTCGTCGGCGAGGAGCAGATTGGTGAAGACCGGCCCGGCCCGGAAGGTGAAGTCGCCGTTGCGCTGGTCGTAGAGGAACGAGCCGGTGACGTCGGCGGGGAGCAGGTCGGGGGTGAACTGCAGCCGCCGGAAATCCAACCCGAGTGCCTGGGCGAACGATCGTGCGGTGAGCGTCTTACCCAGCCCGGGCAGGTCCTCCAAGAGCACGTGGCCGCCCGCGAGGATGCCGGCGAGGACCAGCTCCAACGCGTCCCGCTTGCCGACCACGACGGTGCCGACCGCGTCCAGGACCGCCCGAGCCAGGTGGCCGACCTCGGCGGGGGCAATGCTCCGGTCCACGTCGTTCATCAGATCTTCTCCAGTTCGGCGACGATCACCGCGAGGTCGCGCGGCGACGGGGTGCGGCGAGGTGGGGTCTCCAGGAACGTCCACAGCCGGTCACCCAGCAGGACACGCGCACGGGCCGGATCCGACTCGCGGGTGACGCCGTGCTTCAGGCGCATCCGCTCGTCGGCCAGTTCACCGATCCGGGGAAGGACCACCTCGGTGAAACGTTCGGGTCGGGAGTTGGACCAGTCCAGTGGCCATTCCCAGCGGTTGATCGCGGACCGCAGAGCGTCCCGCGCACCCCAGTTGTAGCTGCCGTCCTCCTCGCCCGTCGCGGCCCGGCCACCCGCCGGCGGCGGGGGTGGCGGCGCGAGCAGGGCGGTGACCCGGCGGACCGCCAGCACGGCGAGCACCCCAGCGATGAGGACGGGCAGCGAGACCTGGAGGCCGACCGCGCGCAGGCCGACGAGCAGCACCGCGACCACGCCGGCGGCCCACGCGAGCGAGCGCAGCACCGGGCCGACCCGGGAGCCGCGCGCCTGCGTGCCCGCCGGTGCCGCCTCCTCCTCGAAGGTGAGCAGATCGTCGATGCTGGTGCTGCTCATGTGGTCACCACCGCTGACAGTTCGCCACGCAGGCGGC
Source organism: Micromonospora sp. DT201 (assembly GCF_049841575.1). Taxonomy (NCBI): domain Bacteria; kingdom Bacillati; phylum Actinomycetota; class Actinomycetes; order Micromonosporales; family Micromonosporaceae; genus Micromonospora; species Micromonospora sp. DT201. The sequence continues at coordinate 438,912 of NZ_JBNCKP010000003.1, read as the reverse complement.
GCAGCGCGGCGCGGGCCTGGTCTCGGGTGCGCTCGCCGACCGGGCGGGTAGCGTACCGGGCTTCCCGGTAGACGTGCGCGAACTCGGCCAGCACGTCGGTGCTGACGATCGCCGGCACCCCGGCCGCCGGGTCACCGCGCAGTAGCCGGCTGACCAGGTCGGTGGGCGTGTCCCCGGCAAGCCTCGGCACACCGGCTGCGGCGGCGGCCTCCTCCAGGCGCACCCAGCAGGCGATCACCGCGACCCGGGGATCGGTGTCGGTGTCTTCGAGCTCCACGAGGCCGGCGTCGAGGGCGGCGACCACGTCGCGGGCAGTGCCCTCGGCCGAACGGCGGGCCCGTTGCGCAGGCAGCGAACGGATGGCCCGGCGACGTCGGAAGCCCCGCAGCAGGATCCAGGCGAGGTAACCGAGCGCCGCGAGGATTGCGAGACCGAGCAGTACGATCGCCACGGTCGAGATCCACTGTGGAACGTGGGCCTGAGTGACCTCACCGGCGTTGCGCGGCTCGATCGGAATCGACGGCGGCGGCTCGGCGGTCGGGTACTCGGGCACCCAGGGAACGTTTTCCGCTGGCGGGATCCGGCTGGCCCCGATCGATGAGTGGGCTGCCGACAGCGCGGCACCAACAAGCAGCGCGCCGACCGCGCCCACCGGCCACCACCGACGAAGCAGGCCCAGCGCCGGGCGCAACACCCCCGGTTCGGCTACCTCGGACGGCGTGGGCGGGCGTGTGTGCTCTGTCATCGCCACCACCCCACGGATGTCTCAGTCCACTCCGGCCAGCTGCTTGGCCTGGCCGAAGACGTCGTCCAGCATCTCTGGTGTCAGCCGCCCCGTAAAGGTGTTCTGCTGGCTGACGTGGTAGCAGCCCAACAAGTCCGGAGCGTCCGTGCCGGACCAGTGTGCCCCATGACCGAACGCCGGTCGCGGGCTGGGCGGGCGCTGCCCGTACACCTGGCGGAGCACCGGCCACCACGCTGCCCAGGCGAATGCGCCGAGCGCGACAACGACGCGCAGGGTCGGCCGGATCAGTGTGACCTCGCGGTGCAGCCAGGGTGCGCAGGTGTCCCGTTCCTGCGGAGTCGGCTTGTTGTCCGGGGGTGCACACCGGACGGCCGAGAAGATCCGCAGGTCCCGCAGGGCGAGCCCGTCGTCGGCGGCGACGCTTGTCGGCTGGTTGGCCAGCCCGGCCCGGTGCAGCGCGGCGAACAGCACGTCACCCGACCGATCACCGGTGAAGATCCGGCCGGTGCGGTTGCCGCCGTGTGCGGCGGGTGCCAGCCCGAGGATGGCGATCCGTGCGTCGCCGGTGCCGAAGCCCGGCACTGGCCGGCCCCAGTACTCCTGGTCGCGGAACGCCGCCCGGCGGGTGCGGGCGACCTCCTCCCGCCAGTCGACCAACCGGGGACAGGCGAAACAGTCGCTCACCGCCGCGTCGAGGTCAGCCAGGCCGGTCGCCCGCGCTGCGTGGGCGACCACCTGCTCGGGGGTACGTGACTCAGCCAAGCTTGGCCCGGAAGAGTTCCAGGGTGCGGGCCCAGGCGCTGGCGGCGGCGCGCTGGTCGAACGCCTCCGGCCGGTCGTCGTTGAAGAAGGCGTGCGAGGTGCCCGGGTAGTCGTAGAGGTGGCAGTCGCCGCCAGCCTCCTCAATGGACCGACGGGCTGTTTGTACGCCCTCGTCGGTCGAGGTGCCGTCCTCTTCGGAGCAGTGGATGACGGCGGTCTTGCCGGCGTAGTCGACCCAGTCGGGGTGCATCGACTCCCAGGGCAACACGGGATAGAAACCTGCGGTGGCGACGATCCGGTCGGAGATGGTGGCCGACCAAAGGGCAAGACTGCCCCCGGCGCAGAAACCCACCGCACCGACCTTGCCGGTGACCTCGGGCCGCCCGGCGAGATAGTCGGCCGCGCCAGCGATGTCCTTCGCGGCCTCGTCCATCCGCATCGCCATCAGCAACCGCTGCGCCTCGTCCGGCTCGCTGGTCGTCTCACCGTGGTAGAAATCCGGGGCGAGGGCGACGAATCCGGCCTCGGCGAACCGGTCCGCTACCGACCGGATGTGCGGGACCAGGCCCCACCACTCTTGGATGACGATGACGGCGGGGCTGGCCATGCCGCTGGCGGGTATCGCGAGATACCCCTCGCTCGTGCCGCCGTTGCTGCGGTAGCTCACCATTTCGCCCATGGGCCGTCCTCCTAGCGGTCAGTCATCGTTGGCTGGTCGCCCAGTGGTCCTAGTGCCGGTAGCCTGCCATGCCGCGCCGCCGCCGGGAAGACGCCGGAACAGTGGCATTCACCTCCCGTTTGCCCGCCGGTGACTCCGGGTACGCCGACGGCGGCGGGGTAGGCTCCCGCCGCCGTCGATGTCGTTCTGCCGCTCCGGTCAGGCCTTCTTGGTCAGGCCTTCTTGGTCAGGCAGAGCACATAGCCCGTCTTGCCCGGCTCGATGCTGTAGAAGACGTAGAACTCATCGCCTTCCTTGAAGAACTGGCTGCAGGCGGTGTCGGCCTTGGCCTGGGTCTCCGTCTGGTCGTTCACCCGGCCGACCACGTTGTACGCGGCCTCGGTGGAGGTGCACCCCACGACCTTGGCGTCGTCGACCTCCTCCTCCTCGGTGCCGGTGACCTCGGGCATCTCGGCGATGCAGTCGCCCGCCTTGGCTGCGGCGGTCTCGTCCTTGTTGAAGTAGCTGCCGATCGCCGAGGCGACACCGAACTTCAGGCCGGCGACGACGACGAACACGAGGACCGCGCCGACGATCTTGAGGGCCTTCTTCCCACCGGACCTCTTCGCCTCCTGCTCGGTCGGCTGCGACGCCGCCGCCTGCGGCTCAGCCGGCTGCGACTCCGCCGGCTGCGGCGTCTCGACAGCCGACTCAGATGGTGCGGCGTCGGACACGGGGGGCGGTGCGACCTGCTCTGACACGGGGGTTCCTTCCGAGGGGTTGATGAGCAGACGACACCGTAACGATCATTGATTTTCGGTGCCGTCCCGCTCGCCTCGTCCGTTCAGCTATTTCCCAGCTTCGCCTGCATGATCCAGTTCACACCGTGACTCAGCTCGTCGCCGTGGGGGTCGGTTCGCCCGTCGCGGTCGGGCCTGCCGGGGGTCCACCGGTGGCCGTCCCGGTCGGGGTCGGCGTGGTGGTCGGGTCCGGGGTGCTGGTCGGGTCCGGAGTGGTGGTCACGCCGGGCACGGCGGTGGGTGGTTCGGAGGGGATCGGCCCGCCCGGGGCGCGGGGCGCGAAGGGCGCCTGCTCCGGGCAGTACGGGTACGCCCGCAGCGTCTGCTTTACATAGGCGCCCTGCAAGCAGTCCGGGTAGCCGAGCCGGATCGGGTTGCCGTTCTGGTCGAAGAGCCGAGCGTTCTCCACCAGGCGGCCCTCGCTGTCGTAGACGAAGACGTCCCGGATGCGGTCGTACTGGCTGTCGACCGAGGTCTGGTCATAGCCGTAGTCGCCGTAACGCATCCGGTCCTCGGCCTGCATCAGAGCGGCGAACGCGAAGACCACCAGCACCGCGCTGCCGACCTGCACCGCCGAGCGCGGCCAGCGGGCCAACCGCCCGGAACGGCGGCCGATCCAGATGGAGACGAGCAGGAAGCCGACCAGCATGATCAGGCCGGCGAGCAACTCGCCGCCGAACCGGGGCAGCAGCCCGAAACTGCCGCCGGTGCTGATCACCGTGACCAGCATGGCCGCCAAGTAGCCCCGGAGCACCCACCAGCCGGGGCGCAGCAACCGGAGGAAATCGCTGGCCGTCGCGTACCCCAGGGGTGGGCCGAGTCGGGTGTCGAGCGCGTGCAGCCGGCTGCGGACCCGGACCACCGCGGTCGCGACCCGCTGGTCGAGATTGCGCCCACTGCCCGGGGCGGCGCCGGCTGCGGCGCGCATCTCGGCGGCGTACGTCTCGGGCTCGCCCAGCCGCTCGACGAGGGTGCCCTCGGCCTCGGCAGCGACCTCGGTGAGGTGGTCGGCAAGATCCTCGGTCAGCTCATCGCGTTGCGAGGGCGGCAGGTCGGCCAGAGCGGCCCGGACCCGCGCCACGTAGTCGGTGATCTCCTGCTCCGTGACGGTCATGCCGCCATCCCCCGATCGTCGAGCAGACTGTCCATGGTGGTGGCGAATGAGCGCCAGAGCTTGCCGGAGCGGGTCAACTGGTCACGCCCTGCGGCGTTGAGTGAGTAGTACTTACGGTGCGGCCCAGATTCGCTCGGCACGACGTACGTGGTGAGCAGGCCCGCGGCGAAGAGGCGGCGCAGCGTCCCGTAGACCGAGGCGTCGCCGACCTCCTCCAGGCCGGCCTCGCGCAACCGGCGCAGGATGTCGTAACCGTAGCCGTCCTCCTCCCGGAGCACGGCCAGGACGGCCAGGTCGAGCACGCCCTTCAGCAACTGTGTGGTGTCCACGCATTGCACACTACTGTGCAATGCGAAATACCGTCAACGGAACCCGCCGGACAGCCCCGGAGTCGATCCCAGCAAACGCCCTAGGGTCTGTGTCAAAGCCCTCGGTTGAGCCGAGGCGGAGTCCAGGCGGCGGTCCGGCAAGGCGGAAGTTCGTCCGGATACCGGTGTTGTATCCGGACGAACTTCCAACGCGGCCGGTCGTCGTCTGGGCCCGCCGCAGGCCGGCCAGGGGCTTTGACACAGGCCCTAAGACCGTCGTGTCGGTGATCGGTCAGTCGGTTTCGCTTGGGTGGCCGGTGCCGGCGTAGGTGATCCACGCGGTACGGCGTTCGTCGTCGACGAGGTACCAGATTCTGCCGCCACCGGTGACCTCATACTGCCAACGCTCGTGCGACTGGCCCTTCCAGACACCGGTGGCCAATGAGCCTTTCAACCGGTGATGCCGATCCGGTGAGCCGGGGCCTCTGGGGGCCGCACGGATGGCGTCATGGGCCCTCCGCAGGTTGGCTGGCACCTGCCGCGCCAGGTGCTCCCAGCCATCCACGGCCGCAGAGTTGGCGAAACGCAGATCAAACTCGCCACCAACGGGAGGCGGGGCGGCTCGATCGCCGCGCCTGGGACTCATCGCTCACCGGCCGGAGTCGTCGCCGGACCGAAATCACCCTCCGGCTCTTTGAGCAGAATCTCCAGCAGGACCGGGTCGGCGTACACCTCGGCCGTGTGCCGCCACTGCTCCAGCAACACCGCCACCGGCGACAGATTCGCCAACGACGCCGCGCCCTGGGAGACCGCCACCAACTCCGAGAGAAGCTGATCCAGATCTGCCTCCGGCAGGAAGGTAGCCCACGGCAACGCCTCGCCGAGCACCCGGCGCACCACGTCCAGCGGCTGCGAACGAACCAGACCAGCCAGCAATCGCGCGGTGAAGTCGACCACCACACCGTCACGCTCCATCTGATCCACCCGCATCAGGGCGAGATCACCGGCATCCCTACGGCGTAGCCGCAACGCACGCACCACGTTCAACCGGTCTGCGGTCGCCCCGGGACGGTGCAGAAACTCGCTGAACGGCAGATCCTCGTAGGCTGCAACCATGACATCCACACTACCGTGGAGGTCGGCCATTCGCGGCGCCGAGTCGATGCCCGTACCCACCAGTTCAAAAGCTTGACTGTCGTCCGTCTGACATCCTGGCTGCCAGACCAGGGGTGCCAGAAGCCGGTCGAATCAGCGTCGGACCCCCTGGCCGTCCAGCCCCACGAATCGGGCGAACAGGTCGGCCGGATACGGATGCGGATGCGGATTGAGCTTGATCAAGCAAAGCTCCGCAGCCCGGATAGAGATCGACACAGGATCGCCGATGTTGCGGTATCCGGTTGGCCGGATACCGCTATGTCGGCGAGCTGGAGTCGATCAAGGTCATGCGCTGCGCTTTTGGCCTACTGGAGGCTCCAGGCGATGCCGTCGAGGATGTCGTGCTCCGAGGCGACCACCGACGGCATCCCGGCCCGCTCCATGATCACGCGAAGCACCAGCGCGCCCGCGCCGATCACGTCAGCCCGGCCCGGGTGCATCACCGGGACCGTCAACCGCTGCTCACGGGTCTGACCCAGCAGCTCCGCGGTCACCTGAGCGACAGTCTCGTACGACACCCGGGCGTGGTGGATGCGCTCCGGGTCGTACTCCCGCAGGCCCTGAGCGATGGCGACCACGGTGGTGACCGACCCGGCGAGGCCGACCAGGGTGGCCGCCTCGCGGCCGGGCACCACGGCGAGCGCGCGGTCCACCGCAGCCGCGATGTCGGCCTGCGCCGCCGCGACCTGCTCGGGCGTTGGCGGGTCGCCGGGCAGGTGCCGCTCGGTCATCCGGACACAGCCGATGTCCACCGAAATCGCCGCGCGCACCCCTTCGGCCCGGTCACCGACCACGAACTCGGTGGAACCGCCGCCGATGTCGACGACCAGAAATGGCTCCTTCGCGTCGGCCGGCAACCCGCGCACCGCGCCGGTGAACGACAGCCGGGCCTCCTCGTCGCCGGTGACCACCTCGGGCGCGACGCCGAGGGTGCGCTGCACCATCTCGGTGAAGTCGGCGGCGTTGGCGGCGTCCCGGGAGGCCGAGGTGGCGCACATCCGCACCCGTTCGGCGCCCAGCTTCTCGATGTCCGCGGCGTACGACGCCAGCGCCACCCGGGTCCGTTCGATCGCCTCCGGTGCCAGCCGGCCGGTGCGATCCACACCCTGCCCGAGCCGGACGATCTCCATCCGCCGGGTCAGGTCGACAAGCGGCGTCTGCGAACCCGCCGACTCCTCCGGCAGGTCGGCGACCAGCAGTCGGATCGAGTTGGTCCCGCAGTCGATGGCCGCCACACGCGTCGTCACGGCAGCAACCTTACGGCAGGACAGAACGCCACCCTGCGGCTTGGTCGGACGGCAGCCACCCCTCGGACGAGTCGCCCGACGAGCCCCTCAACAGCTCCGCGCCGAGCACTGTCAGGTGATGCCGAACGGCCCCGCCCTCGCGCTCGCTGGCCACCAGGCCGGCAGACCGCAACGCGGTGGCGTGCTCCGAGGCCGAGGAGAGGCTGATCCCGACGGCCCGGGACAGCACGGTGGTGGTCAACCCGCCTTCGGCCGCCAGCCGGCGCAGCACCAGCGCCCGGGTGACGCCGAGCAGCCGACCGAGTGAATCGGCCCCGGCAGTGGCACCGCGCGCAACCATTACCGCCGGATAGACGAGCAGGATCGGGTGACCTGGCTCGACCAGCACCCGGGGGCGGGGCCCGGCCAACGGGGAGGGCAGCAGGATGAGCCCGTGGCCGGTACCGAGCAGATCCCCGTCCCACCACGTTCGCACCTCCAGCACCGGCTCACGCCACCGGATCGCCGGGTGCAACCCGGCGAAGAGGCCGTCCAGGCCATGCTGCGCCAGCCGTTGGCTGGCACAGGTCACCTGCTGGCGGTACGCGGACACCAGATCGGACCAGTGCGGTGCCAGAACCGCGTCGAACCAGGTGCGGACAGCCCCGCCGAACAGGTCCAACACCTCCGGGTCGGCGGCCGCGAACCGTTGCCGCAGCGGGGTCACGGCCGCCTGCGCGTACGCGGCGGTGGCCTCGGCGCGGATCCTCTGTGCCGGGGTGGCCCGGATCGCCTCCAGGCCAGCCTCGATCGATTCCCGGCCGGCGAAGGGGGTGACGAAGTCCGGCAGACGTCCCCGGGCGGGCAGCAGGTGCTGAAGCATCGCAGTGGCGGCCTGCGCGGCGCCCGTACTCCCGACCGCCGCAGCCCGCTCGGCCAACGCTGGTGCCATCGCCGCGACCGTCGGGTCCCGCAGCCACTGACCGGCCAACAGTGCGGTGCCGACCGGGTGCAACCGGTCGGCGAACCGCACCCGACAGAGGTCCGCCGACCCGAGCTGGAGGCGAAGCATGGGGGACAGCCTGCCTGCCTTCGCTCAGGACCGAAAGGGTTGCTCCGTCAGCGCACCACCTCCAGTGTGGACGCGGGGTCGACGGGGGGAGGCCGACGTGCGGCGATCGGTGGCAGTGTTGACGGGGCTCTGCCTCATGATCGTCGCCGCGGCCCGTGGTGAGCGGGGGCGGCCCTCGTCGACCCCGCCAGCCACACCCTCCGTGGCCGGCGAGCGCCCGGCGGCGGCGACCACGACCTCACCCTGAGCCACAACGGGCTCGACCGCACCTACCTGCTGCACGCACCACCCGGTTACGACCCGAGCCGGCCGGCCGCGCTGATCATTGCGCTGCACTACTACCCCGGCTCCGCCACCTCCATGCAGGAGTTGGCTGGCCTGAACGCCAAGGCTGACAAGGACAACGCGCTTGTCGCCTACCCCGACGGGGTGGCAGCAGCGGCTCACCTGCCGGCCGAGCCCGAAGGCGTCCGGTGTGGCGGGTGTGACGCACACGGTGGCGGGCTGCGCGGACGGCAGCGAGGTCAGCGTCTACACGATCGCCGACATGGGCCACAGTTGGCCGGGGGCGACGACCGGTTCGCTCGCCGACTCCTCCGCAGGGCTGTCGGCCACCGACCTGATGTGGGAGTTCTTCGCCGCCCACCCCCGCAAGGCCTGACTACAGGCGCAGCAGCATCCGGGTGTTGCCCAACGTGTTCGGCTTGACCCGCTCCAGATCCAGGAACTCCGCGACACCCTCGTCGTACGAGCGCAGCAGCTGCTCGTACACCGGTTGCGGCACCGGCGCGCCATCGATCTCGCGGAAACCGAACGCGCCGAAGAACTGCGTCTCGAAGGTGAGCACGAAGATCCGTGCCACACCCAACTCCCGGGCCGCGTCGATCAGCTCGCCCACCAGCCGGTGCCCGATCCGCTGGCCCCGACAGGCCGGATCCACAGCGACCGTACGGATCTCGGCCAGGTCCTCCCACATCACGTGCAGCGCACCGCAGCCCACCACGACGCCGTCATCGGCGCGGACCGCCACCCGGAACTCCTGCACCTGCTCGTAGAGCGTGACGGTGGCCTTGCTCAGCAGCCGCCGGTCGTCGGTGTAGGTGTCGACAAGCCGCCGGATGCCGCGCACATCCCCAGTGCGGGCCCGCCGCACCAGGATCTGACTCTCGGGTGCCGAGGACCCGGCCTGCGCGCTCATTCGCCCGCCGGCACGTCCACGCACGGGCCAGCCGTCCACCAGGGCTCGACCAGCTCCAACGTCTCGTCACCGAACGGGTTCACCCCGGGGCCGGCGCCCAGCGCGTGCCCCAGGTGCACGTGCAGGCACTTCACCCGGCCCGGCATACCGCCGGCCGAAATACCGGCGATCTCCGGCACCTCGCCGACCGCCTCCCGGCGGGCGAGGTAGTCCTCGTGCGCGGCACGGTAGTGCGCGGCCAACTCAGGATCCGTCGTCAGCCGGTCCGCCATCTCCTTCATCAGCCCCGCCGACTCCAGCCGGCTACACGCCGCCGTGGCCCGGGGGCAGGTCAGGTAGTAGAGCGTGGGGAAGGGGGTGCCGTCGGCGAGGCGGGGAGTCGTCTCCACCACGTCCGGCAGACCGCACGGGCAACGGTGGGCCACCGCTCGGGTGCCACGGGGCGTCCGGCCTAGCTGCGCGGCCACCACGGCCAGGTCGGCCTCGGTGGCCGGCTCGCGCTGCGGCAAAGGTACGGAATCCGCCGCCGACTCTGACGGTGGTACGACAGTCACGGTGCCCATCTCTCCTGGTGTGCTGGTCGGTGGGTCACTTGCCCGGCTGCTGGCTGTCCGCAGCCTGCACGCTGGACCAGAGCGTGTCATACCAGGTCACCGGCCCGGTCGGGGCGGCCGAACCGGCCGACTTCCCGGCGTCCCGGGCGGCACCCTCCGGGTCGTGCAGCACCACCATCATCTTCTCGCCCGGCCGGCCCATGAAGAACCGCTCCCGAGCCTGCGTCTTGATGTATTCGTCGTCGTTCCAGTTGGCGGCCTCGGCGGCGAGCTTGGCGATCTCCGCCTCCTGCACCGCCTGGGCCGCCTCCATCCGCTCGATGTCGGCCTGCTGGTCCAGGTAGACCCGGACCGGGTACGTGTAGGCCAGTGCGAGCGCGATCAGGACCGCGAACAGCACGGTGGCCCGACCGGTGAAGCGACGTGGGTGGGGTGCGGCGAGCCGCTTGACGGCACCACCGGCGGCAGTACGCCGAGCGGCGGCCGGACGGTTCGCGGAGCGAACGCCGTCGGCGCCCCGGGCCGCACCCGGCGCCCGACCAGCGGCGCCGCGCGGCTCGGCGCGTACGCCGGCCTCACGGACCGATCCCCGGGTGGTCCGGCCACCACCCGGCCGGCCGGACTGACCCGGCCGGCGGGCGGGACGCTGACCACCCGGTGTGCGGCGCTGCTGCATCGCTACACCCCTCCCCCGAGGCTTCAGGCCGAACGGTAGCGCGGGAACGCGCCAGCGCCGGCGTAGCGCGCCGCGTCGCCCAGCTCCTCCTCGATCCGGAGCAGCTGGTTGTACTTCGCGACGCGGTCCGAGCGGGCCGGCGCGCCGGTCTTGATCTGGCCGCAGCCGGTGGCCACCGCCAGGTCGGCGATGGTGGTGTCCTCGGTCTCGCCGGAGCGGTGGCTCATCATGCACTTGAAGCCGGCACGGTGGGCCAGGTCAACCGCGTCCAGGGTCTCGGTCAGCGAGCCGATCTGGTTGACCTTGACCAGGACCGCGTTGGCCGACTTCTCGGCGATGCCGCGGGCGATGCGCTGCGGGTTGGTCACGAACAGGTCGTCACCGACGATCTGCACCCGGTCGCCGATCGAGGCGGTCAGCGTCTGCCAGCCGCTCCAGTCGTCCTCCGCCAGCGGGTCCTCGATCGACACGATCGGGTAGTCACCAGCCAGCTTGGTGTAGTAGTTGCTCATCTCCTCGGCGGACTTCGCGGCACCCTCGAAGGTGTAGGTGCCGTTGTCGAAGAACTCCGTGGCCGCCACGTCGAGGGCGAACACGATGTCGGTGCCGAGCCGGTAACCGGCCTTCTCGACCGCCTCGGCGATCAGGTCCAGGGCCGCCGCGTTGGTCGGCAGGTTCGGCGCGAAGCCACCCTCGTCGCCGAGCCCGGTCGACAGGCCCTTCTTCTTCAGCACCGACTTCAGCGCGTGGTAGACCTCCGCGCCCGAACGCAGCGCCTCACGGAAGGTGGGCGCGCCGATCGGTGCGACCATGAATTCCTGGATGTCGACGTTCGAGTCGGCGTGCGCGCCACCGTTGAGGATGTTCATCATCGGCACCGGCAGGAGGTGCGCGTTCGGGCCGCCCAGGTAACGGAAGAGGCTCAGCTCGGCGCTGCCGGCAGCGGCCTTCGCCACGGCCAGGGAGACCCCGAGGATGGCGTTCGCGCCCAGCTCAGACTTGCTGTCGGTGCCGTCGATGTCGAGCATCTTCTGGTCGATCAACCGCTGCTCGCTGGCTTCGTACCCGATGATCTGGTCGACGATCTTGTCTTCGACGTTGGAGACCGCCTTCTCCACGCCCTTGCCCTGGTAGCGGTCGGCGTCACCGTCGCGCAGCTCGATCGCCTCGAAGGCGCCGGTGGAGGCACCGGACGGTACGGCGGCGCGGGCGACCGTGCCGTCGTCCAGACCGACCTCGACCTCGACCGTCGGGTTGCCCCGCGAGTCGAGAATCTCCCGGGCGACGATTCCCTCGATGGTTGCCACTAAGTCGCTCCTCGTTGTTGTGATCCGGTCCGTGGGTGGGCCGCGACGGTGCGGCTGAGGCAGGTGTTGAACGCAGCGTATCGGGCCGCGCGAACGGGCACGGCGTCGCCCGCGCACCCGCGCTGCCTCGCACTGACGGACATTCCCGGATTTCCGGGCGTCAACCGGCAACGGGTTTGCGCTGCGCGGACCAAATCCACCAGGCTGTTCGCCATGCCCGCCGCCTCGACCACCCTCCGCATGCTCGCCGTGTCGGTCATCGCGTCGCTCACGGTCACCGGCTGTCAGACATTCGAGGACGCCGGAGTCGCCATGGGTCGCTCGGAACTCGTCAACGACCTCGCCGCCCGGCTCGACCGGGCGCTGGAGTTGACCTACTCGGCCGACTACCAACTCCCCGGCGGCCAGATCGCCGCGATCGTGCAGGCGCAGGACCCGGCCCGGTCCGCGTACACCTACCCGGGTGGGCGGCTCACCGTCACCCCGGAGGCCATCACCCGGTGCGCAACGACCGGTGCCCGCCCCGAGTGCACGCTGGTCTCCCCGCCCACCCCGGGCAGCAAGCCCACGGTGACGCTCTTCGGCGAGGCCAACCAGCAGGGCCTCGTCACGCCGCCGGTGGTGGTCGGGCTGCTGACCGCCGCCGCGCTCGACCCCGAGGCGGTCATCAAGCAGAGCGACACCACCGTGGCCGGGCACCACGCCGCCTGCGTCGAGGTGCAGAGCCTCTCCAGCGACTTCACCGCCTGCGTGACCACCGAGGGCGTCCTCGGCAGCTTCACGGGGCCGGTCGATGGCAAGCCGATGGACCTGGCGCTGAGCCGCTACTCCGCAACGGTCGACACAAGCGCGTTCGACCCGCCCGCCAGCGCCGTTGTCGTGGACCGTCGCCCCGGCGGCTCGTGACCGACCCGGCACCCGGAACCGTGCGCGGCACGGCGGCGCTCAAGATCATCACGGGTTCGCCGATGTTGCTGCTTTCCGCGCGGTGGATACAGCAACATCGGCGACGTTGTGTGGATCTTGAGCGGGGAGCGGGGTCGCGCGTTCTCAGAGACCGAGCAGGGTGCGCAGGTGGCGCGGGGGCGGGCAGTCGTGGGCGAGCATCGCGTCGTGCCAGTCGCGGACCGACACCCCGTCCGGGCGGGCTGCGGCGATCTCGGCGACCTCGCTGTACCCGACGAAGTACGTGGAGAGCTGCGTAGAGGTGAGCTGCGCCCGGCGCCACTTGCCGGCCGCCTCCCCCTCCTCCTGGAAGCCGCGCCCGGTCATCAGCGCCATCGCCTCGGCCTCGGGCAGGTCCTCCGCGTGCACCAACTGGTCGAGCAATGCGTTGATGGTCATCCGCAGCTGCATCTTGAGCTGCTGCAACCGCACCGGCAGGCCGCCGAAGCCGAGCCCCACCATCAACTCCTCCGCGTACACCGCCCAGCCCTCGATGAACGGGCCGGACTCGGCCAGTGCCCGGACCCGGGTGCCACCGACGTAGCGGCGGGCGTGCGCGAGCTGGAGGAAATGCCCCGGCATCGCCTCGTGCACCGTCAGATTGCGGATCATGTGGTCGTTGTATTCGCGGTAGAACGACTCGACCTTGTGCGCCGGCCAGTCCGCAGGGGTGGGCGCGATGCAGTAGAAGGTCGGCACGGCCGCCGTCTCCAACGGGCCAGGCGAGTCGCAGTACGCCACCGCGACACCCCGGGCGAACTCCGGCATCTCCTGGATCACGCACTTGTCGTCGACCAGGGTGATCAGGTCGTGCGCGCGGACGAAGTCGGTGGCCTCGTCCAGGGTCACCCCGGCCAGATCGACGATGGTCCCGTCGTTCGGGTGCTCGGCGGCAAGCACGTCCAGCGCCCGGCGTACGGCCGCATCGTCGGCCGGACCACCGACCAGCTCGACGGCCGCCTCGCGGATCTCGGCGGTGACCCGGTCCAGGTTGGCCCACGCGCGGCGCTGGATTTCGGCGGCGCCCAACTCGGTGTCCAGGGTGTGCCAGAGGCGAGCCTCCCAGCGGCGGCGGCCCAGTCGCGGGTCACGGCCAGGACCGCTGTCGGTGGCCAGGCCGACCCGCAGCCAGGCGACGAACTCCTCCAACGCCGCGATCGCCGCAGTTGCCGCCGGCTCGACCCGGTCGAGCTGGCTCGGCGCCTGGGCGAGCAGCGCCGGCAGCTCGTCGCGGATCAGCGCGGCCGTGCCGGTGAACTGCCCGACCGCCGTCTCCGCGTGGATCCGCGGCATGTCCCGCAGCGTCGCGCGGGCGGTGGCGAGAGCATCCGGTACGGCGGCGAGCCGGCCAGCCAGTTGGGTAAGCCGCGCTTCCGCGGGGGCGTACGGGCGGGCCATCAGCGCATGCAGCAGCGGGCCGGGGTTGTGGATCAGCGGATCCCACTCGTGCGACCGGATCTCGGTCAGCTCGAACAGCTCCCGATCCACGAATGAGGTGAGCAGCGCGTGGTCGACCTGCTCGTCGACGTCGAGCGAGTCCGGGTCCAGTTCGGATAGTGCGTTGGCCGCGTCGGAGAGCATCGCCCGGTCGGCGGCCACGGCATCGGCGGACAGGTCCGGCAGTCGGTCGTCGAACCGGTGATCCCCCGCCGCGGTAGCAACCCCCGGCCGCGACTCCAGCAACGCTTCGACAACCCGCTCAGCCAGCACCCCAAACGCTTCCACCCGCCCACCCTACCGACCACCCCACCGCCCACCCCCAAATCCGCCATGCCCCGGCACGGTCGCGTTGATCAAGAGGTTTGCGTCAGGTGCGAGCCGAATCTTGACGCAAACCTCTTGATCAACGCGGGCTGGCGGGTGGGGGTGGGGGTTCGGCGGCGCGGACGGCTTCGGCGTAGGCCAGGGTTGCGCGGCGGAGGGCTGCTTCCGGGTCGATACCCGCCTCGCGGGCTGCTGCGACCGTTGCCAGGAGGCTGGCGCCCAGCCGCGCCTCCGGATCTACCTGGGTGTCGGCCAGTGGAGGCGGGACCGCTTGGCCGGCGCGGGCGGCGCGGTCCAGGATCTGCGCCGCCAGGGCCAGGGCGGGCTGGCTCAGGGCCACGCCGTCCAGCACCGAGGTCCGGGCCTTCTCCGCGCGCTTGATCCGCTCCCAGTTCTCGGTGATCTCGTCCAGCGTGCCGGCCTCCGCACCGGCGAAGACGTGCGGATTGCGGCGGATCATCTTGTCGACCAGGCCACCCGCCACGTCGTCGATCGTCCAGCGCTCGTCCTCGGGCAACTCCTCGGCGAGCCGCGCGTGCAGGACCACCTGCAACAACACGTCGCCCAACTCCTCGCGCAGAGCGTCGGTGTCGTCGGCGCTTATCGCGTCGTACGCCTCGTAGCTCTCCTCCAGCAGGTACCCGGCGAGGCTACGGTGCGTCTGCGCCCGCTTCCACGGGTCGCCGCCGGGGGACGCCAGGCGGTCCAGCACGGCCACCGCGTCGAGCAGCCGGGCGCCTGGCGGATCCCACGAGCCGTACATCAACTCCATCTCGGCCAACCCGGGCTGCCGGGCCAGCCGCAGACCCAACTCCCGGGCCAGCGCCTCGTCGCCCGCAGGGCCAGCCAGCCACACCACCGCGCCGTGCGCCTCCACCGCATCCAGGAGCGGCTGCGTCGCCGGGCCGTCCACAACGGTCACCTCGGCACCCGCCTGGCGCACGGCCGTGGCCAACTCGCTCTCCGCGCCGGTCAACACCGGGTGCTGGCGTACGACATCCCAGGCTGCGGAGGTCAACAGGCCAGCTGGCAGCCGAGGTGAGGTGACCAGAAGGACGATCCGTGCCGTCATGCTCAGCTTGCCGTGCCCTCAGTGCCTGGGCCGGCGTCCGGGCCAGCGCCGGGGCCGGCATCCGGGCCAGCGCCGGGGCCAGCGTCGGGGCCAGCCTCCGGGCCAGCGTCCGGGCCAGCGTCCGGACCAGCGGTCGATGGCACCGGAGCCGGGGTGGAGATGTCAGTGACCGTGCTGTTGTCCTGTTCGAGGTAGGGCAGGTTGTACCTGCCGTAGCCGCTGTTGGGCACCTCTAGCAGGGCCGGAATTTCCAACGCGGAGTAACGAGGGTTGAGGGAGACATCCTCCCGCTTCACCTCATCCTGGAACGCCGCGCTGAGGGCCACCACCGCTGCCACCTGCTTGGCAATGTCCGGATTGGCGAACGCCTCACGCTGCTGCTCCACCGTCCAGCCGGGAGGGGCAACCTTGCCCTCCACCATCTTGTCGTAGACGGTGGCGCGCAGGTCATCGGTCAGCTCGGCCGGCGGCAGGCCCGCCTGGAGGGAGAGGAAGAGGTCGTACCAGTCGGCGGCGAGCTTCGCGTACTCGGTGCCGGGGGCCCCGAAGCTCTCACCCAACTCCTCGGCTTTGAGCTGGTCCTGCACCGGGATCTTCTTCTCCGCGACGATCCGCTTGGCCAGGTCGATCCCGACGAGCAGGTTGAGCATGTCCTGCGGGGTCGCGCCGATCTGGAGCATCTCCGGCGAGGGGGACGCGGACGGCCCGTTCTGCTGCTGGAACGCCGCCCGGACGGTCGTCTCGTACTTCGCCTGCGCCTCGGCGTGAATCGCATCGATCCGTTTCACCGAATAGGCGGTGTCACCGACGAACGCGGCAACGCCTGGTGCGGACTTACCGCAGGCAGCGAGGGAAAGGACACCCAGGGCCGCGACGCTGGCGGCGGCGATCACACGGCGAGCACGCATGCCCGTCACTCTCTCATGCCCTCTCCCACGCTGTGACGGCCCCCACCTCACCCCGAACCCAACTCAGCCCGGGCACCACCTCAGCCCGGGCACCACCTCAGCCCGGGCACCACCTCAGCCCGGGCCCCGCCTCAGCCCGCCGCGACGGCGAGCGGGGCGGGGGCACCCAACACATCGGAGAGCAGTTGCGCGCACCACTGGAGCAGCGCCTGGTCACGCAGCGGCTCGCCACCGACCCGACGGGTGGTCGGCCGGGGCACGCTGACCTGGTCGGTTGCCTGCTTGTAGACGGAGTCCGGGTGGTAGCGCTTGAGCCGCAGCTGCTTCGAATCCGGCAAGGGCAACGGCCCGAAACGGACGTGCTTGCCCTGCATGGACACGTCGGTCAGGCCGTACCGGCGGGCCAGCAGGCGGAACCGGGCCACCTCCACCAGGTTCTGCACCGGTGCCGGCGGCTCGCCGTACCGGTCGGTCATCTCGGCGATCACCTCGCGCAGCCGGTCCTCGTCGCGCGCCTCGGCGAGCTTGCGGTACATCTCCAGGCGCAGCCGCTCCACGCTCACGTAGTCGTGCGGCAGGTGCGCGTCGACCGGCAAGTCGATCTTGACGTCGGTTTCTTCCTCCGGCCGCTCACCCTTGAACGCGGAAACCGCCTCGCCGACCATCCGCACGTACAGGTCGAAGCCCACGCCCTCGATGTGCCCGGACTGCTCGCCGCCCAGCAGGTTGCCGGCGCCCCGGATCTCCAGGTCCTTCATCGCGACGTACATGCCGGCACCCAGCTCGGTGTGCTGGGCGATGGTCGCCAACCGCTCGTGGGCGTGCTCGGTGAGCGGCTTCTCCGGCGGGTAGAGGAAGTAGGCGTAGGCACGCTCCCGGCCCCGGCCGACCCGGCCCCGGATCTGGTGCAGCTGGGCCAGGCCGAGCAGGTCGGCCCGTTCCACGATCAGCGTGTTGGCGTTCGGGATGTCGATGCCCGACTCGACGATCGTGGTGCAGACCAGGACGTCGTACTCCTTCTCCCAGAAGCCGACCATGACCTTCTCCAGGGCGTCCTCGGTCATCTGGCCGTGCGCCACCGCGACCCGCGCCTCGGGCACCAGCTCCCGCAGTCGCCGCGCCGCCCGGTCGATCGACTCGACCCGGTTGTGCAGGTAGAAGACCTGCCCGTCGCGGAGCAACTCGCGGTGGATGGACGCGGCCACCTGCCGGTCGTCCTGCGCGCCCACGAAGGTGAGCACGGGGTGCCGCTCCTCCGGCGGGGTGGCGATGGTGGACATCTCCCGGATGCCGGTGATCGCCATCTCCAGGGTGCGCGGGATCGGGGTGGCCGACATGCTCAGCACGTCGACCGACGCGCGCAGCGTCTTCAGGTGCTCCTTGTGCTCGACGCCGAAGCGCTGCTCCTCGTCGACGACCACCAACCCCAGCTGCTTGAAGCGGGTGGCGGTCTGCAACAGCCGGTGGGTGCCGATGACGATGTCGACGGTGCCGTCGGCGACCATCTCCAGCGTCCGCTCGGTCTCCTTCGCGGTCTGGAACCGGGACAGCTGTCGGATCTGCACCGGGAACTGGCTCATCCGCTCGGCGAACGTGTTGTAGTGCTGCTGCACCAGCAGGGTCGTCGGCACCAGCACCGCCACCTGCTTGCCGTCCTGCACCGCCTTGAACGCCGCCCGGACGGCGATCTCGGTCTTGCCGTAGCCGACGTCGCCGCAGATCAGCCGGTCCATCGGGACGGTCTGCTCCATGTCCCGCTTGACCTCGTCGATCGCGGCGAGCTGATCCGGCGTCTCCTGCCAGGGGAACGCGTCCTCCAGCTCCCGCTGCCACGGGGTGTCCGGGCCGAACGAGTGACCCTTGGACGCCTTGCGGGCGGCGTAGAGCTGGATCAGCTGCGCGGCGATCTCCCGGACCGCCTTGCGGGCCCGGGCCTTGGACTTCTGCCAGTCCGAGCCGCCCATCTTGTGCAGGGTCGGCTGCTCGCCGCCCACGTAGCGGGAGAGCTGGTCGAGCTGGTCGGTGGGGACGAAGAGACGGTCGCCGGGCTGGCCCCGCTTGCTGGCCGCGTACTCGATGACCAGGTATTCGCGGCTCGCACCGTTGACCGTGCGCTGCACCAGCTCGACGTAGCGGCCGATGCCGTGCTGCTCGTGCACCACGAAGTCGCCGGCCTTGAGCTCCAGCGGGTCGATGGTGTTGCGTCGCCGGCTCGGCATCTTGCGCATGTCCCGGGTCGAGGTGCCCCGACCACCCGTCACATCGTTGCCGGTGAGCAGCACAAAGCGGGACGCCTCGTCGACGAACCCGCTGCTCAACGCCCCACAGGTGACCACCAACTCGCCGGGGACGGGCGCACTCGGCACGTCCTCGGTCAGCCGCGCGCCCAGCCCGGCGTCGCGCAGCACCTCCACCGCCCGCTGGGCGGGGCCGTGCCCCTCGAAGACCAGCGCGATCGACCAGCCCTCGCCGGCCCAGCGCTTGAGGTCGTCGACCACCCGCGTGGTCTCGCCGTGGTAGAGCGGGGCCGGCTGAGCGGACAGGGTCACCGCAATGGCGTCGTCCGGGGTGACGGAGCCCTGTTCCGGTGCGTCCTCCCAGGGCTGCCGCGTCTCGGCGGTCTCCGCCTCGACCAGACCGAACGGGGACAGCGTCCACCAAGGCTGGCGGAGCGTGCCCGCGACGGCGCGGACCTCCCCGAGGGTCCGGAAGGCTGCGGCGCCGACGTCCACCGGGGCCTGGCCACCGACTGCGGCGGCGGCCCAGCTGGCCTGCAGAAACTCCTCCGAGGTACGCACCAGGTCGTGCGCCCTGGTGCGGATCCGCTCCGGGTCGCACAGCAGGACGTGGGTGCCGGCCGGCATGGCGTCCAGCAGCAACTCCAGCGAGTCGGGGCCGACCAGCACCGGAGCGAGGGACTCCATCCCCTCCACCGGGATGCCCTCGGCCAGCTTGTCGAGGATCTCGGCCAGCTCAGGGTGCTGCTCGGCGAGTGCGGCGGCCCGGTCGCGGACCGACGGGGTGAGCAGCAACTCCCGGCAGGGCGGTGCCCAGAGCAGCGGAACCTGCTCGATGGTCCGCTGGTCGGCGACCGCGAAGGTGCGGATCTCCTCCACCTCGTCGCCCCAGAACTCGACCCGGGACGGGTGCTCGTCGGTGGGCGGGAAGACGTCCAGGATGCCGCCACGCACCGCGAACTCGCCGCGCTTGGTGACCAGGTCGACCCGGGCGTACGCCATGTCGATCAGACGGCGGGCGACCTCCTCCAGGTCGGCCTCCTCGCCTGCGGCGAGCTGCACCGGCTCCAGATCACCCAGCCCTTTGAGCTGCGGTTGGAGCAGCGAACGCACCGGGGCCACGACCACCCGCAATGGCCCGGTGCGGCCGTGCGCATCGGACGCCTCCGGGTGCGCCAGCCGGCGCAGCACGGCCAGCCGCCGACCCACCGTGTCCGAGCGCGGGGAGAGCCGCTCGTGCGGCAGCGTCTCCCAGGAGGGGAAGACCACGACCTGCTCCGCCGGCAGCAACCCGCCCAACGCGGCGGCCAGGTCATCGGCTTCGCGGGTGGTGGCGGTCACCGCCAGCACCGGTCGCCCGGCCCCGCCGCCGTCGGAATCGGCCGCGACGGCGGCCACCGCGAACGGGCGCAGCGCCGCCGGGGCGGTGATGTCGAGGCCGTCGACCTGGGCGGCACCGGAGCGCGCCAGGTCGCGCGCCCGGGTCAGCCCGGGATCGGCCAGGGCAGCGGTGAACAGACCGGTGAGCATGCGAGATCACTTCCCACGGATGGCACGACGATCACCCCGCGTCCAGGACGGACGGGGGGTGCACGACGACCAGCCTATCCCCGTCCACCGACACGCACCCCCTTCCGCCCAGGTACGTGTCGCGGTCGCACCTCCCGCGTCCTACGCACCTCACGGCCGCCCCGCGCGCCGCACGCGCCACGTCATGCATCACGCGCTACCCCGCGCCTTACGCCCGTCCCAAGATCCGCGCAACTTCCCCGAATCTGCTGCTTCCGGGACCCGGGAGGCAGCAACTACCCCGATGTTGTGCGGATCTTGCCGGCCAGCGCACACGTAGCCGCCCCCGGGATGGCCGCTCGCACTGCCGCCAGCGTGCATCGCCATCAAGATCATGCTCAGTCCAGGATGTAGTGGCCTCGAAGCCGGGGGAACGCACTCCTTCCTGGATCGAGCGCGATCTTCCCCGACCGGGCGGCGCTTACCCACTGGCGAGGGCGTTCGCGCGACCGCCGACGGGGCCAGCGACGCCTGAGTCATGTGATCAGCGACGGGATGATCACCCTGCCCGGTTGGCCGGCGCCGGAAATCACCGACTGGCTGACCTTCGCGGCATCCCGCGAGCGGTACGCGCCGGGCACCGAGTTCCACGTGGCCTGGATCAACATGATCGCCAACACCGGCACGTACCTGGACACTCCCGCCCACCGCTGGGCCGGCGGCGACGACCTGGCCGGGGTGTCGCTGGACCGGCTCGCCGACCTACCCGGGGTGGTGGTCCGGGTGCCGGCCGGCACCCGCAGTGTGGACCGGCTGATGCTGGCCCCGTACGAGGTGGCCGGGCGGGCGGTGCTGCTGCACACCGGGTGGGATGTGCACTTCGGCACCGAGCGGTACGGCGGGCCGGAGGCGCCGTACCTGACCGGGGACGCCGCCCAGGCGCTGGCCGACACCGGCGCGGCCCTGGTCGGCATCGACTCGATCAACATCGACGACATGGGCCCGGCGGCCGGCGGCGTACGCCCGGCGCACAGCACACTGCTCGCCGCCGGTATCCCGGTCGTGGAGCACCTGACCGGCCTGGGCGCGCTGCCGCCGAGCGGGTTCCGGTTCACCGCCGCCCCACCGATGGTGAGCGGCATGGGCACCTTCCCCGTTCGCGCCTTCGCCGCCGTCAACCCCTGAGACCGCCGTCAACCCCTGAGACCGCCGTCAATCCCGGAGGCCCCACGCGCCGAACGCGTCAGTAACGCACCGCGATCCGGCGGTCGACCGCGTCGACCAGGATCTCGCCGCCGTACGGGATGATCAACTGCGGGTCGGTGTGACCGAGGTCGACGTCGAAGACCACCACCGCGTCCGGGTTGTACGGCGTGAGGGCGCGGGTGATCGCCTCCCGCTGGGCCACGCCCCACGCCGACCTTTCCGGCACCGACAGCGGCCGGTCGAAGTCCCACGCCTTCGGCCGGCCGACGACGATCGCCGGGAAGGCGGCGAGCAGCCCTCGCTCCCCCATGTTCCGCACGATCCGGAACACCTCCTGCGCGCTGGGTATCTCGTTGGAGGTTTCGAAGACCAGCACGGACCCGTCCAGCTCGGCAGCGGTCGGCACCCGGTCGGTGGCCATCAGCCAGTGCAGGATCTCCAGACAGCCACCCCAGGTGCGCCCCTGCACCACCCGTTCCGGCCCCTGCCAGCGCCAGCCCTCGCCGGGCAGCATCTCCGGCTCGTACGCCAGCGTCTCGGGCTCGGTCCACGGGTTGGGCCGGTCCCCCCAGGCGGGGGCGGGGGTCAGGTCGTACCAGTCGGAGCCGAACAGGGCGGCGCGCAGCGAGTCGAAGGTCAGCGGGTGCGGCGCGCCCGGCCGGCCGAGGTGCACCAGCACCGAGCCGCCGTGGTACGCGACGATGCCCAGCCGGTACAGGTGGTTGAGCACGTTTGTGTTGTCGGAGTAGCCGAAGTAGGGCTTCGGATTGGCCCGCAGCACGTCGTCGTCGAGGTGCGGGGTGACCGTGATCAGGTCGTCCCCGCCGACCGTGGCCAGCACGGCGGTGATGCTCGGGTCAGCGAACGCGGCGGTCAGGTCACGGGCCCGGTCACGCGGGTCCGCCCCGAGGACCCGGGTGGTCGGGTACTCCACCGGCTCCAGGCCGAACTCCTCGCGCAGCCGGCGCAGCCCCAACTCGTACACGTGGGGGAAGAGGGCGGGCAGGCCGGCGGAGGGGGAGACGACCGCGACCCGGTCGCCCGGCCGCGGTTTCGGGGGGTAGCGCAGCGACACCATGATCAGAAGCTAGCGAGCCGACCAGGCATTTGCTACCCGATTAATCCGCTTGAAAGCCGCCCGATCGACCTGCCTCCGGCTTGGGGTCGGCGCGGGACGGTGGCTGAGATCACGTCGGAAAACGCCACTTCGAGGACAGTGGATCACCCGAGGGCCCTCCAGAGATCCGGTCCGCGCGGATACCATCCAGTAAGTCGGACAGCGCTGTCCTTCGTACCCACGTAAGGGAGCGCATCGTGATCGACCAACACGACCATGACGGCCCGGACGCCGCGCTGCGCGCCGACATCCGCCGACTCGGCACCCTGCTCGGGCAGACCCTGGCCCGCCAGGAGGGCCGCCCGCTGCTCGACCTCGTCGAGGAGATCCGAGCCCAGGTCCGCAGCGACGTCCCGGCGGCCGCCCAGCGCCTCGGCGGCCTCGACGTGACCACCGGCACCAAGCTGGCCCGCGCCTTCTCCACCTACTTCCACCTGGCCAACATCACCGAGCAGGTGCACCGTGCGCGGGATCTGCGCCGACGCCGCGCGGTGCAGGGCGGCTGGCTGGACCAGGCAGCCAAGATGATCGCCGAGCGCGGGGTGCCGGCCGAGGAAATCGCCAACGCGGCACGTCGGCTGGCGGTGCGGCCGGTCTTCACCGCGCACCCGACCGAGGCGGCCCGCCGCTCGATCCTGTCCAAGCTGCGGGCGATCGCCGACGAGTTGGACACCGAAACCGCAAACGCGATCCTCTACGGCGCCAGCGATGAGGGCCCGGCCAACCGCCGTCTGGCCGAGCTGCTGGACCTGATGTGGCAGACCGACGAGCTGCGACTCGACCGGCCGGACCCGACCGACGAGGCCCGCAACGCCATCTACTACCTGCGCGACCTCTACGCCGAGGCCGCCCCGCAGGTGCTCGACGACCTGGCCGACACGCTGCGCACGCTCGGCGTGGAGACGTCACCGACGGCCCGGCCGCTGAGCTTCGGCACCTGGATCGGCGGCGACCGCGACGGCAACCCGTTCGTCACTCCGGCGGTCACCCGCGAGGTGCTGACCATTCAGCACGAGCACGGCATCGCGGCCACCGAGAAGGCGATGGACCACCTGATCAACGAGGTGTCGGTTTCCCGCCGGCTGCGCGGGGTGTCCCTGGACCTCTCCGCAAGCCTCGCCGCTGATCTGGACGCGCTGCCCGAGGTGGCGGCACGGTTCCGGCGGGTCAACGCGGAGGAGCCGTACCGACTCAAGGCACGCTGCGTGAAGGCGAAGCTCGCCAACACCCGGCAGAGGTTGCGGCAGGGCACCGCGCACGTGCCAGGCCGGGACTACCGGGGCTCCGCCGAGCTGATCGCCGACCTGGATCTGCTGCGCGCGTCGCTGGCCCGAAACTCTGGGCAGCTCACCGCCGTCGGCCGGCTGGCCTCCACCATCCGTACGGTCTCCGCGTTCGGCCTGCACCTGGCCACCATGGACGTCCGCGAGCACGCCGAGGCACACCACGCGGTGCTCGCCCAGCTCTACGAGGCCGTCGGCGAGGTCTCCGACTATCCGGCGCTGACCCGGCTGGAACGCACCAAACTGCTCGCTGACGAGCTGACCGGCCGCCGGCCGCTGTCCACCCTGGACACTCCGCTCTCCGAGCCCACCCGCAAGACGTTCGACGTGTTCGCCACCATCCGGGAGGCCCAGGACCGGTTCGGCACCGAGGTGATCGAGTCGTACATCATCTCGATGACCATGGGCGTCGACGACGTGCTGGCCGCCGTGGTGCTGGCCCGCGAGGCCGGCCTGGTGGACGCGCACAGCGGGCGGGCGCGGATCGGGTTCGTGCCACTGCTGGAGACCCCGGCCGAGCTGAACGCCGGCGGCGAACTCCTCGACGAGTTGCTGTCGCTGCCCGCGTACCGGGCGCTGGTGAGTGCCCGAGGCGACGTGCAGGAGGTCATGCTCGGCTACTCCGACTCGAACAAGGAGGCCGGGATCACCACCAGCCAGTGGTCGATCCACCGGGCGCAGCGCGCGCTGCGCGACGTGGCCGCCCGGCACGGGGTGCACCTGCGGCTGTTCCACGGCCGGGGCGGCACCGTCGGGCGCGGCGGCGGGCCGACGCACGAGGCGATCCTGGCCCAGCCGTACGGCACGATGGACGGCGCGATCAAGGTGACCGAGCAGGGTGAGGTGATCTCCGACAAGTACACCCTGCCGTCACTGGCCCGGGAGAACCTGGAGCTCACCCTCGCCGCGGTGCTCCAGGCGACCCTGCTGCACACGGCACCTCGGCAGCCGGCCGAGATGCTGGAACGCTGGGACGCGACGATGGACGTGGTCTCCGAGTCGGCGTACAAGTCCTACCGGTCGCTCGTCGAGGACCCGGACCTGCCGGCGTACTTCTGGGCGTCCACCCCCACCGAACTGCTCGGTGCGCTGAACATCGGCTCCCGGCCGGCGAAGCGCCCGAACACCGGCGCGGGGTTGTCCGGCCTGCGGGCCATTCCGTGGGTGTTCGGGTGGACGCAGACCCGGCAGATCGTGCCGGGCTGGTTCGGCGTCGGCTCCGGGCTGGCCGCCGCCCGCGAGGCCGGGTTGGCGGACGTGCTGGCCGAGATGCACCGCAACTGGCACTTCTTCCGCACGTTCCTGTCGAACGTCGAGATGATGCTGACCAAGACCGACCTGAGCATCGCCCGCCGGTACGTCGAGACGCTGGTGCCGAAGAAGCTGCACCCGATCTTCGAACAGATCGAGCAGGAGTACGAGCTGACCAAGCGGGAGGTGCTGGCGGTGACCGCCTCACCAGCCCTGCTGGAAAACTCGCCGGTGCTCCAGCGCACCCTGGCCGTACGCGACACCTACCTGGAGCCACTGCACCATCTCCAGGTGGCGCTGCTGCGGCAGTACCGGGAGTCCGGCGCCGCCGGACGGGCGGTGGCCACCGCTCCGGGCGGCCGACGCGCACCGAATGACGGCACCGCCCTGGAGCGGGCCCTGCTCACCACGGTGAACGGCATCGCCGCCGGGATGCGCAACACCGGCTGATCAACGCAACGCAAGAAGTAGGCCCCGGTCGTAGCGACCGGGGCCTACTTCCAAGTCGGTCAGAAGTCGCCGCCGCCGAAGTCACCGCCGCCGAAGTCGCCGCCACCAAAGCCACCGCCACCGAAGTCGCCGCCGCCGAAGTCACCGCCGGAGTAGTCCCCACCGGCGTAGTCCCCACCGGCGTAGTCGCCGCCGCCGACGTCGCCACCCTGGTCGCCGCCGCCGAAGTCCTGGTCGCTGCCGTCCCCGCCCTGCTCGGCGCCGTCGCCGAAGCCCTCCTGGTAGCCGGCGTCATAGCCGTACCCGGGGTCGGCGAAGGCGGGCGAGAACAGCGCGTCGGCGATCAGGACGCCGCCGAGCACACCGGCACCAGCACCCAGCGCCGTCTTCCACCACGGCGTCGAATACCAGCCGGACGGCACCGGCCGACCCTGATAACGCCCACCGGGGTAGTAGTAGGGCGTTTCCCGCCCGGGCTGCGGACCAGCCCGGAAGGTCTGCCCCTGCACGTCGACCTCGCGCTCCTTGGTGAGTTGCCCAACGCCGCGAGCGGCAGCCAGCGTCGGCACCTCCGGCCCCGGATCGATGCCCAGCGCGGTACGCGCCGCCCTGATGTACGACAGCCCCTCCAGCGCGGTCTCCCGGGCCAGCCCGAACTGGTGCGACGTACGCGCCTGCTCCAGCTGCGAGCCTGCCGCGTTGTACCGCTCGCCAGCATCGGCCAGCGCCTGGCGTACCGCCGGTTCTTCGCCGTGCAGGTTCATCAACTGGCCGCCGAGGCGTTCGTACCACCGCTGCGCCTCGGCGCGGGCATCGGCGAGCTCGGTACGCTGACGCGCGCTGGCCTGAGCGCGGATGAGTGCCGCAGCGCCCAACGCGCCGACCAGCACGACGGCGAGGCACAACACAAGTTCCATATCTTCGACCGTACTCCCGGCTGTCTCGTCGCAGCCGTCTGGCAAGCTCCGGTGATGGACGTCTCGACCCTGCTCCTGGTGATCGTGTGCCTCGGCGCCGGCGGGGCGGTGGGCTGGCTCGCGGCCCGGTCCCGCTCGGCGGTCGACATCGCCCGCCTCGATGCCACCCTGGCTGCCACCCGGGAGGGCGAGGGCCGCCTGGAGCAGTCCATGCGGGCCTTGAGCTACGAGGCCACCGCGCAGTCCCAGGAGGCAGTGGCCCGCGCGGTCGCGCCGCTGCACGACACCCTGCGCCGCTACGAGCAGCGGGTCGCCGAGCTGGAGCACGACCGGGTCGACGCGTACGCCGAGCTGCGCGAGCAGGTCCGCTCGATGAACGCCGTCTCCGGTGAGCTGCGCACCGAGACCAAGCAGCTGGTGGCGGCGCTGCGGGCGCCACAGGTGCGGGGTCGCTGGGGCGAGCACCAGCTGCGCCGGATCGTCGAGGCGGCCGGGATGTTGGAGCACTGCGACTTCTCCGAGCAGGTCACGGCCGCCACTGACCAGCAGGTCGTCCGCCCGGATCTGGTGGTCCGGCTGCACGGCGGCCGATCGGTGGTGGTGGACGCCAAGGCACCGTTCGACGCGTACCTGACGGCCATGGAGGCCCGCGACGAGCGCGGCCGGGACACCCACCTCGACGCGCATGCCCGGCACCTGCGAGGGCACGTCGATGCGCTGGCCGCCAAGTCATACTGGTCGGCGTTCGACAGCTCGCCAGAGTTCGTGGTGCTGTTCGTCCCCGCCGATCCGTTTCTCGACGTCGCGCTCCAACGTGACCCGACGTTGCTGGAGCACGCCTTCACCCGCAACGTGGTGCTGGCCACACCGGCCACGCTTGTCGCCCTGCTCCGGACGGTCGCGTACTCGTGGCGGCAGGAGGCGCTGGCCCGTAACGCACTCGCCGTGCACACCCTCGCCCGCGAGCTCTACGGTCGGCTCTCCACCCTGGGCGACCACGTGGGCAAGCTCGGGTCGTCGCTGGCTGGTGCGGTGACCGCGTACAACCGGGCGGTCGGCTCGCTGGAGGCCCGGGTGCTGGTCAGCGCGCGCAAGCTCGCCGAGTTGGGTGTCTCGGACGAGGAGTTGCCTACGCCGGCGCAGGTCGAGTTGACGCCCCGACAGCCACAGGCACCGGAGCTGGCCGATCCGGCCGACGACGAGGTCTCGGCCCGTTAGCGCTGGTGGTCAGGACCGGCTGGCGTTCGACACGACGAACGGGGTGCCCTGCTGGCAGGTGGTCATCATGCCGGGCTCGACCCGGCCGGTGACCTCCACCCGCGCACCCGGCGTCAGCACGTCACGCGGACCGCCGAGGAGCAGGTAGCCGTCGAGCAGTACGCAGTTGGGTTCCACGCCGCCCTGCACGGTGCCGGTCAGGGTGGTGGCCCCGACCCCGGGGGGCGTGCTCGGGCCGCCAGGCTTCGGGCGCGATGGCACGGCGGTCGGTGCGGGGCCGACGGTCGTCGGCGTGGCGGCCGGGTCGGGTGTGGGCTGGTCGGGCGTGGGCTGGCTGGTCACCGGCGGTGTTCCCGTCGCTGACGGGGTGGGCGCGCCGCCTCCGGCGTCCTGGCTGCCGCAGGCGCTCAGCGCCACGCAGACGGTCAGCGCGGCGACAGCGAGCCGAAAGGTCCTCATGCCGAATCTGACGTACGCCGGGCCGAGTTCGTTCCCATTCCTCAGCCGCGCGCCGCTGCGGCCTTCATGTCCCGCTTCAGTTCCTGCGGGAGCGAGAACGTGAGCCGTTCGTTGGCGGTGGTGATCTCCTCGACGTCGGCGAAACCCCGCGCGGCGAGGTAAGCCAGCACCTCCTGGACCAGGTCGTCCGGGACGCTCGCGCCGGAGGTCAGGCCGACCGTGTTGGCCCCCTCCAGCCAGGCGTCGTCGATCTCGTGGGCGAAGTCGACCAGGTGACCGGCGCGGGCGCCCGCGTCCAGGGCGACCTCGACCAGGCGGACCGAGTTGGAGGAGTTCGTCGAGCCGACGACGATCACGACGTCGCAGTCGGGGGCGATCTCCTTGACGACGTGCTGCCGGTTGGAGGTGGCGTAGCAGATGTCGTCGCTGGGCGGGGACTGCAGCAGCGGCAGTCGCTGCTTGAGCCGAGCCACCGTCTCCAGCGTCTCGTCGACGGAGAGGGTGGTCTGGGAGAGCCAGACGACCTTCTCCGGATCACGGACGGTGATCTTGTCGGCGCCGTCCGGGCCGTCGACCAGTTGAATGTGAGCGGGGGCCTCACCGGCGGTGCCGATGACCTCTTCGTGCCCCTCGTGGCCGATGAGCAGGATGTCGTAGTCCTCGGCGGCGAACCGCTTCGCCTCGTGGTGCACCTTGGTGACCAGCGGGCAGGTCGCGTCGATCGCCTTCAGCGAGCGCTGCTTGGCCTGCTCGTAGACCTCGGGAGCCACGCCGTGCGCGGAGAAGATGACGGTGGCTCCCACCGGCACCTCCTCGTTCTCCTCCACGAAGATCGCGCCCTGGGCCTCCAGGGTCTGCACGACGTGCTTGTTGTGCACGATCTGCTTGCGCACGTAGATCGGGGCGCCGTAGAGCTTGAGTGCCTCCTCCACGGTCTGCACCGCGCGGTCGACGCCAGCGCAGTAGCCGCGGGGCTTTGCCAGGAGCACGCGCTTGCCGGTCCGTGGAGTCGCCTCAGCCTCAGTCACCCGTCCATCCTACGTGCCGCCCTCCCGTCCCGGTGATCAAGAGGTTTGCGTCAGGAACGCGCCCGGGACTGACGCAAATCTCTTGATCACCGCGAGGGTCCGTAGGGTGGGCGGGTGGCTGAGAGTGGGCGGAGTGGGGGCGGCGGGGGCAGCAGCGCTGAGGAGCCTTGGCCGGTGCGGGTGGTCAGCCAGAAGGTGGGGGCATGGATCGCCAAGCTCGGCTGGGTGTGGGTGGACGGGCAGGTGGCACAGATCAGTCGCCGCCCTGGAGCCAGCACTGTCTTCCTCACCCTGCGTGACCCGTCGGCCGACCTGAGCCTGACCGTCACCACCAACCGGGACGTACTGGACGCCGGGGCACCGGAGCTGCGCGAGGGCGCCCGGGTGGTGCTGCACGCCAAACCGGAGTTCTACGCCGCCCGGGGCACGCTCAGCCTGCGGGCCGACGAGATCCGCCAGGTGGGGCTCGGAGAACTGCTGGCCCGGCTGGAGAAACTCAAGAAGCTGCTCGCCGCCGAAGGCCTCTTCGACCGTGCCCGCAAGCGCCGGCTGCCGTTCCTGCCCGGCCGGATCGGGCTCATCACCGGTCGCGCGTCGGCGGCGGAACGGGACGTGCTGACCAATGCTCGGCGACGCTGGCCAGCAGTGGAATTCCGTACTGTCAACGTGGCCGTGCAGGGCCCGTCCGCGGTGCCGCAGATCGTCGACGCGCTCAAGGTGCTGGACGCCGACCCGACCATCGACGTGATCATCATCGCCCGGGGCGGCGGCGGCATCGAAGACCTGCTGCCCTTCTCCGACGAGGCGCTCTGCCGCGCGGTGTTCGGCTGCCGTACACCGGTGGTCAGCGCGATCGGCCACGAGACGGACGCGCCGCTGATCGACTACGTCGCCGACGTCCGCGCCTCCACCCCGACCGACGCGGCCAAGCGGGTAGTCCCCGACCTCACCGAGGAGGTACGCCTCATCGGCCAGGCCCGGCACCGCCTCGAACGGGCGGTGCGCAACCTGGTCGACCGCGAGACGCACCGGCTCGACGGGCTGCGGTCCCGACCAGTGCTGGCCCGCCCCCAGGTGATGGTGGAGCATCGGGCGACGGAGTTGGCCGCGTTGCGCCAGCGAGCCGGCCGCTGCCTGGAGCATCGGCTCGCCGCCGCCGACGACGACCTGCGCCACACGTTGGCGCGGCTGCGCGCGCTCTCCCCCGCCGCCACCCTCGACCGGGGGTACGCGATCGTGCAGCGCGCGGACGGCCACGTCGTCCGCGCGGCGGCGGATGTTGGCAAGGGCGACCCGTTGCGGGTACGGCTGGCCGACGGCGAGCTGACCGCCACGGTCGACGGCTGAGTGGCGACACGGTGACCTGGGGAGCGGTGTGCTGAGATGGACGCGATGACTGACGACACGAAGGCCGGGCCGGACGAGCGGCTCAGTTACGAGCAGGCCCGCGCCGAGCTGGCCTCGGTGGTCGAGCGGCTGGAAGCCGGCGGCACGTCCCTGGAGGAGTCGCTGGCGCTCTGGGAGCGCGGCGAGGCGCTGGCGGTGATCTGCCAACGCTGGCTGGATGGCGCGCGGGCGCGGATCGACGCCGCCCGGCAGGAGCCTGCTTCCTGACCGCCGGTGGGGCGGCCGAAGCCGCCCCACCCGCATACGTCAGTTGAACAGGCTGTACAGCTCGGCCGGCGCCTCGACGACCTGGTCCGCCGGCGGCTTCTGCGCGGTGGTGGCGGCACCGTAGTCGGAGTACGTCATCCGGATCTGCTGGGCGGTGGTCTGCCCGGCGGCCGGCAATTGCAGCACCAGCTCGCTGAGGCGGCCCTGCGGGTCCACCTTCGCGGTGAACGGGACCGTCTTCGCCTGGGTGCCCAGAGCGGCGATCGTGGCGGCGTTCAGCGAGCCCGCCTCGGCGGCCTTGGTGACGTCGATGGTGCCGGCGTACGCGCCGGTGCCGGTGCTGCGGACCTCAGTGATGCCCTGGGTGAGAACCGCGCTGCCGGCCGGGTCGACCTTCTCGAAGTCGAAGCCGAGGCTGCGGTTGCCCTTGATCCGGGACTGGTCCAGGTGCTGGTACTTGCCGAGGTTGAGCTGCTTGATGGCGGGCAGGCTGTTGGCGGCGGGGCCGGTCAGCTCCAGCTTCACCCAGCTGTCCGGCTTGTAGTGGATGACGTCGAGCTTCATCGTCAGGTCGGATGAGGGGCCGCCGATCGCGACCTTCATCGCCGCGCTCTGGCTCGGCTGGTGCACCTGCCCCTCGGCCGTGGAGCCGGCCCCGGTGAGAGTGAAGCGGAAGTTGCCGCTGCTGATCTCCTTGGTGGAGTCGAGCAGGGCCTGCTTGGCGTCGCCCGCCACCGGCGCGCCACCGGACGGGCTCGCCGTGCCGGACGCGGTCGCCGTCGGGGACGCGGTCGATCCGGGGGTGCCGGTTCCAGTGCTGGCGCAGGCGGCCAGCGCGGGCGTGATCAGAGCGGCGGCTACCAGGCCGACGCCGAGTCGTCGAACAGTCATACGTGTCTCCCAAGAGGGTCACCCGACGACCTGGACGGCGCCGGAAACCGGGCGGCGCAGCAGCACCGTCGGCTGCGTCGCGCGATCCGGGCCGAGCAGCGCGCCCGGATCACTCCCTCTCTGTTCCCTGTTGGGGCGTCGGACAATCACCCGCCTGTCCGGTTGTCCCTGCCACGGGATCCGTCGACCGGCCGAGCCCGGTCAGCGCAGCGCGCCAGCAAGCTCCCGTAGTTCGTTGTCCCGGGCATCGCCGATGACGATCACCGTGCGGGTCGGCTCCAGCAGGACCAGGGCCTGCTGGTTCCCCCGGGCCGTGTAGAGCTGCCAGGTCCGCCCGGACAGCTCGGTGGTGCCCTGGGGCTGGCCCTGCTTGGTCAACTCCGCGGGGAGCAGCCGCTCCGCCGGCACGCTGCTCTCTACGAGCTGGACACCCCGCCCCTCCGGCGTGAGGTAGCCGATCCGCAGATTCGCACCGCCCTCGACGGTCTGATAGCGGGCGCTGACCGTCGACCAACCGGAGCCGAGCCCCTGCGGCTGACTCACCGGGAACGTGTTCGCCGCCCGGGCCTGCTCGATGGCCGGGGCCGGATCGACCGTGGTGGCCTGATCACCACCGAGAAAGCCCCGATAGAACGCCAGCAGCAGCACGATCGGGACGAGCAGCACCAGCAACGAGATCGCCATGTCCTTCGGCGACCGCTCGGATTTGGCGGGCTTCACCGAAGGCGGTGGCGTCGGATCGTTCCCGGCGGGCCCACCATCGGGGCCGGCGGGGACGTCGACAGGCGGCTGGCCGTCGGGCGGCGTGCGGTCGGCGGGTACGCGGTCGGCTGGCTGTGCGGGTTCCACCCCTCTATCTTCGCAGCCGCCCGACCGGCGGTATCCGGGCCATCACCGCCCCGCGCCAACGCCGGGTCGGCCATCGTGTGAGGATCAGCGACAGAGCCGGCAGTGGGGCCACCCCGCCACCGGCCGTCCCCGCACCGTCGCGAGGAGGAGCAGCCGTCATGACCAACACCAGGACGCGGATCCCACAGGATCTCGACCGAAACCTCGCCCTCGACCTGGTCCGGGTCACCGAGGCCGCCGCGATGGCCGCCGGTCGGTGGGTGGGCCGGGGCGACAAGGAGGGCGGCGACGGGGCCGCCGTCGACGCCATGCGCAAACTGATCAACTCGATCCAGATGCGCGGTGTGGTGGTGATCGGCGAGGGCGAGAAGGACAACGCCCCGATGCTCTTCAACGGCGAACACGTCGGCGACGGCACCGGCCCGGAGGTGGACGTCGCCGTCGACCCGGTCGACGGCACCACCCTGATGAGCAAGGGCATGCCCAACGCCGTGGCGGTGCTCGCCGTCTCCGAGCGGGGTGCGATGTTCGACCCCAGCGCCGTGTTCTACATGGAGAAGCTTGCCGTCGGGCCGGCGTACGCCGATGTGATCGACATCAACGCCGGTGTGGCCGAAAACCTACGTCGGATCGCCAAGGTGAAGGGCACCGACGTCTCGGAGGTGACGGTCTGCGTGCTGGACCGGAGCCGCCACGACGACCTGGTCACACAGATTCGCCGGACCGGGGCGGGCATCCGATTCATCTCCGACGGCGACATCGCGGGCTCCATCGCCGCTGCCCGGGGCGAGTCGGAGGTCGACGTGCTGATGGGCATCGGCGGCACCCCGGAGGGCATCATCTCCGCCTGCGCGCTGAAGTGCATGGGCGGTGCGATGCAGGCCAAACTCTGGCCGCGCGACGAGCAGGAGCGGGAGAAGGCGATCGCGGCCGGGCACGACCTGGACCGGGTGTTGGGCACCGATGATCTGGTCACCGGTGACAACTGCTTCTTCGTGGCGACCGGCGTCACCTCCGGGGATCTGCTGCGCGGGGTGCGCTACCGGGCCGGCGGGGCGTACACCCAGTCGATCGTGATGCGATCGAAGAGCGGCACCATCCGGGTGATCGACTCTTACCACCGGCTGGAGAAGCTGGCGCTCTACTCCGCGGTCGACTTTGATGGTCGTCCGCTGGCCGAGCAGGAGTGACCGCCACCGACACGGCGGCACCGCAGACCCTGTCGGCCGCCCGCCGGATCACCGGTGTCGCGCTGGCATCGGTCTCCGGGGTCGCGGTGGCGGTGCAGTCGCGAATCAACGGCGAGCTGGGGGTACGCCTCGACGACGGCTTCGCCGCTGCGGTCGTCTCGTTCGGCATCGGCCTGCTGGTGCTGCTGGTGCTGGTGCCCGCGACCCCCGGTGGTCGGCGAGGGCTGGTCGCGACGCGGAAGGCCCTGCGGACAGGCACGCTACGGCCGTGGCAGTGCCTCGGTGGGATGTGCGGGGCGTTCCTGGTGGCCACCCAGGGGCTCACCATCGGCACGTTGGGCGTGGCGGTCTTCACCGTGGCGGTGGTCGCCGGCCAGTCCGGCAGCAGCCTCGCCGTGGATCGGGCCGGGATCGGGCCGACGGGCCGGCAGCCGGTCACCCGGCAGCGGCTGGCCGGCGCGGTGCTCACCGTGCTGGCGGTCGGCTTGGCGGTCGGCGACCGACTCGGTGACCCGGGCGCACTGGCGCTGGCCCTGCTGCCGCTGCTCGCCGGGGTGGGTATCGCCTGGCAGCAGGCCGTCAACGGCCGGGTCCGGGCAGCGGCCGACAGCGCGTTGACCGCCACGCTCGTCAACTTCGCCGTCGGCACTGTCACCCTGCTGGTCGCGTTCGCGATCGACATCGCCGTACGCGGCTGGCCGAACGGCGACCTGCCGAGCGAGCCCTGGCTCTACCTGGGCGGCCCGATCGGCATCGTGTTCATCGCCATCGCCGCCGCGATCGTGCGCTTCACCGGTGTGCTGCTGCTCGGCCTCGCCACCATCGCCGGGCAGATCGTGGGCGCCGTCCTGCTGGACCTGATCCTTCCCACGGCGGCCTCGCACCCCGGTGTGAACACCCTGCTCGGGGCGGCGCTGACCATGGTGGCGGTGCTGATCGCCGCACTGGCGCCACCCGCCCGCCGCTGAGCTGATCGCTCTCGCGGCGGATGACCAGCACGGACGCGAACCGGTCCGCCCTCGGTGCCGCGATCAGCCGGCTTCGGAGGAGTGCCCAGGAAAGAGGTGTGCGCTCGGGTCGATGGCCACGGCCGCGTTGTTGACCGCCGTCGCCGCCTCGCCGAAGCCGGTTGCGATGAGCCGGACCTTGCCCGGGTATTCGGTGATGTCACCCGCCGCGAAGACCCTCGGCAGGTTCGTCGCCATCGCGCTGTCCACAAGGATGTGCCGGCGATCCAGGCGTAGCCCCCACTCGGCCAGTGGGCCCAGGTCGGCGGTGAAGCCGAGGGCCGCCACCACGATGTCGACCGGCAGCGTCTCGGTCGCACCACCGCGCACGGTCACCTCGGCGCCGGTCACCGTGCCGTCCCCGAGAAGCCGGCTGACCTCGGCGTTGACCACCACCCGCACCGGAAGCGACAGCACCCGGGCGACCGTCGAGGCATGCGCCCGGAACTTTTCCCGTCGATGCACCAGGGTCACCGAACGGGCCAACGGCTGCAGCGCCAGCGCCCAGTCGAAGGCCGAGTCGCCGCCACCGACGATCAGCACGTCCCGACCGGCCAGCTCGGCCGGGTCGGTGACGAAGTAGACGACCCCGGTGCCGGGGGCACCGTCGGCGCACGGCAGCGGCCGAGGGCTGAAGCTGCCGAGCCCGCCGGTGACGACGACCGCCCCGCACGCGAGTTGCTCGCCGCCGGCCAGGCCGAGCACCGGGCGGCCATCGGCGTACGAGAGTTTCTCCGCACGAGTGCCGAGCAGGTATTGCGGCGCGAACGGGGCAGCTTGGGCGACCAGGTTGGCCACCAGGTCCCGGCCCTTGACGGCGGGGAAGCCGGCCACGTCGAGGATCAACTTTTCCGGGTACATGGCGGTGATCTGACCGCCCGGCTCGGGCAGCGCGTCGATCACCGCCACTGACAACCCTCGGAACCCCGCGTAGTACGCGGCGAAGAGACCGGCCGGACCGGCCCCGATCACGGCGACATCGACCTCGCGCATGGCGTACCGTCGCTTTCCGCTTACGGATCAACGCTTGCTGATCTCGACCGTAGGCGGACGGCGGCGGTCCGGCAAGCACGTCCCAGAGGCGCGCCGAGGAATTGGTCAGGGCAGGCTGAGCGTGGAACCCGAGTAGTCCGAGCCATCCACGGTTGGCCGCCGTCGGCGGAACAGGATCGCCGCCACCACCCCGCCCAGCAGCCCGAACAGGTGGCCTTGCCAGGAGATCCGCTCGTCGGTGGGGAGAATGCCGACCAGTTGCCACCCGTAGAGCAGGCCGACCAGCAGGAAGACCGCGAAGTTCCACCAGCTGCGCTCGACGATGCCCCGGGTGAGCAGGATGCCCAGGTAACCGAAGATGACGCCGCTGGCGCCGACGACCACCGAGTTGGGCGAGCCGGTGAACCAGACGCCGAGCCCGCTGACCAGGATGATGACCAGGGTCGACCAGAGGAATCGGCGGGCGCCGGCGGCCAGGACGAAGGTGCCCAGCAGGATCAGCGGGATGCTGTTGCTGTAGAGGTGGTCGAAGCCGTGGTGGAGAAACGGGGAGAAGAAGACCCCGTCCAGCCCGTCGATGCGCTGCGGGATGATGCCCGCGGTGGCGTCCAGGCCGAACGCGAGCCCCTGGTCGACGGCCTCGATGAGGAAGAGGAACGGGACCACCGCGCACATGGCGACGAACGCTCGGCCGAGCGCGGCGTAGAACGCCTCGGTGCCGAACCGGTAGGGGTCGCCACTTGACGGGTGCAGGGTCACCCCACAACTGCTATCAGCAAAAGCTGCCGACCGCCACTCGCGTCCCGTTCAAACAGTCGGCGTACATGCGACGGCGGGGCGGGTGGTCGCCCACCCGCCCCGCCGTCGACACCGTCAGTAGTGGCCGTTGTTCTGGAAGTAGCTCCAGGCCCCGCAGGGTGTCTTGTACCTGCCCTTGATGTAGCCCAGCCCCCACTTGATCTGGGTGGCCGGGTTCGTCCGCCAGTCGCTGGCGACGCTACTCATCTTGCTGCCCGGCAGGGCCTGCGGGATTCCGTACGCCCCGGACGAGGAGTTGTTGGCCTTGTGGTTCCAGCCGCTCTCCTTGGTCCAGAGTTTCTCCAGGCAGGGGAACTCGGCGATGCCGAAGCCCGCGCCGATCATCAGGGCGCAGCCGGTC
Organism: Micromonospora sp. DT201; assembly: GCF_049841575.1. Classification (NCBI taxonomy): domain Bacteria; kingdom Bacillati; phylum Actinomycetota; class Actinomycetes; order Micromonosporales; family Micromonosporaceae; genus Micromonospora; species Micromonospora sp. DT201. The sequence continues at coordinate 402,270 of NZ_JBNCKP010000003.1, read as the reverse complement.
TTGCGGTTGCCGCTGAACTCCTCGCAGGACGCCGGGATCGGCCCGTCGTACGGCTTGGCGGGGGCGTTGGCCTCGGCGCGCTCGCGCTTGCGGGACGCCGCGGCGGCCTCGGCCTTGCGTGCCCGCTCGGCGGCATCCTTGGCGGCCTGCGCCGCGCGCAGCTTGGCCTGGTATTCGGCGGCCCGCTGCTGGGCGAACTTCACCTGGTTGGTGGCCTGCCGTTCACGCTGGTAGGCGAGATCGACCCGGTCGACCTCAAGGCCGACCTGCGCGGTCAGGCCCTGTTGCTGGGTTTCCCGATCTTCGCCCAGGTAGAAGCCACCGGCAACGCCCACGGAGAGCAGCGCTACAGCAGCCGTACGGGCGCCCAACCGGCTCCACAGCCGACTCACGAAGTGGTCCCTTCGTCGGGGGCAAGGACGCGGCGCGGCGCGGGCCACAGGCGGGCCGTCAGCCGTGCCACGAGCGCCCCGACCGGTTGCCGGTCGCGCCGACGCACCGACCGCTGCCGATGTCGTCCGTCTCGGGACGAACCATCACCAACGATCCCTGTGGTGCATGGGCGCTCGTGAGACACGATTGCGCACAGTGAGGCCGATGGGAAACCAACCAGCGTGTTTGTGATCTGCGCCACATCAATAATGCGGACAAAAGCCCGCATAAGCACCTTTAAATCGGGATGTCCTCCAGGAGGTCCGTGACCATTGCGGCGATCGGAGACCGCTCCGAACGGCTGAGTGTGACGTGGGCGAAGAGCGGGTGGCCCTTGAGCGCCTCGATGACAGCGGTCACGCCGTCGTGCCGGCCGACCCGCAGATTGTCCCGCTGGGCCACATCGTGCGTGAGCACCACCCGGGAGCCCTGCCCGATCCGGGACAGCACGGTCAACAGCACCCCGCGCTCGAGCGACTGGGCCTCGTCCACGATCACATAGGCATCGTGCAGGCTGCGCCCCCGGATGTGGGTCAGCGGCAACACCTCGAGGATGCCCCGCGAGGTGACCTCCTCCAACACGTTCTCGTGCACCACCGCGCCGAGCGTGTCGAAGACCGCCTGGGCCCACGGCGACATCTTCTCCGACTCCGAACCCGGCAGGTAGCCCAACTCCTGACCACCGACGGCGTACAACGGGCGGAACACGATCACCTTCTTGTGCCGGCGTCGCTCCATCACCGCCTCCAGCCCGGCGCACAGCGCCAGCGCCGACTTGCCCGTGCCGGCCCGGCCACCCAGCGAGACGATCCCGATCGCCTCGTCGAGCAGCAGGTCGAGGGCCACACGCTGCTCAGCCGAACGGCCGTGCAACCCGAACGCCTCCCGGTCGCCCCGGACCAACCGGACCGACTTGTCCGGCAGCACCCGACCGAGCGCTGAACCACGCCCCGAGTGCAGCACCAGGCCGGTGTGGCAGGGCAGGCCGGCCGCCTCGTCGAGATCGAGCGTCTCCCCCGCGTACAACTGGCCGATCTGCTCCTCGCTCAACTCCATCTCGGACATGCCCGTCCAGGTCGGGTCGCTGGCCTGGCCGTGGCGGTACTCGTCGGCGCGCAGACCCACCGAGGCCGCCTTGACCCGCAGCGGCATGTCCTTGCTGACCAGGGTCACCTCCCGCCCCTCGCCGGCGAGGTTGAGTGCGACGGAGAGGATCCGGGCGTCGTTGCTCTCGGTGCGGAAACCAGGCGGCAGCACCCCGTCGTCGGTGTGGTTCAGCTCCACCCGCAGGGTGCCGCCGACATCGTTGGCGGGCACCGGCCGGTCGAGTCGACCATGCCGGACCCGCAGGTCGTCGAGCATCCGTAGCGACTGCCGGGCAAACCAGCCCAGCTCCGGATGATGCCGTTTGCCTTCCAGCTCGGTGATGACCACCAGAGGCAGCACCACCTCATGCTCCGCGAACCGGTGGAACGCCGCCGGATCGGAGAGCAGCACGGAAGTGTCCAGGACAAAGGCCTGGCCGGCTGGTCGCGGCTCCTTGGGGTCGGCCGGCGCAGCGGCCGCCGTGCGGCGGCTCCTGGTGGCGCGGCGGGTCACGGAAGTCGCGGCCGGGGTCTGGTCGGCACCGGCGGTGGTACGGCGAGTCGTCACAGGCCTGCTCCGACGGATGGGCACCCGCCACCCGTGTTCCGCCTCCTCCGGTGCCCGGGGACACGGGGTCGGATGCGGAACCCCATGCGCGAGGTCGCAGATCCGGGCGGACCGGCTGGCTCGGGAGAACCCCGTGCCATGCCTAGACGCTAGCCGCGCCGGACCCTCCCGGCTAGGGGGCGAACGTGGAACTCCCAAGACGGGCGTGTCCGCACCGCCTCGCCGGCTGTCGCACGAGCACGAGCGCGAGGCGTACGGCGGACGCGGCGGAACCGGCCGGGATGCATGCCCCCTGCGCGCACCCCGGCCGGTGGGGCCACCGTCACCGGTCTGACGTGACCCCGACGGTGCGTGTCCGCCGCGGACGACGCACCGCGTTCGTGGCGCCGGTCGACGGGCCTGCGCCCTCCGACCGACCTCAGCCGGTACGTCGGACGAGCGTGCCGGTCGGGTGCCGCCCGGTGATCGGGGCGGCCGGCGCGGTGAACGACGAGCCGGTGTACGTGGTGCCGGGGCGGGAGACGCTCCCGGCCGAGCTGACGACGCCCGACGGGGAGACCGACAGGGCGGAGGCGATCGCTGCCTGTGCGTCGCGGCGACGTCGGTTCCAGGCGCCCCGATCGCCGTCGAAGTAGCCCTGCCGGTAGCCGAAGCGGTAACCGATGCGGTAGCTGAGCTGCCCGTGCAACCGGCCGGCCGCGTAACTCGTGGCACCGAGCACCAGGACGAGGAACACCGCGAGGAATGGGCTCATCGGGCAACCCCAGCCCAGCCCGGACGCCAGGTCATCGCTCCTCCGGCTCGATCGTGGTGGGATCCGCGACGAGCAGCCGGTCCAGGTCGTCGGTGCTGACCTCCTCGACCAGCTCGACGCTGATCCGGCAGCCGTCCAGCACGACCTCGGCCATGGAGGATCGGCGGATCTCGCCGCCGGCGTCGTAGACCCGGACGCTCAGCTCCGGGCAGCCGAGATGGGTACGCCAGGCGTTCCACTCGGCGCGGTCGCCGACACTCAGCGACAGGTAGCGGCAGCCTCGGGCGAGGTAGAGGCGCCAGGGGGCGGTCAGCCCCGCGGCCACCCCCTCGGCGATCAGCCCGAAGGCCTGGGCGCGGGTGGCGAGCTCGGTCACCACACCCCCCTGGCACCGGGGGCATGACGCATGTGAGCACCAATCGTCTCATGCACGTGACACACCGTAGGTTGTCCCATGGACGTGACAGTATCAGCTTTTCGTCCGCTTACGTTCGGCACTACGGTCATCTATTCTGCCCGCGTGACACCCCTCAACAGTGGCACAGAATCGTTTACTGGAAATCCGAAGATCCCGTCACGTCTGCGTGACAGTGGCGAGCCGGGGCACACGCCCGCAGCCGGCTGGCCGTACCGTCACGGGGTGACCGAGACGGCCAATGCGCGGAAGATCGCCTTCGCCACCTTCGTCCGGCGCGCCTTGGACGAGGCGCGGGCGACCCGAGCCTGGAGTGGCACCGAGGTGTCCCGGCGCACCGGAGTCTCCAGACAGACCATCAACCGATGGGTTCGGGGCGACTGGGCCAGCGACCCGGAGGCCGAGCGGGTGGTCGCCTTCTGCGAGGGCCTGGGATTGAATCCGGCGGCCGCCTTCGCCGCACTCGGCTGGGACCGCACCGCAGCCGGCCCCCGCGCCGGCCAGCCCACCCCTCCGATGGACCCCGACGTCGAGGCACTGCTGCGCCGCCTCGTCGATCCGAACGTGTCGGACGCGGAGAAGTTCCACATCCGCGAAACCATCAGATACCTCGCATACCGCCCAACGTTGCCGGTCGATGTCCGCAATAGGGGCAATCAGGCAGGGTAGTTCCTCAGATAGCGAAAGAACGCCTGGTCAGGTTCATTCGTTTGCCTCCGGGGCTCGAACGGGCACGCTAGCGTCCCTATTCGTACTGCTTGGGCTCGTCATCGGCGGGGGGGACGGGACAAGGCCGAACCCAGCCCTGCGGGACATAAGGAGGGGTCTGTCCATGACCCTGAAGTGGTTGGCAGTCGTGGTCGCGACGGTGTCGATGACACTGTGGGCGACCGGTAACGCGGTGACCCTCGCGGTCGACGGCGGGCAGCTTCCGCTGCTCGTCAACCTTTTCGTGCTCATCACCGCCGGCACCGCGGTCGTCCTGGCCGTCGTCGCTGAGCTGCACGAGCGTATGAACGACCGGATCAGCGCGCTCACCGAGTTCCTGGTGGCACGGCTCAACGAGATCGAGACCCGCACCGGCGATCGCAACACCGGGTTCGTGGAGGGCTACCTGTTGAGCCACGGCCAGGAAGCGGCGGTGGTGCCGTTCGGCCGACGCGGACGAGGAGCCGCCGAACGCTGATCGCGTACCGCCGAACGGGTTCGCTCGGCCAGGAATGAGCCCCCATCGCCGGGGTACGCTGACGCGCGTGCCGCCGTTGAATCTGGGCAATCAGCAGCCGAAAACCCCGTTGAACGCCGACCAGGCCTGGCGGACCACCGCCAGCCGGGCGGCCGGGACCGTGCTCTTCTTCGACTTCGACGGCACGCTCGCGCCCGTCGACGACGATCCGACCGCGGTACGCCCGGCGCCCAAGGCGTTGGCCGCGATCGAGGCACTGGCCCCGATCGTGCAGCGCGTCGCGATCGTCTCCGCCCGACCCGTCGAGTTCCTTCGGGATCAGCTCGGTGGGCTCGCCGGTGTGGACCTCTACGGCCTGTACGGGCTGGAGCACAGCCACTCGGGCGGGGAAACCGTCACCGAGCCGGCCGCGCTGCCCTGGGTGCCGACCATGGCGGAGCTGGCCGACCTGGCCCGGGCGGAGCTGCCGCCCGGCACGCTTGTCGAGTTCAAGCGGCTCTCCGTCGCGCTGCACTGGCGTACCGCTCCGCAGCTCGGCTCGACCGTGCAGCAGTGGGGGCAGGCGCAGGCCGACCGGCTGGGGCTGCGGGTGCAGGCCGGGCGGATGGTGCTGGAGCTCAAGCCGCCAGTCGACCGGGACAAGGGCATGGTGATCGGCGAGGCGATCAAGGGCGCCACCGGCGCCTGGTACTTCGGCGACGACGTCTCGGACATCAAGGCCTTCGCCGCACTGCGCGCCCGCGCCGCCGTCGACCCGGACTTCCTCGGCGTCTGCGTGGCCGTGGCAAACCCGGAGACCGGTCAGGAGGTGGCCACCGCCGCCGACCTGACGATCGAGTCCCCGGCCGCCCTGGGCGACTTCCTCACCGACGCGCTGACCCACCTGCCCTGACCGGGCCGGGCGGCGACAGACGCGTCGCCGCCCGGTCAGACCCCGTAGCGGCGTTGCCTGGTGGCATACGAGCGCAGTGCGCGCAGGAAGTCGATGTGCCGGAAATCCGGCCAGTTGAGCTCACAGAAGTAGAACTCCGAGTGCGCGGACTGCCAGAGCATGAAGCCGGAGAGCCGCTGCTCCCCGCTGGTGCGGATGACCAGGTCCGGGTCGGGCTGGCCGCGGGTGTAGAGGTGCTCGGCGATGTGCTCGACGTCCAGCACCTCGGCCAGCTCCTCGATCGTGCCGCCGGTGGCGGCATGCTCCAGCAGCAGCGAACGGACCGCGTCGGCGATCTCCCGGCGACCGCCGTAGCCCACCGCGATGTTGACCTCCGCGCCGCCGCTGCGCTCGCGGGTGCGCTCCTCGGCGCCCTTGAGCGCCGCCGCGGTCTGCGCCGGCAGGAGGTCGAGCGCCCCGACGATGCGCAGCCGCCAGGGGTTGCCCTCCTCGGCCAGCTCCACCACCAGATCTTCAATGATCTTGAGGAGGGGGTCCAGCTCGCTGGCTGGTCGGCGCAGATTGTCGGTGGCCAGCAGGTAGAGGGTGACATGCCCGACCCCAGCCTGATCGCACCAACCGAGGACATGCTTGATCTTTGCCGCGCCGACCCGGTGACCGTCGTTCGGGTCGACGAAGCCCATCTCTCTCGCCCATCGGCGGTTGCCGTCGCACATCACCCCGACGTGCCGGGGCACCGGCTTACCCGCGAGCTTGGCCGTGAGCCGGCGCTCGTACACGGAGTAGATAAGGTCCCGCAGCGTCATCACCTAGCAGCGTAGCGACCCTTCGGCCAGATCACCGCCTCGGAGCCCCATCCCCGCCGGGCAGACCGACGCCAATCATGGCCAAAGTGCGGGCGGTGAGACGTCCGTCACCCAACCCCAACTCGACCACGTCATAGAAGACCCGGTCGTCCCGCTGGGCCGCCCGGACCGCCGCGTCCACCACCCGGTCGCGCCGCGCCAACCAGGCCGCTACCGAACTGTGCCGCAGGTGGGTGCCGAGACGGCGACGCAACCCGTGGGCGTAGCGGCGGGCAGCTCCCTCGGGTGCCTGGGCCGCCACCGCACCGGCGAGTGCACCGGAGAGCAGCGCGTAGAAGATGCCCTCCCCGGTGAACGGATTGATCAGCGACAGCGCGTCCCCGACCAGCAGCGTGCGCCCCTGCCCCGGTGTCGGCCGGTGGGTGGACAGCGGCAGATGATGGGCGCGCAGCGCGGTCACCGTCGCCAGATCGGTGCCGGGCAACAGCGCGGCCAGCCGGTCCAGCAGGTACGCACGGCTCAGCGGCTCACCGCGCAGCACCTCCCCGTACCCGACGTTCGCTCGTCCGTCGCCGATCGGGAACGACCAGGCGTACGCCGGCCAGCGTGCCTTCGAGGTGACGATGAGCTGCTCGGACGGGCCGGGCAGAGCCGGGGCGTACCCCCGGATGGCCAACGCCATGTGGCGGTCGGGGTTCTGCGGATGGCCGAGCGCCCGGCGCACCACCGATCCGGCGCCGTCCGCGCCCACCACCACCCGGCCGGACAACTCCCCGTCGAGCACCACCCGGTCGGCGCGCGGCTCGACCCGGCGCACGGTGTGCCGGCGCAACTGCGCGCCGGCAGCCACGGCGGCAGCCACCAGTCGCGCGTCGAAGACCTCACGGGGCACGGTGTACGCGGGTCGGGGCAGCGCCCGGGCCACCGCGCCGCCACCCGGCGCGATCATGCGTAACGCAGGCAGCGGTGCATAGCCCGCCACCGCCTCGGTCACCCCCAACTCGGCGAGCATGTCCACCGAGTGCGCGGCGATCCCGTCGCCACACGCCTTGTCCCGAGGAAAATCGGCCCGGTCCAGCAGCAGCACACTCGCACCCGACCGGCGCGCAGTCAGCGCGGCGGCTGCCCCGGCCGGCCCCGCTCCCACCACCACCACGTCGAACTCGTCGCTCACCGCGAGCCTCCCTCCGCTTTGGCGGGCGCGGCCAGTGCTCCACCACGCCCGGCGGTCCGCCCACGCTGACCGCTACGCCCGGTGCTGCCCGCGCTGCCCGCGCCGACCGCTGTGACCGACGCCACCCGCCATCCTGCCCCCGCCCACTGACGTGAACCGATACCGAAACTCCCACTGCCACCGTCGATCATGGAGTTGTGGGGGCCACGAAAGCCGCAAAAGGCGCGGACCGCCCGCGCAGCGGTTGAGGTGCCCGTGATCGTCACCAGGTCGCCGATGTGGGGGTGTCGCGCGGCCCGGATGCCCCCACATCGCCGACCTGGTGTCGATCACGACGCGAGGGCGCTGGTGCGGGCCGCTCGGCGTAGGCCATACAGGGTCAGTGCGGCGGCTGCGAGCAGTGGGGCGCCGTCGCGGACCAGACCGTCCACGCCGAGCAGCCACCAGCACAGCGGCAGGTCCACGGCGAGGACGGCCATCGTGACGGCGACCAGCAGGCCACGCGCCCAGTCCTTGCCACGCATCAGGAATGCGGTGCAGAACAACACCGCGTAGCTGGCCGCGATGCCGGCGCCGAACCAGAACAGCACGGCCGGTACGGCGCTCAGGCGACCATCCAGGATGGACCCACCAGCCACCAGGGCCGGCACCAGCATCAGCGGGCTGTAGGTGAACGCCGCAACCCGGCTGGTCAACAGCCAGGCGCTGGCCTCCGGCCGACGTGGCGGGGTTTCGCGCCAGGAGAAACCGGCTCGGTCGATGACCAGTCGTGGCCGGTGCCGGACGAGGTGCCCGGCCAGCGCTGACGAACGGTAGAGCAACCAGACCACCGCCACACAGAGCGCGGTGAGCACGGCGAAGCCGAGCAACCCGGGCAGCGGCGGCACCCCCTCCCGGGGCACGAGCAGCCGGCCGACGGCGAAGATCGTGGTGACCGCGAGGATCAGCCCGAATGGGCGGGCCACCGTCCGGCCCCGGTGTACGTGCCCGATCAGCAGCAGGAAGCCGAACGAGCGCAGCATCGCCCAGCCGGTGCGCACCGCCAGACCGAAGCCCTGCTCCGGGGCGTACCACCAATTGAGCAGCTCGACCACGACGGTTGCCGCCGCCGTCGTCGCGAGCAGGGTGGTGAGCACCCGGACGGCGGACGGCCGCCGGACCTGGGTCTCGGCGGCCGTCCTCATGGGATCCGATGATGCCCGCAAGGGGCAATCTTCACACCTAGCGCTGCGGTTGCGCGGCGTCCAGGCGCGCGCGCAGCGCGTCCAACTCGGCCCAGAGCACGCCGGGCAGCTTGTCACCGAACTTCTCGAACCACTCGGTGATCATTGGCAACTCGTTACGCCACTCGTCCGGGTCGACCTTCAGTGCGATCCGAACGTCCTCCGGGGTCATGTCCAGGCCCTCGACGTCCAGCGCGTCGGGTGCCGGAACCATGCCCACGGGGGTCTCGACCGCGTCGGCCGTGCCCTCGATCCGCTCGACGACCCACTTGAGCACCCGGGCGTTCTCCCCGAAGCCCGGCCAGAGGAACGAGCCGTCCGGGTCCTTGCGGAACCAGTTGACGTAGTAGATCTTCGGCAACTTCGCCTCGTCGCCGTCGGTGCCCTTGCCCATCTCGATCCAGTGCCGGAAGTAGTCGCCCGCGTGGTAGCCGATGAACGGCAGCATCGCCATCGGATCCCGCCGGACCACGCCGACCGCGCCGGACGCGGCGGCCGTCGTCTCGGACGAGAGCGTGGCACCCATGTAGACCCCGTGCACCCAGTCGCGGGCCTCGGTCACCAACGGAACGGTGTCCTTGCGGCGACCGCCGAAGAGGATCGCGTCGATCGGTACGCCGTTGGGGTCGAAGTATTCGTCGGCGAGGATCGGGCACTGGGTGATCGGGGTGCAGAACCGGCTGTTCGCGTGGGAGGAGAGGCCCTCGCTCTCCGGCGTCCAGTCGTTGCCCTTCCAGTCGATCAGGTGCGCCGGAGGCTCACCCATGCCCTCCCACCAGATGTCGCCATCGTCGGTGAGGCCCACGTTGGTGAAGACGGAGTTGCCCCGGTCCAGGGTGCGCATGGCGTTGGCGTTGGTCTTCCAGTCGGTGCCGGGCGCGACACCGAACAGGCCGTACTCCGGGTTGACCGCGTAGAGGCGGCCATCCGGGCCGAACCGCATCCAGGCGATGTCGTCACCGATGGTCTCGACCTTCCAGCCGGGAATGGTCGGCTCCACCATGGCCAGGTTGGTCTTGCCGCAGGCCGACGGGAACGCGCCAGCGATGTGGTAGACCCGACCCTCCGGCGAGGTGATCTTGAGGATCAGCATGTGCTCGGCGAGCCAGCCCTCGTCCCGGCCCATCACGCTGGCGATCCGCAGGGAGTAGCACTTCTTGCCGAGCAGCGAGTTGCCGCCGTAACCGGAGCCGTACGACCAGATTTCCCGGGTCTCCGGGAAGTGCGAGATGTACTTGGTCTCGTTGCACGGCCAGGCCACGTCCTGCTGCCCGGGGGCGAGCGGGGCGCCGATCGAGTGCAGCGCGTGCACGAAATCCCTGTCGTTGCCCATCGCCTCGAGGACCCGGGTGCCCATCCGCGTCATGATTCGCATCGAGGCGACCACGTACGGGCTGTCGGTGATCTCCACACCGAACATCGGGGACTCGGCCTCGACCGGGCCCATGACGAACGGGATGACGTACATGGTGCGACCGCGCATCGAACCGCGGTACAAATCCGTCATCGTCCGCTTCATCTCCGGCGGCGCCATCCAGTTGTTGGTGGGGCCGGCGTCCGCCTCGTCGACGGAACAGATGAAGGTGCGCTCCTCGACCCGGGCGACGTCGGTCGGGTCGGTGCGCGCGTAGAACGAGTTGGGCTTCTTCTCCGGGTTCAACCGGATCAGCGTGCCGGCCTCGACCAACTCGTCGGTGAGGCGGCGCCATTCCTCGTCGGACCCATCCACCCAGACGACACGATCGGGGGTGGTCAGTTCCGCGACCTCACGAACCCAGGCGAGCAGTTTCGGATGGGACGTCGGGGCCTGATCAATACCCCGCACAACAGCCGGAGCAACCATGACACATCTCCTTGTGGTCGACGCTGACCGATCTATGGGATGCACGAGTCTCAGCGGCGCGATGCGTCGCTTCGTGGAAACCTGGGATTGGCCTCAGCGTAAACCGGGCAGCCTTCCGAGTCAGTGGGACTGGTTGTGAAGAACTGCACAAGGTACGGCCACGCTGCGGCATCACGAGCTGATACCCGCTTTCCCGCGCAGTTTCACGCAATCTTGTTGTGCACCCCGGCGGACGCTTGTTGCGGTCGGGCCGTGGACCTGCCCCGCCGACCGGTGCGTGTATCCCCGTTCCGGGGCGCGTCAGTCCTCCCAATTGGTTACGCTGCGTGCAACGGTTCCGCACCCGACGCTGGGCTCCTTCGGGCGACCACGCCCGCTCGCCGTTGCTACCCCTCTGACTGCTCGACAGCCGGTAGGCTCCCTTCGTGGCCGCCACAATGACCGGGGAGCAACCGGGTCCTCGGCAGACCCGCCGGGGTCTGGTGGGCATGCTGTTGGACCGCTTCGGTCACCTCGTCCGCGAAGTGGGCAAGTTCGCCACGGTGGGCGGGGTCGCCTTCCTCATCGACTTCGGGCTCTTCAACTACCTGACGAGCAGCCGTGGCGTCGAGGAGTTGACGGCGAAGACGATCTCCACGGTGATCGCGGCCTCGATCGCCTTCGTGGGCAACCGTTTCTGGACCTGGCGGCACCGCCAGCGCAGCAATCCGGCCCGCGAGTACGCCCTGTTCTTCTTCTTCAACGCGGTCGGCCTCGGCATCGCGGTGGCCTGCCTCGCGATCAGCCGGTACGGGCTCGGCAGCATCTGGCCTGCCGTGTTTCAGACGCGCCTGGCTGACAACGTCGCCAGCTACCTCGTCGGCGCGGGCCTCGGTACCCTGTTCCGATTCTGGTCGTACCGGCGGTTCGTCTTCGTCGAAGCGGGAACCCCGCCCCTTCCACAGGTGAAGCCCGACCCCGACCACGGGGCGTGACCTGCCGCTCACCTCGTTCGGCCGGTGATCGCCGGCCGCACCGACTGCCCTAAGGTGTTTCGCATGCGTCTTGTCCGTCTCCTGCCCGAGCGCTGGCAGAAGTTCGTCCACGAGGCGCTCAAGTTCGGCATCGTCGGCGGCATCAACACCGTCATCAATTACGCGGTGTTCAATGCCCTTGCACTGACCGTTTTCGTCAATGGTCAGCTGAAGGCGTCGGTGATCGCGACCGTCGTTGCCACGATCACGTCGTATCTGATGAATCGGCACTGGACGTACCGGGATCGCCCGAAATCGGCACTTCGCCGGGAATACGTCCTGTTCTTCCTGTTCAACGGCGCCGGCCTGCTCATCGAACTGGGTGCTGTGGCAGCGGCGAAGTACGGCCTCGACATCCACGGCCTACTCGCGTTGAACGTGGCCAAGACCGCAGGCGTACTGCTGGCTACCCTGTTCCGATTCTGGTCGTACCGGACATTCGTCTTCCAGCCCGTCGCAGAGGCCGAGGTCAAGCCCGAACCCACCTGGCACGACATCCCGCGTGACGAGTGGGACACCATGGCAGAAATGGACCCGGTCGCCGAGCTTGCCGAATCCGTGTCGGAGCTGGAGGAGGCAGAGGCCGCTGAACGCGCCGACCCACCGCCCGGCGCGCCCACGCAGGGGCGACCCAACCGGCTGAGCGTCAGCCCAGCGGCCGACCTGGACGCGGAACTCGCCGCGGAGCTGCAGGTCGGCACCCGCCGCGCGCCCCGCCGGTGACCGCACCCGACGCCCGCTCCGGCACTGGTCAACCCGCCGAGCTGTTCTTCGAGGATCTCGTCCCAGGGCTCACCGTCGACCTCGGCGTGGTCACCGTGGATGGCGACGAGATGGTCGCCTTCGCCCGCCGCTTCGACCCGCAGTGGTACCACGTCGACCCCGACCTGGCTGGGGCGAGCCGGCACGGCGGGCTGATCGCCAGCGGCTTCTACACGGTAAGCCTTTTCATGCGCGCGTACGTCGACCACCTGCTGTCCCGGGCGGCCGCGGACGCGTCCCCCGGTCTGGAGGAGCTGCGCTGGCTCGCCCCCGTGCGCGCCGGTGACCGGCTCGCCGTCCGTGTCGACGTGATGGGTGCCCGACCGTCGACCGCCCGCCCGGGGCTGGGCACCGTCAGCCTCACCGGCACCATGCTCCGCCTCGGCCCGGACGACCGGCCCGAGCAGGAGGTGCTGCGGACCCGCTTCCGTGGCTGGTTCGCCCTGCGACCGGCCGAAGCCGACGCGGACCAGCCCGACAACGGGCCGCCCGACGTGGACCAGCTCGACAGCGGCCCGTCCGACGCCGCCCAGCCCGTGAGCGGGCCGTCCGACCCGGACCAGCCCGTGAGCGGGCCGTCTGACCCCGACTCGGGCGAGATGAGCCCGCCTGGGCCCGGACGACCCGGAAGCGGCCCGCTCAGGGCCGAACCACACGACTGACCCGCCCCGACACTGCGGCAGGGGCGGGCCTCAAATGGTCCGGATCAGGTCGTGGTGTCGCGCAGCGGCTTGCCGTCCTGCATGTCGGCGAGAATGTCGCGCATCTCCCCATCACCCAGCGAGTGCTTGTCGTGCTGCGCCTCGACCAACTCGTAGAGGGTGGTCTGCACCTTCCCGACGTTTGGCACGTCGGGAAGCAACGACTGGCCGCGCTCACCAGCCGACTCGATGGTGAGCGTGCCGCAGCCGAGCAGGCGCTCGAGGAACCGTTGGTTCATCGAGTGGTCGTTGACCCGGGTGAGCGGAAGGTCCCGCCGGTCCCGGGAGAAGACACCCTGCTGGATCAGCACCCGCTCGTTGGTGAACAGGTAGTGCGTGGTGCGCCAGACCAGGAACGGCCACAGACCGAGCCAGAGCACCGCGATCAGCGCGATCGCCCCGATCACGGCCAGCACGATCGAACCGCCGCTGCTCTCGGGCAGTAGGAGCACACCGACCACCACCGCGGCGATGGCCAGCACCAGCACCGCGATCGGCTGGATCAACGCCTTCCAGTGCGGGTGCAGATGGAGCACGACATGCTCGTCCTCGGTGAGCACGTCTTCAGGAAACGCCACGACAACCTCCAACGCCATTTTTCCGACGCGCAGACCGTAACCGGTCCAACCGCCTGATCGGATCAGCCTCACGGGGTGCCTTGGGTTAACAGAGGGCTGCTCCCCTACCGGGGAGGCCCTCCCCTTCACCGAAGATGCAGAACGTCGCCGGCGGCAAGGGTGCGGTTGCCGGTAGGAGTCGTGACGAGGAGCTGGCCGTCCGGGTCGACTCCGGTGGCTGTGCCGGTCAGTGCCTCCCCGTTGGGAAGCAGGACGCGCACCTCGCGGCCGACCGTCGCGCAGGCCGCCAGGTAGGCGTCACGCAGGCCGCTGGCCACCGCGTCGCCGCCCGCGGACCGCCAGCGGTCGTACCAGTCGGCGACGGCCCGCAGCAGTGCCCGCAGCAGCGGATCCCGGTCGGTGGCCGTCGCGCCGGCCAGTTGCAGCGAGGTGGCCGGCAGCCCGGTCGGATTCACCGGCAGTTCGTCGGCGCGCAGCGTCACGTTGAGCCCGATGCCGAGCACGATGGCCGGCGCTTGGTCCGCTGCGCGCCCAGGCACCGCCTCGGCCAGCACACCCGCGCATTTCGCGTCGTCGACCAGCAGGTCGTTGGGCCACTTCAGGGTGGCCTCCAACTCGGCCAGCCGGGCCACCGCCTCGACCAGCGCCACGCCGGCAAGCAACGGCAGCCACCCGTACCCCGTAGGTGTCGCGGGCAGCCAGCCGCGGTCCGGGACGGCCTCGCCGGGCCGCAGCAGCACGCTGGTGGCGATGCCCGCCCGCGCCGGCGACTGCCAGACCCGACCGCGGCGCCCACGCCCCGCGGTCTGCCGCTCGGCGACCACGACAAGGCCCTCGGGCTCGCCGGCCCGCGCGGCCTCGGCCACGTCGGCGTTGGTGGAGCCCGTCTCGGTGTGCAGCTCCAGTCGGGCCCACGGCCCGAGCGGAGCGACCAACGCGCGGCGCAGCCGGGCCGCCGACAGCGGCGGGCGGTTCAGATCGGTGTACGGGGAGCCCGACATTCCGCCAGCCTACGACGGTGCTCGTGCCGACACTGAGGCGTACTGCACAGCGGTGCCCGCCTGAACCATCGTTATATTCCCTGGGTGACTACCGAGACCGGGACCAACATCCACAGCACCGCGGGCAAGCTGGCGGACCTGGAGCGCCGGGTCGACGACGCGGTGCACGCCGGGTCGGCCCGCGCGGTCGAGAAGCAGCACGCGCGAGGCAAGAAGACCGCCCGCGAGCGGATCGAGATGCTCCTCGACGAGGGCTCCTTCGTCGAGCTCGACGGTCTGGCCCGGCACCGCTCCACGGCCTTCGGGCTGGAGAAGAACCGCCCGTACGGCGACGGCGTCGTCACCGGCTACGGCACGGTGGACGGCCGGCAGGTGTGTGTCTTCGCGCAGGACTTCACGGTCTTCGGCGGCTCGCTCGGTGAAGTCTTCGGCGAAAAGATCGTCAAGGTGATGGACCTGGCCATGAAGATCGGCTGCCCGGTGGTCGGCATCAACGACTCCGGCGGCGCGCGCATCCAGGAGGGCGTGGTCTCGCTCGGCCTCTACGGCGAGATCTTCTTCCGCAACGTGCGGGCCTCCGGCGTCATCCCGCAGATCTCGCTGGTGATGGGGCCCTGCGCCGGCGGCGCGGTCTACTCCCCGGCGGTCACCGACTTCACCGTGATGGTCGACCAGACCTCGCACATGTTCATCACCGGCCCCGACGTGATCAAGACGGTGACCGGCGAGGACGTCGGCATGGAGGAGCTGGGCGGGGCACGCACGCACAACTCCCGCAGCGGCAACGCGCACTACCTCGCGAGCGACGAGGACGACGCGGTCGACTACGTCAAGGCACTGCTGTCGTACCTGCCGTCGAACAACCTCGACGAGCCAGTGGTCTTCGAGGCCCCCGCCGACCTGGCGATCAGCGACGAGGATCGGGAGCTGGACACCCTGATCCCGGACTCGGCCAACCAGCCGTACGACATGCACAAGGTGATCGAGCACGTCCTCGACGACGGGGAGTTCCTCGAGGTCCAACCTCTCTACGCGCAGAACATCGTGGTCGGCTACGGCCGGATCGAGGGGCGGCCGGTGGGCGTGGTCGCCAACCAGCCGATGCACTTCGCCGGCACCCTAGACATCGCCGCCTCCGAGAAGGCCGCCCGGTTCGTCCGCACCTGCGACGCGTTCAACATCCCGGTGCTGACCTTCGTGGACGTGCCCGGCTTCCTGCCCGGGACCGGCCAGGAGTGGGACGGGATCATCCGCCGGGGCGCCAAGCTCATCTACGCGTACGCCGAGGCGACCGTCCCCAAGGTCACCGTGATCACGCGCAAGGCGTACGGCGGGGCGTACGACGTGATGGGTTCCAAGCACCTCGGTGCGGACCTCAACTTCGCGTGGCCGACCGCGCAGATCGCCGTGATGGGTGCCCAGGGCGCGGTGAACATCCTCTACCGCTCCGAACTGGCCGGTGCCGAGGACCCGGCGGCGGTCCGAGCCGAGAAGATCGCCGAGTACGAGGACACGCTGGCCAACCCGTACGTGGCTGCCGAGCGCGGGTACATCGACTCGGTGATCGCGCCGCACGAGACGCGCGCCCAGATCGTCCGAGGGCTACGCGTCCTGCGTACCAAGCGGGAGACCCTGCCCCCGAAGAAGCACGGCAACATCCCCCTCTGAGGGCGACCGACCCCGAGATCCGTTCAACTTCAGGGATAGTGCTGCCTCCGAACGCGGGGAGGCAGCTACATCCCTGATATTGCGCGGATCAAGAACGGTCAGCAGGCCGGGTTGGCGGCCGCGCACATCCGGCGGGCGGCGACCTCCGCCAGGCGGCGCAGGTCCAGCTCGGTGCCGGCCTGTTCCATTCTGAGCACGGTGATCAGATCACCGACCCGGACCACGGCGGTGGTGGTCGGCCGGGGCGCCGCACCGATGGGCTCGCCCGTCTTCTGGTCGACGGGCTGCGTACCGGTGTGCCGCAGCAGCGCAGCCCCGTCGCCGGCGAAACCCCGCTGGACCACCGCCCAGCGGTGCGTCGCCATTCCGGTGCCCGTCGCATCCCCCGCCTTGTACCCGCCGACGCTGACCCAGTCGGCGCACGGGGCAACCACGTCGTCCAGCGTGGCGAGTAGCTGGATGGCCGCCTCGGGTACCAGCCGGAAGAGATCCTGCGTGACCAGAGCAGTCGACTGGGTGCGGATCGGCGCAGCGCGTTTGGGCACAAACGTCTGCGAGCGAGACAGGATCGAGTTCTGCCAGCCATTCGAGCGTCCCTGGCTCGTCCGGCAAGCGCCGAGCAGTTGATCCAGCATGACCGGCTCACCCAGCCCCGACTGGCTGAGCTGCACATCGACCTGCTGCGACAGGTCGGCTGGCTGCAACAGGGCGTCGGTGGTGATCTCGTGCCGGGTCGGCGAGGCCGACGCGGCTGGCTGAGCCAGTGGCGGGGACGTTCTCGGCGCGGCGACCGCCGCGGCGGAGGCCCCGGCGAGGGCCAGCACGACGGTGGCCACCACGATTCTGCGCTGGCTGCGGCGACGGGCCCGGGAGCGAATCTCCTCCGGGCCGGGCCAGCGCACGTCCTGCAGTTCCCGCTGAATCCGTTCCACGATTGCCAGCTCGTCACGCATCAGTGGCCTCCTCCAGATCAGAGACGGCGAGCAGCCCCGCGAGCGCGGTACGCCCCCGGGAAAGGCGTGCCTTGACCGTGCCCACCGGGGCCGCGGTTTCCCGCGCCACGTCGGCGACCGGCATGCCGACCAGGTAGTACAGGGCGATGGCGACGCGTTGTTCCTCGGGCAGCCGGCGCAGTGCGGCGACCACCTCGACGGTGTCGGTGCCCGGGCCGGGCACGGTCTCGGTTGCCCCGTGCCGCAGGTACGCGCGGGCACGACTGCGCAGGCTGCGCCACCGGCTGACCGCGATCCGGCTGGCCACCACCCGCAGCCACGCCTCCGGGTCGTCGTACCCACTGACCGTCGACCAGCGCTGCCACGCCCGGACGTACGCCTCCTGCACGGCGTCCTGCGCCTCGCTCCGATCGCCGGTGAGCGCGTAGACGAACCCGAGGAGCCGTTGCCGGCTCCCCCGGTAGAACTCGTCGAACCCGTCGACGTCCGGCACCCGCTACCTCCCCGTGTCGGTCGCAGAGAACACGCACCAGGCAGGGTCGGCGGTTGCCCCGGTCAGGCGATCATCTTCTCCAGTTCGGCGAGCGGGAACGCGCCCGCCGCGATCCGCTCCCGGACCGCCCGGCGTACGGCCTGCTGAACAGCGACGTTGGCCGGCGTTGCTACGCCGTGCAGCCGGCCGAGCAACGCGATCTCCCCGTTGAGGTGGTCGACCTCGGTCGAGCCGGTGCCCCGGGCAAGGCTCTGCCAGGTGGAGCCACCGGAGCGAGCCTCCCCGTCGACTGGGCGCTGCCCGACCAAGTCGCCGCGCTCAGTCTTCTCCTCCTCCGGCGAGGTGTGCGCGATGCCGGCGGCGGCGAGTGCGGCGACACCTTCGGCGCGTACCCGTTCGGCAAGCGCCTCCGGGATGTCCCGGCCGAGCAGCGCCTGCAGACCGTTGCCGAGGTTGCTGAGCAGCTTGCCGTACTTCCAGCGCAGCACGTCCGTGCGTACCGGGGCGACGAATCCAGCGGCACTCAGATCGGCGGCGATCGCCCGGTCGGTGTCATCCGCGCCGACGGGGTACCGCCCGATGTGGAGCATCCCCGGATGCGGATAGCCGTTCGCCACCACCACGCCCGGGTCCAGGTGGGTGGCCGGCAACCAGACGCAGACCGGGTGCACGTCGGCGAAGAGCCGCAGCGCGGCCCGCTCGTTGGCCACCCCGTTCTGTGCGGTCACCAGCGGCAGACGCTCGCCCGCCGTGCCACCGCCGACCACCGGCGCGTCCACCCAGGTGGCCAGCGCACCGGCGGTGTCCTGCGACTTGACGGTGAGGATCAGCACGGTGTCCGCCGGCAGCGGCTGGTCACCGGGCCCGTCCACGGCGGCGAGCCGGGCGGTGAACTCCCCGTCGGGCTGCCGCAGGGTCAGACCCCGCGCGCGGATCGCGTCCAGATGCGCACCCCGGGCCACCAGGGTCACGTCCCGGTCGGCGTGCGCCAGCCGTACGCCGATGGTCCCGCCGACCGCACCCGCCCCGATGATCACATACCGCATGCCCCCATTCTGCCCGCCCGGGTTCGCCGCCGCCGTCGGGTTGGGGTTGGGGTTGGGGTTGGGGTTGGGGTTGGGGTTGGGGTTGGGGTTGGGGTTGGGGTTGGGTTAGACGGTCAGGCCGGCGTTGGTGAGGATTGGGCCGGCGAGCAGGAGCGCGCCTGCGACCAGGGCCGCCAGGTTGACCAGGGCGAAGACGGTCACCCAGAAGAGCGCCGGGAACGGGGTGAGCCCGCCGAGTTGGTCGGCGTCGGAGGCGGGCATCCGGCCCCGCGAGCGCAGCCGCTGCAACTCGACCACCGGCCGCACCCCGCCGAGGAGCAGGAACCACACCCCGGTGTACGCGAACGCGGCCTGGACCTGCGGGGTCGCGTACCACGAGACGGCGAACACAAGTGCGCCGGTGACCAGCAGCGACACCACGCCGAAGGCATTGCGGATCATGACCAGCATGGCGAGCAGCAGCGCCACCGCGACCCAGAGCAGCAGGGTGATCCGGTTACCGCCGAGCAGCCAGGCGCCGGCCAGACCGACCAGCGGCGGGGCGACGTACCCGGCGAGCAGGGTGAGGATCATGCCCGGCCCGGTGGGACGGCCGGCGGAGAGGGTCAGCCCGGACGTGTCCGAGTGCAGCCGGATGCCACGCAGCTTGCGACCGGTGAGCAACGCGACCAGGGCGTGCCCACCCTCGTGCGCGATCGTGATGGCGTTGCGGGCGATCCGCCACGGCAGTCGGGTGGACACCACCACCAGCGCGACCGCCGCGGTGATCAGCACAAGCAGCGGGGGCGGGTCCGGCTGCGCGCCGAACAGCGTGTCCCACAGATCGCTCAACCCGTCGATCGACATCATGGGGCGCGAGCCTACCGGCGGCGTTCCGTGTCGCTCTCGGAGCACCGGCTCGTATCCTGGGAGACTGATCGGGTAGCGAGTCGAGCGGGAGGTGAACGCGGGTGAGCGCAGCGCCCCTGGAGCCGCACATCGGCCTGTGGACCGAGGCCGACTACTTCGCCTTGGGCGAAACGTCTGACCGGATCGAACTGCTCGACGGGAGCCTGCTGGTGAGCCCTGCCCCGAGCCGACGGCACCAGCGGGTGTCGCGCCGGCTGGCGAACAGCATCGAAGCAGCGGCAGACCTCCACGGCCTGTCGGTCTACGATGCGATCAACGTCCGGCTCGGCGTTGATCGAGTCGTCATTCCGGACCTCGTTGTGACCGATGTCGATGACGACGGCACCTTCCTCGACCCCGACCGGGTGGTGCTCGTCGGCGAAATCGTCTCGCCCGGCAACGCCGCCGCCGACCGGCTGGTCAAGATGCAGCTCTACGCCATCGCGCGAATACCCTGGTACCTGCTGGTCGAGCAGGACGGCGACGGTCACTCGCTGCGGCTCCACCGGCTCGACGGTGAGCACTACGTCGAGGACCGGGTGGCCAAGGCCGGCGAGACGCTGGCCGTCGTCGAGCCGTTCCGCTGGCAACTCGACCCGGTCACCCTGGGCTGACTCGTTCCGCTCCGATCGCCGGGCGACCAACACCCGTCCATGAAGCTTTTTTCAACGCACCTTGCGATCTAGGGTACTTACCTCCAAAGATGGACGTCGATAGAGCGACGTCCTTGGAGGCACTCATGGCCCGTACTCGATCATCGCTGCGCCGCGCGCTCGCGGCCGGCCTCACCGTCCTCGCCACCGCGGCGGCGGCCCTGGTCGCGACCGCCGGACCGGCGGCCGCCGCCACCACACCCGGCATCGACGTGTCCCGCTACCAGGGCACCATCAACTGGACCAGCGTCCGCAACGCGGGCATCCAGTTCGCCTTCATCAAGGCAACCGAGGGCACCAGCTACAAGGATGCGAACTTCAACGCGAACTACGTCAACGCGTACAACGCCGGGGTGATCCGCGGGGCGTACCACTTCGCACGACCGAACATCTCCGCCGGCTCGACCCAGGCAAACTACCTGGCCTCCAACGGCGGCGCCTGGTCGGCGGACAGCCGCACCCTGCCGGCCGCGCTGGACATCGAGGCCAACCCGTACAGCGGCGGCTACTGCTACGGGCTCAGCACCACCGGGATGCGCAACTGGGTGCAGGACTTCCTCAACACGTACCGCTCCCGCACCGGTCGATACGCCGTCATCTACACCACCACGAGCTGGTGGAACCAGTGCACCGGCAGCTGGACCGGCCCGTGGGCGAACCACCCGCTCTGGCTGGCCCGCTGGGCGAGCGCGCCTGGCGCCCTTCCGGCCGGCGCTCCAGTGTGGAGCTTCTGGCAGTACACCAGCACCGGCGCCGTCTCCGGGATCAGCGGCAACGTGGACCGCAACTACTGGAACGGCGACCGTAGCCGGCTGATCGCCTTGGCCAACAACACCTGATCGGGCCGTTGGCGGCAGCGGGATCGACGGTCACCACACGGTCGACAATCGGTCCGGCTGCCGCCACACCATCGGGTACGGGTCAAGCCCGCCGTCGGCCCAGAACCGGGACCGCAGCTTCCGCACGAGCCAGAGCAGCCCGGTGGGTGAGCCGCCAGGCAGTCACCCCGAAGCCGGCAACGATCACGACGCTGAGCAGTGCGATGAGCGCCGGCATCCCCACGCTGACCAGCAGCAGGATCGCGTCGCCGAGCGCGACGAGCATCCACAGTGCCAGTCGGGGCCGAGTGTCCCTCCGTCGGTAACCCATGTCGTGCCTCCCTCCGTCGTCGAAGGTCAATTACCCAGGACGACGGAAGGTCATGCGAATCAGTTTCAGTCCTGGCGGTCGGGCACGAAACCCTTGGCGATCCGGTCGAAGTTCGGCAGGTTGGCCTGCCAGTCCTTGTCCGCGATCTCCCACCGCAGGGCGTAGCCCCGGTTACTGGCCGTCACGAACCCCCGGTTACGAACGTGGATCCGCTGCCCGTCACGGGTCTCCAGCCACTCCCAGTCGGAGCAGGTCTTCCAGAAGTTGCAGTGCACGATGCCAAGCTTCTGATAGTTCTTCACGATGTCCTTGCGACCCGGCTCGATCCGCACCCAGTTTGCGTAGGCGTCCTTCTCGGGCCTCGGCGTCCACTGCACGAGCAACTCACCCGGGCCGTTGGACTCGTCGAAGACGACAGTGTCGCGGCTGACCTCCTCGCGCACCCAACCGTCGGGGATCGGCAGGGTGAAGCCGGCCGGGTCCTTGTGCAGCTTCCAGCCCGCCGGCAGCGCGTTCGGGTCGACGGAGGGCGTGGCCGAGGGCGAAACGCTGGGGGCGCCCGTGGTGGGCGGGGGTGCCGCTGGCGCGGACGTCGGCGCGGACGCAGACGTCGCGGCAGCCCCGGTCGGGCCGACCTGCGGGCTCTTGTCGTCGCCGTCGGTGAGCATCGGCACGATCACCACGAGGCCGATCAGCAGCAGGGCCACAAGCGCCCCGATCAGCACGTTGCGTCGGGTGTTGTTCGGCTTCGTACCGTCCGACGGCGGAACCGGCGCACGACCGGCCGGACTCAACGGCGGCATGAGCGCCGTCGGCGTCGACGGCTTGCGCTGTTCCGGAGCCACCGGTGGACCGTCGACGACCGTCGGTTCGTCCTCGGCGTCCGTCGTGCCGTCACCGGTGTGCGTCGTACCGTCGCCGGTCGTGTCGCCCGCGGCCGTGACCTTCGCGGTCGGGTCGGCATCGGACGGACGGTCGATCGTCGCCGTCGGCTCGGCCGGCACCGTCGCGGTCGGCTCGGCGTCCGCACCGGATCCGACGACGGCCGTCGGCGTGGCATCGGCGGCGGGGCCCGCAGCAGCGGCAACCGAGGTCGCGGCGGCGGCCGGCGGCGGCGACACCGGCCGGTCGGCACTCTCGGCCGGTCGCGGCGCGGGGACCAGCGGCGGGCGCGGCTCGCGCGGGCCGTTCGGCCCAGGCCGGCGTACGCCATCAAGCAGTGAAATCCCGCGCGCCCGCTTGCCCCCGGCGCGGCGCAGCAACCGCTCCGCCACCTCGGCGGTGATCCGCTCGTTCGGGTCCTTCCGCAGCAGCCCGTTCAGCACGGCCTTGAGCGGACCGGCGTTCTTCGGCGGCGGAATCGGCTCGGTGGCCAACGCGGCCAGGGTGCCGATCGCCGACGGCCGGGCGTACGGCGACTTGCCCTCGACCGCCGCGTAAAGCGTCGCGCCCAGCGACCAGAGGTCGGCCTCCGGCCCGGCCGTGCCATCCCGAGCCCGCTCCGGCGAGATGTACGCGGGCGAGCCGAGCACCATGCCGGTGCGGGTCACGTTGGGGTCGCCGGGGATGGTGGCGAGACCAAAATCGGTCAGCACCACCCGGCCGTCGTCGCCGAGCAGCACATTGCCAGGCTTGACGTCGCGGTGCATGACACCCGCCTTGTGCGCGGCGCTGAGCGCACCCAGCACGCCGAGGCCGATCTCCACCGTGCGGGCCACCGACACCGGACCGTCTTCGGCGAGAGTGTCCTGCAAAGACTTCGACGCCACGTACTCCATGACGATCCACGGATCGCCGTCGGTGCGCAGCACGTCGAAGATGCGGACCACGTTGGCGTGGTTGAGCCGGGCAATGGCCCTGGCCTCGCGCAACGAGCGCTCCCGCATCTCGCGGCGCTCCTCGTCGGTGAGACCGGGCGGCGGCACCAACTCCTTGATCGCGACGTCCCGGTGCAGCACCTCGTCGCGCGCCTTCCACACCCGGCCCATGCCACCCTGGCCGAGCGGCGACAGGAGCCGGTATCGGTCAGCGACAAGTTGGGGAAGCGCACTCGACATCGGTGAGACGGTACCCGGCCCCCCCGACGCTCACACCGCCGGCACGCCACTGTGCGCTTCACGCAACTTCGCGCCGCGTACCCTGGCGTCATGTCTGCCGAAGAGCCGCTGCTCCGGGTCGTACGCGGCGTGCCGACCGCCGAGGAACTGGCCGCCCTGGTGGGGGCGATCATCGTCCGGTCCCGCCCGGCCCCCGCTCCCGCGCCGACAACCACGTCCGCCTGGGCGCGCAGCGGCCGACCGGCCAGCCCTGCCGGGTGGCGCACCGCCGGCCTGCCCCACTGACCCGACCCGCCGCCGGTTTGCCCCGCTGACCCGTTCCGCCGTAACGGGGGCTGCCAGGGGCCGCGCGGAGCCGTTACCCTCACTCAGGGAAACGGTGCCGTGACAGGTAGGGAGGATCAATGATCCCCGAAGAGAACCGGCCAGCGCCCTGGCTGCGCGGTTACAGCGGCATTGAGGCCGACATCAGCCAGCTCAGAGAGTTCGCCGACCGGCTCGCCGCCGAGGTCGAGAGCAACTACGCGCCCCACCTGTCGTACATCGCCGAAGATATGTCCGCCAAGCTGCCCAACCCGTGCGACGCCTTCATCGAGCTGGTCACGTTCCTGCACGCGCACCACGAGACGCAGCAGGCCACCGCCGACATGGTGTACGCCGTCCGCGGCGCCACCGGCCATCTGGCTGCCGCCGCCGATCAGGTCGCCACCCGATACGCCGACAGCGACGCCTTCACCGCCGCACGAGTGGTGGACGTGCGCCAGGCCCTCGCCGACCCGACGACCATGCTGCCCGGCGGCCCGACACCGATGCTGACCGACCCGACCGGCCCTGACGCCGAAAGGCCGGTGGTGCTGCCGTGATCGAACGGGGCACCGGCCGCACATCCGGCCTCACCGACTGGCAACTGATGGACGTCAACAGCATGTGGGCCTGCCTCCACGACCACGACACCACCAACCACTGGAAGCAGGTCGCCGGCTGGCGCAAGGTCTGCGATTTGGCGCAAATCCACCTCAGCCGCCTCCAGGAATACCGGCGCGGGCTCGCCGAGGCATGGCCACCAGAAACCAGCGCCGCCTCCAGCACGTACCTCGCCGAACTCGACGAACTGATCGACAAAGTGCAGCGCACCCACAACGCCGCCGCCGCGAACTACACCGCACTTTCCGCCGCCACCCAGGCCATCAGCACCACCCGCGCCACACTCCGCAAGATCCACGAGGAGTACGCGACCAAGTTCCAACAAAAGCAGGCGTACGAGTCGATGGCCGCCGACCCCAAAGCAGTGATGGGAAACCGAGTCACTGAGGCGCCTGTCACTGACGCCGAACTGGAACGGCTGAATGTGCAGGCACGGGCCGCGATGTTCAACCTCAGCAGCGAACTCCAACAAGCCCAAGCAACCCTCCAAAAACCACCACCCAGCCCGAGAGCCAATCCCGGGATCGATCAGGGCGACCCGGACGTTTACGGTCCGCATTATGCTGCTCCCATCATTCCTCCAGTAGTCCCAGTGCCAATTCGACGGTCCCCGACAATTCGACCAAGCGCCGCCGCAGGTCAGGCTCCGTCACCGACGAAGTCCGGCATCGGACCAGTGCTTGGCGGCACAGGCAATGCAACCGCCCCTAACCCCGGGCACCTCGTCCCGCCGAACAGTGCTACGCCGCTAACGCCATCCAGTTCAACACCTGGTTTCGGGGCACCGCCTCTGCCTCCTGTTATTTCTGCGCGCGGTTATACCCCAGGGACAGGGCGCACGCAGTCCCACCCGACCGACCATTCCCCCGGCGGGACCGGCACTAGGGGTAACCCCACTGCCCAACCACGTCCGATGCCGCCCAATGGGCTAATCGGTGGGACGCCTGGAATGGGGATCGGCCAATCTGGGGGCGGCGCCGGCGCGCCCCGCCGCATTAACCCGGTGGGCGGCCTAATCGGCGGTGGCGGTGCCGGAACCGGACCCACTGGCGGTGCAGGCTCTCGCCCTGGCGGCGGCCGAGGCTCAGGAGCGATGCATGGAATTCCGCCGTTCGGCAGTGGTGCCGGTATTAACGGCGGCATCAATACAAGCCCCGGTGGCATTGCCCCTGCTCGGCCAGACCTCCGGCCATCACCGGATGACGAGAAGCCTCGCTGGGACCCTGACCACCCCTGGGAGACAGACGAGGGCGTCGCTCCAGTTCTTCAACCACGGAATGAAGATGACCCCATCGATCCCGGCCCGGCCATTGGTCGCACACGTTGATCCTGCGGACTTCGAGATCGATTCTGGCAAGCCTCAGCCTCACGGCCGCCCTGCTTTCTACTCCGGGGCAAGCGCAAGCAAACCCGACTCCGTCAGGCACCAATCTTGTACGCAAGGACCAGTGGCACCTGAGCTACCTCAAAATTGCGGAAGCGCAGAAGATTAGTCGCGGCAAGGGAGTGGTCGTGGCGGTACCCGACACCGGCGTGGCACCTCACCCCGACTTGCAGAATAATCTCCTAACTGGCACCGACGTCCTCTCTGACGGGTCGGATGGTCAGCAGGACGAGAGTAGCCATGGCACCGGGATGGCCGGCCTAATCGCTGCGCATGGACAGCCGGGCAACATCGGCGCTCTCGGTATCGCTCCAGAATCCAGCATTCTACCCATTCGAACTAGTCAAACAGATCAAGATGGCAGCAGCGATAACCTTGCGGCTGGAATTGAGTATGCCGTCACCAAGGGCGCTTCGGTTGTCAGCATCTCTTCCGTGGCAGGGCCGAACACCCGGCTACAGCGCGCCGTCGAGATGGCGGTACAAGCAAATATCGTCGTTGTTGCAGGGGCAGGCAACAAGCCACGCGATCAATTTGTCAGCTTTCCCGCAGCCTACCCCGGTGTCATCGCCGTGGGCGGCGTCGACCGAAGCGGGAACTCTGCGAGCTTTTCAGTGACCGGACCGGAGATTGACGTGGTTGCACCGGCTGTCGACATTTACAGCACGAGCATCGATGGCAAGTACCGCAAAGGCACCGGAACCTCTGACGCAACGGCGATCGTGGCGGGGGCCGCGGCGTTGATTCGGTCCAAATACCCCTACCTGCCGGCGCGGGAGGTGGCGCACCGACTCACGGCAACCGCGGTCGACAAGGGCGCGCCTGGGCGCGACGACGAGTACGGCTATGGCGTGATCGATCTTGTGGCGGCGCTGACGGCGGACGTACCGCCGCTGGGGTTTGAGTCTGTGAGCGCGCCGGCCGGTGCTGGTCCGGCGACGACGGCGGGTGCTCTGCCGGGTGATGAGGGCAGCGGTGCGACCGCACGTGGCCTGGCCACCCTTGGGGTGATCTTGGCTGCCGGGGTCGGATGGGCGGTGGTGGCGCGGCGGCGTAGGCGTGGCGATGATCCGCCGCCGAGGAT
This sequence comes from Micromonospora sp. DT201, assembly GCF_049841575.1. NCBI lineage: Bacteria > Bacillati > Actinomycetota > Actinomycetes > Micromonosporales > Micromonosporaceae > Micromonospora > Micromonospora sp. DT201. The sequence goes on along the minus strand of NZ_JBNCKP010000003.1, from coordinate 375,538 downwards.
TAGTCGCTGATTGGCCGGCGGCCCGGCGCTCGACTCGGTTGCCTTGGTTTGACAGCGCCTGGGGCCGGTGGGATAGCCGCATTTCGGCGAAAGCGGGCCGATGGCGGTGGGGCCGGGTCGCTCGCCGGGTTGATCGACTCCATATCGGCGATATTGCGGGATCCGATCGCTCGGATAGGCCCATGTCGGCGATATGGAGTGGATCAAGGCCGCCAGAGCGTGAATCACGGCCGCCAGAGCCTGGATCAAGGCCGCCAGAGCGTGGATCACGGCCGCCAGAGCGTGGATCACGGCCGCCAGAGCCTGGATCACGGCCGCCAGAGCCTGGATCACGGCCGCCAGAGCGTGGATCACGGCCGCTCGGCATGAGCGGCGGGAGGCCGTTGCGGGGGTGGGGAGCCGGTAACGTCGGGCGGGTGTCTGAAACTCTGCCGCTCCGCCTCGTGCTCGCCTCAGCGAGCCCTGCCCGTCTCAAGTCCCTCAAGGCCGCCGGAATTGAGCCGGATGTGCTGGTCAGCGGGGTAGACGAGTCCCTAGTGGTGACCGAACGGGCCGAGGAGTTGTGCCTGGAGTTGGCTCGGCTGAAGGCGCAGGCGGTGTTGACCCGGCTCAGCCCTGGTGCCGACCAGCGGACGCTGGTGATCGGCTGCGACTCGGTGCTCGCGTTCGATGGGGAGATCCTCGGCAAGCCAGCGGACTCGGCGGATGCGACCCGGCGATGGCAGCGGATGCGGGGGCGCAGTGGCGTTCTGCACAGCGGGCACTGCCTCATCGACGTTACCGCCGGGCGACGTGCGGAGGCGGTCGCCTCGACCACTGTCCACTTCGCGGACATCAGCGATGACGAGATCGCCGCGTACGTGGCAAGTGGCGAGCCGTTGGCGGTGGCCGGCGCGTTCACCATCGACGGGCTGGGTGGGCCGTTCGTGGAGCGGATCGAGGGTGACCCGGGGACGGTGATCGGGCTGTCGATGCCGCTGCTGCGTCGGCTCCTCGCCGAGCTGGGTCTGCAGCTCACCGACCTGTGGACGAAGGTCGCGCCCGGGGGTCAATCGGTCGAGCCGCTCGGTAACGTCCGGTCATGACCAATAAATCGATCCCGCTCACCGACGAGCTGCACGCCTACCTGATCGCACACGGCTCCCCGCCGGACGAGATCATCCGGGACCTGGCCGAGGAAACGCGGTCGGTGCTGCCGGATCAGGCCACCATGCAGGTGGCCCCGGAGCAGGCCGCCTTCCTGACGTTCCTCACCCGGCTGCTCGACGTACGGCAGGCCGTTGAGGTCGGCACGTTCACCGGGCTCTCATCGCTGGCGATCGCCCGCGGCTTGCCGGAGGGTGGGCGGCTGACCTGCTTCGACATTTCCGAGGAGTTCACCGGCATCGCCCGGCGCTACTGGGCTCGGGCCGGGGTGCAGGACCGGATCGACCTGCGCATCGGCCCGGCCGGCGACAGGCTGCGGGAGCTGCCGCACGAGCGTCACCTGGACTTCGCGTTCATCGATGCGGACAAGACGGGATACCCGGTCTACTGGGCGGAGCTGGTGCCCCGGATGCGGCCGGGCGGCGTGATCGCCGTCGACAACGTGCTGCGCGGCGGCCGGGTGATCGCCCCGCAGGACGCCAACGACCGGGCTATCGCCGCTTTCAACGACGAGGTCATCGCCGACGTCCGGGTGGAGCCGGTGATGCTGCCGATCTCGGACGGTCTGACGCTCGCCCGGGTGCGCTGAGCACCGGGAAGCACGCCCAGACGCGGACGTCGGGGTGTCCTCACAAGACGGACACCCCGACGTCCAGGAGCGTGAACTAGCGGACGCTGCGGGCGAACTGCCGGGCGGCCCAGTAGACCCCCAGGGCGGCGAGGACCGCGGTGATGGTCAGGCCCTGCCAGACCTTGTCGCTGCCCAGGTCACCGGCGAACAGCGCCCGGGTGCCGTCGACCGCCCAGGAGAACGGGTTCCAGTCGGCGATGCCCCGCAACCAGCCGGGTGCGAAGGTCAGCGGCAGCAGGATGCCGGAGAGCAGCAGCACCGGCTGCGCCACGGTGTTCATCAGGGGGGCCAGCGCGTCCTCGCTCTTGACCTTGAGCGCGACGCCGTAGGAGACGGCCGAGGTCATGAGGGCGATCAGGGCGAGCATCAGGTACGCCAGTAGCAGGTCACCGATGAACACCCGCAGGTCGAACAGGAGCGCCAGCAGGGTGATGATGACCGCCTGCACGATGAGCGAGACCACGTCGCGCAGTGAGCGGCCGAGTAGCAGGGCGAGGCGGCTGATCGGGGTGACCCGGGAGCGTTCGATGACGCCGGCGCGCAGCTCGGCGATCAGGCCGAAGCCCTGGAACAGGCCACCGAAGATCGCGAGCAACACCAGCAGACCGGGTACGAAGATCTTGTAGGCGGCGGCCTGGGTGGGCGCGTTCAGTGCGGGCTTGAGCAGTGGGGCGAACAGCAGCAGGTACATGACCGGCTGGAACACGCCGACGAAGACCCAGACCGGGTTGCGCAGCAGGAGATGGGTTTGGCGCTGGAAGATCAGCCAGGTGTCACGGGCGAATTTCATGAGTCGTCTCCGGTGGTCAGGACTCGCGCAGCGAGCGGCCGGTCTTGGTGAGGAAGACGTCGTCCAGGCTGGGTCGGTGCAGCTCGATCGAGCGCAGCTCCAGCCCAGCGTGGTCGAGCCTGCGCAGCACCTGCGGGATGGCGGTGGCGCCGTCGTCGACGTAGAGGCGCAGGCCGCCCTCATCGGCGGTCTCCAGCTTGTTGACGTACGGCTCGCCGTCGAGCGCCTTGGTGGCCTGCTCGGTGGCGGTCGGGTCGAGGCCGACCAGCACCACGTCGCCGGAGATCTCCCGTTTGAGCTCGGCCGGCGTGCCCTCGGCCACCAACTCGCCGTTGTCCATGATCGCGATCCGGTCGCAGAGCGCGTCGGCCTCGTCCAGGTAGTGCGTGGTGATGAAGACGGTCATCCCGTCGGCGCGTAGCCGCCGGATCTCGTCCCACATGTGGGCGCGGCTCTGCGGGTCGAGGCCGGTGGTCGGCTCGTCCAGGAAGACGATCTTCGGCTCGTGGATGATGCCGAGCGCGATCTCGACCCGCCGGCGCTGACCGCCGGAGTAGGTCTTGCACTTGCGGTCGGCGTACTCGGTGAGCTGGAAGGCGTCCAGGGCACGGGTGGCGCGGCGCTGCGCGTCGGCCTTGCCGATGCCGTACATCCGCGCGTGCAGCACCAGCTCTTCACGGGCGGTGGACTCGTCCCAGGTGCTGCCGCCCTGCGGGACGTAGCCGATGCGGCGGCGCACCTCGGCCGGGTCCTTGCGCAGGTCGGCGCCCGCGATGGTGGCCTCGCCACCGTCTGGCTCGATCAGCGTGGCGAGCATCCGCAGCGTGGTGGTCTTGCCGGCGCCGTTCGGGCCGAGGAAGCCGAAGATCTCACCCTTGGCAACCTCCAGGTTGACGCCCCGCACGGCGTCCACCGTCTTCGTCTCTCGACCCGCGCGGGAGCGGAACGACTTTCGTAGCCCCCTGGTCTCGATCATCTCTGCTCCTGGTCGGTCGGGCCGGTCGGGCCGGCCTTCGAGTGGGACGACGCCGGACGACGCACTCCCCCGCTGTGCCGAGAGCAGGCTAACGCGATATAACTTTTTTAGTCAACGTTGATTATTTCGCGTTGGCTGCGGTCGGCGGCTCCCTGCGCTCCCTCCAGCCCGACCAACCCTCCTCGTTCTCCAGCTCAGCAGGCAGGTACGACACTCCGGAGTCGATCCGTTCCGCGATCCGTTCACACCACCCCACCTCCGCCTCCGCCCGCACCGCCCACAGCTCGAACATCCAGCCCACGTGCACTGGCTTCCGGTTACGCACCCAGTCCGACTCGATCGAGGCGCGCATCGACTCGACGCCGGCGCGCAGCAGATTGGCCCGGTTGCGCAGGGCCGCAGCGGCCTCGGCGCGCGGCATGGCCGGCAGGAAGGAGAAGGCCGCAGTGAAGGGGTCGGTTGGCTCGCTGAGGTTCCACCAGAGGTTGCGCAGCAGCGTCTCGAACTCGTCGTCCCCCTTGGCGGTCACCTCGTACGTGGTCCGGGCCGGACGGGCGCCGACCTGCTCGGTCGCGACGGCGCGGAGCAGGCCTTCCTCGGTGAGTTTGCGCAGGGCGTGGTAGATCGAGCCGGGCTGCACGTTCGCCCACTTGTCGGCGCTCCAGCTCAACAGCTCGCGGCGCACGTCGTAGCCGTGCACGGGCTGCATCCACCGCACCAGACCGAGGATCATCATTCGAGTCGCAGACACCCGATAAGCGTAATAGCCAAGTTTGACTAGAGCGTTTCGGCTCAGTGCGGCATCCCACACTGAGCGATCGTTAGGGCCAGGTGGGCGGCCGATACACTCCCCGTCAGTAACCTGCCCGGGAGGAGCCACGAAGGTGCGCAAGGTACTCATCGCCAACCGCGGCGAGATCGCCGTCCGGGTGATCCGTGCGTGCCGCGACGCCGGCTTGGGCAGCGTCGCCGTGTACGCGGACTCCGACCGTGAGGCCCTGCACGCCACCCTCGCGGACGAGGCGTACGCGCTCGGCGGGGACAGCGCGACCGACACGTACCTGCGCATCGACAAGCTGCTCGACGTGGCCGCCCGGGCCGGCGCCGATGCCGTGCACCCCGGTTACGGCTTCCTGTCCGAGAACGCCGACTTCGCCCAGGCCGTCATCGACGCCGGGCTGACCTGGATCGGTCCCACCCCGCAGGCGATCCGTGACCTGGGCGACAAGGTCACCGCCCGACACATCGCCCAGCGCGCTGGCGCCCCGCTGGTCCCCGGCACTCCGGACCCGGTGGCCAGCCCGGACGAGGTGATGGCGTTCGCCGTCGACCACGGCCTGCCGGTCGCCATCAAGGCCGCCTTCGGCGGGGGCGGGCGCGGCCTCAAGGTCGCCCGGACCATGGATGAGATTCCCCAGCTCTTCGAATCGGCCACGCGCGAGGCGGTCGCGGCGTTCGGTCGGGGCGAGTGCTTCGTCGAGCGTTACCTGGACCAGCCCCGGCACGTCGAGGCGCAGGTCCTCGCCGACCAGCACGGCAACGTGATCGTGGTGGGCACCCGCGACTGCTCGCTGCAGCGTCGGCACCAGAAGCTCGTGGAGGAGGCGCCCGCGCCATTCCTCACCGACGCCCAGCGGGCACAGATCCACGACAGCGCCAAGGCCATCTGCCGCGAGGCCGGCTACCACGGCGCCGGGACGGTCGAATACCTGGTCGGCGTGGACGGCACCATCTCCTTCCTGGAAGTCAACACCCGACTCCAGGTCGAGCACCCGGTCACCGAGGAGACCGCCGGCATCGACCTGGTGCGCGAGCAGTTCCGGATCGCCGACGGTGACAAGCTGCGGATCACCGAGGACCCGACGCCGCGCGGACACTCGATCGAGTTCCGGATCAACGGCGAGGACCCGGGCCGCAACTTCCTGCCCGCCCCCGGCACGGTCACGGCGCTGCGACTGCCCACCGGCCCGGGTGTGCGGGTCGACACCGGCATCTCGGCCGGCGACGTGATCGGCGGCAACTTCGACTCGCTGCTGGCCAAGGTGATCATCACTGGTGAGACGCGCACCGAGGCATTGGAGCGCGCCCGCCGGGCGCTGGACGAGATGGTCCTCGACGGCATGGCAACCGCGCTGCCGTTCCACCGCCTGGTCGTGCGGGACGAGGCGTTCACCGCCGAGCCGTTCACCGTGCACACCCGGTGGATCGAGACGGAGTTCCACAACACCGTCCCGCCGTTCGCCGCCGCCGTCGGCGCCGCCGAGGCGCCGGCAGAGCGCGAGACCGTCGTGGTCGAGGTGGGTGGCAAGCGCCTCGAGGTCAGCCTCCCCGCCGGCTTGGCCGGGAGTACGACCACCGCAGCACCCGCCACCCGTAAGCCGGCCCGGCGCGGCGGCGGAGCCAAGGCGGGCGCCCCGGTCAGCGGCGACGCGCTCGCCTCACCCATGCAGGGCACCATCGTCAAGATCGCGGTGGCGGACGGTGACACCGTGGCCGAGGGCGACCTGGTGGTGGTGTTGGAGGCGATGAAGATGGAGCAGCCGCTGCACGCCCACAAGGCGGGCACGGTCAGCGGGCTCACCGCCGAGGTCGGCGCCGTGATCACCGCCGGTGCCCCCATCTGCACCATCGCCTGAGCTGTCCGCGAAGGCCTGCCCGCGGGCAGGCCTTCGCGACCGGCCAGCCGGCGGGCAATCGGCGCGGCCGGTGCGGCCGGCGGGCAGCCAGTGCGACCGACCAGCCGGCGCGGCCGGTCAGCGGTCAGCGCAGGTTCTCGGCGGCAACCGCTCGGACGGCGGCGGTCAGGGCATTCAGCACATCCGACTCCAGCCGCCAGTGCTGCCAGTAGAGCGGGACGTCCAGGTGTCGGCCCGGCGCGAGGTTGACACAGCGACCGGCGGCGAGGTCGGCCTGGGCGATCTGTTCCGGCACCAGACTCCAGCCCAACCCGAGCCGGATCACCGCACTGATGGCCGGCACCGACGGCACGTAGTGCACCGGCGGGTCGAACGGCCGACCCGCCACCGCCTCGATGAAGCGGTGTTGCACGCGATCCTTCCGGTCGAAGACGACCAGCGGCGCGTCCGCCAGCGCGGAAGCGGTGAACCCTCCGACGAAGTGGGACGCCGCGAATTCCGGCGTGGCCAGCGCGAGGTAGCGCATGGCTCCGAGCGGCAGCACCCGGCAGCCCTGCACGGCCTCGCGCTGGGCGGTGACCGCCGCCGTCACCGAACCGTCACGGAGCAGTTCGGCGGTGTGGTCCTGATCGTCCTGCCGCAGGTCGAACGAGAGCCCGGCCCGCTGCGGCAACCGGGCCAGCGCGGCGGGAAACCAGGCGGCCAGTGAGTCCGCGTTGACCACCACGGCGACCCGGACGCGACCGCCGCCGGCCAGCGGGCCGCGAGCATCGGCAAGTGCCTCCCGTTCGAGAAGCGTGAGCTGGCCGGCCAGGCGCAGGAGCGGGCGGCCGGCGTCGGTTGCCACGCACGGTCGGGCGCGGCGGACCAGCACCTGGCCCACGGTCTCCTCCAGCGCCTTGATCCGTTGGCTCACCGCCGACGGGGTGACGTGCAGCAGCCGGGCCGCCGCGTCGAAGCTGCCCTCCGCCACCACCGCAGCGAGCGTCCGCAGTTGCGCCGAATCGAGACCATCCATCAGCAGAGCTTAAGTTGCGTCAAAATCTTTAGTTGGACTGGTGGCTGTCGACAGCTCTAGCGTCGATCCGTGCTCACCTCCGCCGTCGCCGGCTTCTCGATCTCCATCGCGCTCATCGTCGCCATCGGCGCTCAGAACGCCTTCGTCCTACGCCAGGGTCTGCGTCGCGAGCACGTCGTACCCGTGGTGCTCACCTGCGCCGCGTCGGACGCTCTGCTGATCATGGCGGGCGTGGCCGGGGTCGGTTCACTGGTGACGGGCCGACCGGGCCTCCTGACGGCGATCCGCTGGGGCGGCGCGGCGTTCCTCCTCTGCTACGCGGCGCTCGCCGCCCGCCGCGCCCTACGTCCTGGCGCCCTGCTGCCCACCGAGCGGCCGCCGGCCACGTTGGGGGCGACCCTGCTCGCCTGCGCCGCCTTCACCTACCTGAACCCCCACGTCTACCTGGACACCGTGCTGCTCCTCGGCGGCGTGGCCCAACAGCACCCGCACCGGTGGGTCTTCGGCGCCGGGGCCACCCTGGCCAGCGTGGTCTGGTTCACCGCGCTCGGCGTCGGTGCGCAGCGCCTGGCGCCGCTGCTCGCCCGTGCCGTCGCCTGGCGGGTGCTGGACGCGATCATCGCCGTCGTGATGGCAGGGCTCGCCGCGGCGCTCCTGTTGGGCTGACCGATTCTGACGGCGGGCACCGACGACGCCACCCCGGACCAGGCCAACGGCAATCACGGCGGTGAGAGTGTTTTCCACGACCACCGGCGGCGGGACGCTCCACGAGCGGGGATGATGGGCCGGGTGCGGTTCCTTCACGGCGCGGTCCCCGCGCACGACCTGACCTATACCGACGTCTTCATGGCGCCGGCCCGTTCCGACCTGGGTTCCCGGCTCGACGTCGACCTGTCCACCGGTGACGGCACCGGCACCACCATCCCGCTTGTGGTGTCGAACATGACCGCGGTCGCCGGCCGGCGGATGGCCGAGACGGTGGCCCGCCGGGGCGCGATCGCGGTGATTCCGCAGGACATCCCGATCGAGGTGGTCGCAAACGTCGTCGCCTGGGTGAAGCAGCGGCACCTGGTCTACGACACGCCGATCACCCTGGGCCCGACCGAGACCGTGGGTGACGCCATCCACCTGCTGCCCAAGCGCTCGCACGGTGCGGTGATCGTCGTCGACGAGGCCGGCCGGCCGATGGGCGTGGTCACCGAGGCGGACACCACGGGGGTGGACAGGTTCGCTCAACTGCGTCACGTCATGTCCACCGAGCTGCACACCGTCCCGGCGGACGCGGACCCGCGTACCGGTTTCGACCTGCTCTCCGCCGGTCGTCGTCGGCTCGCCCCGGTGGTGGACGCCGACGGCCGGCTGGTCGGGGTGCTGACCCGCCAGGGCGCGCTGCGCGCCACGCTCTACACGCCGGCCGTGGACGATCAGGGCCGGCTTCGCATCGCGGCGGCCGTCGGGATCAACGGCGACGTGACCGGCAAGGCCGCGGCGCTGCTGGAGGCGGGCGTGGACACGCTGGTCGTGGACACCGCGCACGGCCACCAGGCTCGGATGATCTCCGCGCTTCAGGCGGTCCGCAAGCTGGACCCGGGGGTGCCGGTGGCGGCCGGCAACGTGGTCACCGCCGAGGGCGTACGCGACCTCGTCGAGGCGGGGGCGGACATCATCAAGGTGGGTGTCGGGCCGGGCGCGATGTGCACGACCCGGATGATGACCGGCGTGGGACGGCCGCAGTTCTCCGCCGTACTCGACTGCGCGACCGCAGCCCGGCAGTTGGGCCGGCACGTCTGGGCCGACGGCGGGGTGCGGCACCCACGGGACGTGGCGCTCGCGCTCGCCGCCGGGGCGTCGAACGTGATGATCGGCTCGTGGTTCGCCGGCACCTACGAGTCCCCCGGTGACCTGTACGCCGATGCGGACGGCCGGCGGTACAAGGAGAGCTTCGGGATGGCCTCGGCTCGGGCGGTCAGCGCGCGTACCGCCGACGACAGCCCGTACGACCGGGCCCGCAAGGCGGTGTTCGAGGAGGGCATCTCCTCGGCCCGGATGTATCTGGACCCGGCCCGACCCGGCGTCGAGGACCTGATCGACGAGATCATCGCCGGGGTACGCAGCGCCTTCACGTACGCCGGTGCGCGGGACCTGACACAGTTCCACGAGCGGGCGATCGTCGGCGTCCAGAGCGCCGCCGGCTTCACCGAGGGAATGCCCCTCCCCACAAGCTGGTAACCCACCCCGCCCACCCGCCCGCCCACCCCCGTTGATCATGAGGTTATTGCCTTCCGCATCGGCGCGTCGCGGCAATAACCTCATGATCAACCGGGCGGGCGGGGCGGGCGGGGTGCTGTTAGTTGGCTTGGTGCGGCAATTTCGTTTGGCCCCTGACTATCAGGGAGCTAATCTGCATCCCGTGGAACTCGTCACTCTCCAGGATGTGCCGCTTGGCCGGCTGCTGGTGGTGGCCGGGCACCTGGTCGGGCAGCGATGGAATCGCTACCTCGCCGAGGAGCACAGCCTCACCCAAGCCGGCATGGTCACCCTGATGACGCTCGCCCGACACGGCGAGCTCCCCCACCGGGAAGTCGCCGAGAAGGGCTTCGTCCGCCCGGCGACCCTGACCGGCATCGTGGACACGCTGGCCCGCGACGGGCTCGTCGAGCGGCAGCGCGACGACAGCGACCGACGCAGCGTCCGACTCGTCCTCACCGCCGCCGGCCGGGAACGGGTGGCTGCGCTCAGCGCACTGATGCACTCCGGACGCCCACTCACCTCGGTCGACGCCGACCCAGAGAAGGCGCAGGTGATCCGGGAGTTCCTGCTCGAGGTCATCGGCAGCGGGGACGACCCGCGGATGACCGGACGCCCAACCGAACCGAAGGACCCGGCGTGCTGATCCGACTGCTGCGCAACCAACTGCGCTCCTACCAACGACCGTTGCTGGCCGTGGTGCTGCTCCAGTTCGTGGGCACCATGGCCTCGCTCTACCTGCCCAGCCTCAACGCCGACATCATCGACAAGGGCGTGGCTCAGGGCGACACCAGTTACATCGTGCACACCGGCGGGTGGATGCTGCTGGTCAGCCTGATCCAGATCGTCTGTTCGATCGCCGCGGTCTACCTGGGCGCTCGGACCGCGATGGGCTTCGGGCGGGACGTCCGGGCCAGGTTGTTCGGGCACGTCAACCGCTTCTCCGCCCGCGAGGTGGCCCGGTTCGGTGCACCGTCGCTGATCACCCGCAACACCAACGACGTGCAACAGGTGCAGATGCTCGTCCTGATGAGCTGCACCATGATGGTCGCCGCGCCGATCATGAGTGTGGGCGGCGTGGTGATGGCGCTCCGCGAGGATGTCGGGCTCTCCTGGCTGATGCTGGTCAGCGTGCCGGTGCTCGCCGTCGCGCTCGGCGCGATCATCCGTCGGATGGTGCCGGGTTTCCGGCTGATGCAGACCCGGATCGACACGGTCAACCGGGTTCTCCGCGAGCAGATCACCGGCATCCGGGTCGTCCGCGCCTTCGTCCGCGAGCCGTACGAGACGGATCGTTTCGCCGTCGCCAACGCCGAGCTGTCAGCCACCGCTCTGCGGACCGGTCGCCTGCTGGCGCTGATCTTCCCGGTGGTCATGCTGGTGCTGAACGTCTCCAGCGTGGCAGTGCTCTGGTTCGGCGCGCAGCGGGTCGATGCCAGTGCGATCGAGATTGGCGCGCTCACCGCGTTCCTGCAGTACATGATGCAGATCCTGATGGCGGTGATGATGGCCACCTTCATGCTGATGATGGTGCCCCGGGCGGCGGTCTGCGCCGAGCGGATCGTCGAAGTGCTGGACACCGACTCCTCGGTGGTCCCCGCCGCCGAGCCGGTCACCGAGCTGCCCACCCGGGCCGAGTTGGAGCTGCGCGGAGTGCGCTTCCAATACCCGGGCGCGGTCGATCCGGTGCTGCGGGACATCTCCTTCCGGGCCACCCCGGGCACCACCACCGCGATCATCGGTAGCACCGGTGCCGGCAAGACGACCCTGCTGTCGCTGATCCCCCGCCTGGTCGACGTCACCGCTGGCGCGGTGCTGGTCGACGGGGTGGACGTGCGGGAACTGGCACCGGACGAGTTGTGGCGGCGCATCGGCCTGGTGCCGCAGCGGCCGTACCTGTTCACCGGGACGGTCGCCAGCAACCTGCGCTACGGCAACCCGGACGCCACCGACGAGGAGTTGTGGGCGGCGCTGGAGATCGCCCAGGCCCGGGACTTCGTGGCCCAGATGCCCGGCGGGCTGGACGCGCCGATCGCGCAGGGCGGCACCACCGTCTCCGGTGGGCAGCGGCAGCGCCTGGCCATCGCCCGGGCCCTGGTCCGGCAGCCGGAGATCTATCTCTTCGACGACTCGTTCTCCGCGCTCGACCTTGGCACCGACGCGCGACTCAGAGCCGCGCTGCGGCCGGTCACCGCGCAGTCCGCGGTGGTGATCGTGGCCCAGCGGGTCTCCACGATCATCGACGCCGACCAGATCATCGTTCTTGAGGATGGAGGGGTCGTCGGAGTGGGACGACACTCGGAATTGTTGGAAACCTGCCCGACGTACGCCGAGATCGTTGCTTCGCAGCAGACGGCGGAGGTGGCGGCATGAGCGAGCGCGACGAGCCGCGCACCGCGGCCGTACCCAGTCAGAAGCCGGCCGGCGACGAGCGGACGCCGGGAGGGGACGCGTCGCCGCCCGGCGGCGGCGCGGCGACGCCGAAGCGGCTGCCGCCCGGGCGTCCGGGCGGCGGTCCGGCGTGGATGAGTGCCGGGATGCCCGCCGAGAAGTCGATGAACTTCGGGCCGTCCGCCCGACGGTTGCTCGGCCGGCTGCGCTCGCACCGACTGCACCTGTCCGCGATCATCACGTTGGCCCTGGTGAGCGTCGGGTTCAGCGTGGCCGGGCCGAAGATCCTCGGCCATGCCACCGACCTGATCTTCACCGGGGTGATCGGCCGGAAACTGCCCGCCGGCACCACCGCCGAGCAGGCCGTCGCAGCAGCCCGGGCCAGCGGCAACGACAGCTTCGCCGACATGCTGGCCCGGATGGACGTGGTGCCCGGGGTGGGCATCGACTTCAGCGCCCTGAGTCGGGTGCTGCTGTTGGCGCTCGGGCTCTACCTGGCGGCGGGCGTGCTGTCCTGGTGGCAGGGCTGGCTGCTCAACGGGGTGGTCCAGCGCACCGTGCTGCGGCTGCGCGCCGAGGTGGAGGAGAAGCTCAACCGGCTGCCGCTGCCGTACTTCGACCGGCAGCCCCGCGGTGAGCTGCTCAGCCGGGTCACAAACGACATCGACAACATCTCGACAAGCCTCCAGCAGACCCTCAGCCAGCTGCTCACCTCGCTGCTGACCGTCATCGGTGTGCTGGCCGTGATGTTCTGGATCTCACCGCTGCTGGCCCTGGTGGCCCTGGTCGCGGTGCCACTGTCGGTGCTCGTCACCCAGCGCATCGCCAAGCGCTCGCAGAAGCAGTTCATCGCGCAGTGGAAGCACACCGGCGAGTTGAACGGCCAGATCGAGGAGGCGTACACCGGTCACGAGCTGGTGAAGGTCTTCGGCCGGCAGCGCGAGGTGGAGGCCGCGTTCGCCGCCAAGAACGATGAGCTGTTCCGGGCCAGCTTCGGCGCACAGTTCATCTCCGGGATCATCATGCCGTCGATGATGTTCATCGGAAACCTGAGCTACGTGGCGATCGCCGTGGTCGGCGGCCTGCGGGTCGCCTCCGGCACGATGAGCCTCGGCGACGTGCAGGCGTTCATCCAGTACTCCCGACAGTTCACCCAGCCGCTCACCCAACTCGCCTCGATGGCCAACCTCCTGCAGTCCGGGGTGGCGTCAGCCGAACGGGTCTTCGCGGTGCTCGACGCCGACGAACAGACCCCCGACCCGGTCGAGCCCGCCCGGGTCGGCGACCCGCACGGTCGGGTCGAGTTCGAACATGTCTCGTTCCGCTACGAGCCGGACAAGCCGCTGATCGACGACCTGTCACTTGTCGCCGAGCCGGGTCACACGGTGGCCATCGTCGGTCCGACCGGCGCCGGCAAGACCACGCTTGTCAACCTGGTCATGCGGTTCTACGAGCTGGACGCCGGCCGGATCACGCTCGACGGGGTGGACATCACGACGATGCGCCGCGACGACCTGCGCGGCCGGATCGGCATGGTGCTCCAGGACACCTGGCTCTTCGGCGGCACCATCCGGGACAACATCGCCTACGGGCGGCCGGACGCGACCGAGGAGGAGATCCTCGCCGCGGCCCAGGCCACCTTCGTGGACCGGTTCGTGCGCAGCCTGCCCGACGGCTACGACACGGTCATCGACGAGGAAGGCAGCAACGTCAGCGCCGGTGAGAAGCAGCTCATCACCATCGCCCGGGCGTTCCTCGCCGAGCCGTCGCTGCTGATCCTCGACGAGGCGACCAGCTCGGTGGACACCCGCACCGAGGTGCTGCTCCAACGGGCGATGGCCGCGCTGCGTTCGGACCGGACCAGCTTCGTCATCGCGCACCGGCTCTCCACCATCCGCGACGCCGACCTGATCCTGATGATGGAGAACGGTCGGATCGTCGAGCAGGGCACCCACGAGCAGTTGCTCGCCGCCCACGGCGCATACCACCGGCTCTACCGTTCCCAGTTCACCGGTGCCGTGGTCGACGAGGAACCGGCCGGCCAACCGGCGGCGGTCTAGGGCGGGGTGGGTCGCCGTGCGCGCGACGCGATCGACGGCGACCCGCCCCGGATCGACGGGTGGGTCAGTTCGCCGGGAGCAGGTCGGCCGCGCGGGCGGCGACCTGCCCGGAGATCAAGGCGAGCGCGGCGTCCGCGGGCATCGGTTCCAGGGCGCGGCCGCCGCGCAGGCGCAGCGCGAGGCGCCCGTCGGCCGCCTCCCGAGGACCCAACACCCCGAGGTACGGGACGCGGCGGCGAGCCGCGTCCCGTATCCGGGCGCCCAGCGAGCCGGCGACATCGACCTCGACCCGCAGGCCCGCGTCGACGGCCCGACGGGCCAGGTCGGCCACCGCGTCGACCTGCCCGTCGTCGACCGGCAGCAGCACCAGCTGGACCGGCGCGTACCAGGCCGGGAAGGCGCCCTCGTGCACCTCGATCAGGTACGCGAACAGCCGTTCCATGCTGCCGACCAGGCTGCGGTGCAGCATGACCGGTCGACGCCGGCTGCCGTCCGAGTCGGTGTACGACAGGTCGAACCGCTCCGGCTTGTCGAAGTCCAACTGGATGGTGGAGATGGTCGACTCCCGGCCGGCGGCGTCCACGATCTGAATGTCGATCTTCGGCCCGTAGAAGGCGGCCTCCCCCGGAGCCTCGACGTACGACACCCCGGCCAGCGCGCCCCGGAGCAGATCCTCGGCGTGGGCCCACTGCGCGTCGTCGCCGACGTACTTTTCGCCCGGCCCGCGCAGCGACAGCCGGAAACCGGCCGGGCGGACACCGAGCGCGGCGTGCGCGGTGCGGATCAGCCGGAGGATCCGGGCGACCTCCTCACCCACCTGCTCCGGGGCACAGAAGGTGTGCGCGTCGTTGAGCGAGATGGCGCGTACCCGGGACAGCCCACCGAGCACCCCGGAACGCTCCGAGCGGTACATCCCACCCAGCTCCGCGATCCGCAACGGCAGCTCACGGTAGGAGCGGCCGCGGGCGCGGAAGACGAGCGCGTGGTGCGGGCAGAGCGCGGGCCGGAGCACGAACTCGTCGTCCGCGCTCAACCGCATCGGCGGGAACATGTCGTCGGCGAAGTAGCCGAGGTGCCCGGAGAGTTCGAAGAGTTCGCGTTTGCCCAGCGGGGGCGAATAGACGTGCTGGTGGCCGGAGCGGCGCTCCAACTCCCGGACGTACTCCTCGACAGCGTGCCGGGCGGCGGCACCGGCCGGCAGCCAGATCGGCAGGCCGGCACCGGCCAGCGGATCGGAGACGAAGAAGTCCAGCTCGCGGCCGAGCCTACGGTGGTCGATCATGTCGGGCTCCTGGATCGGGTACGACCCGGAGGCGACCTGAGCTCCGTTCGGCGCGCGGCCCTCCGGGGCGGATCGCCCCGGGGCCTGGTCGACGGTGGTTACGTCAGAGCGGCGCGCCGGGGATACCCGGCGTCGTCGTCACTACTACCGCACTGCGCATACGGGCGACCGTACTTACCAACAATCGGGGACGCACCTGGATTTGCGGCGGCGAGGGAGGGGGCGGGCCGCCGGCGCGGGACCCGCCGGCGGCCCAGGCGGCCCGAATCGTCAGGAACGGGGGACCCGACGGGCGTGGGCCGCGCCAACAACGGTACGCCGACGTACGCCGATTTGCCGACCGGTGCACGACGGCTGGGACGACCACCGAACCCGTCACCCAAGATCGGTTCGCCTCGTTAGACCTGGGTGGTCCGGTCGTGTCGACCGTCACGACAGGCCGGGGCTGTTCACGGTGACGCCGGACACGCCGTCAGGCTCAAGACACCCAATCGGCCGTATCCGGCGAGGTGGCAGGCGTGCCCGAACTACTGACTGACGTCGCATCGCCGACGTGGGCGTACCTTCTGCTGCTCGCCCTGCTGATCGCGGACGCCTTCGTCCCGGTGATCCCCACCCAGATCGTCATGATCACCAGTGGTGCGCTCACCGTCTACGGCGGGCTCAACCTGCCGGTCACCATCGCCGTCGGCGCGCTCGGCGTATTCGCTGGCGACCTGGCCTGCTACCTGCTCGGACGGGTCGCACCGGACCGACGGCCGCCCCGACACGCCGAGTTGAGCCGAGCCCGTCGGATCGCCGCGCGGGTCACCCAAGGGCTGCGGCAACCCGGGCCGCTGGTCATCCTGCTCTGCCGGTTCGTGCCCGGCGGCCGGATGGCGGCCTGTTTCTCGGCCGGCCGCAGCCGCTACCCGTACCGGCTGTTCGTGCTCTACGAGGCCGTCGCCGCGCTGGGCTGGGCCACCTACGGGGCGCTCGTGGGGCACCTGGGCGGCACCGCGTTGACCGAGTCGGCATGGCGGCTGGCCATCATCGCCACCGCCGCCGCGGCCGGCTTCGCCGCAGCAGGCTGGGCGATGACGCTGGTCAGCGCCCGCCACGCCCGAGCCGTCGCCGCCGGAGCAGACATCCCCATCGACTGAGTGTCGGCCCGCCGTACGGGTATAAGCTGCACTTATATTGGCGATATGTGGGACGTCAAACTTCACCCTGAGGTCGAGGAGTGGTTCCTCGACCTCTGCAGGACGGATCCCGCCAGTGCCGACCTCATCAGTGAGGCCATCGACCTCCTCACCGAGCACGGGCCGGCGCTCGGGCGTCCATTGGTCGACCGCCTCAAAGGCAGTTCCTTCCACCACATGAAAGAGCTGCGACCTGGGTCCGCGGGCTCCACGGAGGTCCGCATGATCTTCGCTTTCGATCCACTTCGAGAGGCGGTCTTCCTGGTCGCCGGCGACAAGTCTGGGCAGTGGCAAAGTTGGTACCAGACGGCCGTCCCCTTGGCGGACGATCGGTTTCAGGAGCACCTCACCAGCCTGAAAGGCACACAACGATGACCGGTGGAGCTGACTGGCGGGACGTGAAGGCGAAGGCCCGGGAGCTCGATCCGTTGTGGGATCATCCGGATCGGGTTGCGCGACGGGCTCAGCAGCGCGAGCAGATGCTGGCGTCAGTCAGTGGCGGGCAACTGGCGGAAATTCGCAAGCAGTTGGGCATCACCCAGACCCAACTCGCCGAGGCCGCAGGGTTGACCCAGGCGAGGATCAGCCAGATCGAGAATGGCGAGCACACCAGCCTGGAAACACTCCGTGCCTATGTCACCGGGCTCGGGGGCCACCTCGACGTCGTCGCCCGCATCGGGAACATCCAGCTGAACGTTGCCTGATCGGGAAGGCCGCCTTCGGAGAGGCCAACACGCCGCCGTACCTGAGGAACCGCACCGATTCTCCGGATGCCTCTAGGGGTGGTCCCCCGGAACGATTTCGGTGGCCGTCCCGGATCCGGCTGGGGTCCCTGCGGCGACAGGCTGAGGCATGCCTGGAACCCGGAGCACCGGCCTGCTCGCCCTCGGCGGCATCGCGCTGGCGGCGCTGCTCACCGTGATCGGCCACCTCGAAGTCAACGACGACCTCAACCCGTGGGCGCTGACCATCAGCGACTTCGCGGTCTCCGACCGGGGCGGCGTCATCGACGTCGCCATGGTGGTGCTCGCGCTCGCCACGGTGGCGCTGCTGCACGGGCTGCGCCGCACCGGGCCACCCCGACCACGCGCCGGGACGGCCGAGTTGCTGCTCGGCGCGTGGATGGCCGGGCTGCTACTCGCCGCGGTAGTGCCGACGAACGAGCCGGGCACCGCCATGACCACCGCGGCCTACCTGCACCGGTACGCCTCGGTGGTCGCCTTCCTGGCACTACCGGTCAGCGGTTGGCTGCTCGCCCGCCGGCCGGATCTGGCGTCCGCAGCCCGGACGCTACGAACCCTCGTCCTGCTCAGCCTCGCCCTGGCCGCAGCGATGATCTGGTCCGCCTACCCCGGCGACCGGATGCTCATCGGCCTGGCCGAACGCCTCCTCATCCTCACCGAGGTAGCCGTCCTGGCCACGGTAGCGGTGACCCAAACCCGGGCTGCGGCGGTCGGGGTTACTCCAGTTCGTGGAGCATTAGCTGGCGGGCCGCTTCGGTGATCGATCCGGAAAGGCTCGGGTAGATGGTGATGGTCTGCGCCAACTCGTTGACCGTGAGGTTGTTTTCCACCGCCATCGTGATGGGCAGGATCAGCTCGCTGGCCTTCGGGGCGACCACCACACCGCCGATCACCTGACCGCTGGCAGGTCGGCAGAACAACTTCACGAAGCCGTCGGGAAGGTCGTCCATCTTCGCCCGGGCGTTGCCGGACAGCGGCAGCATCACCTGGCGGGCCGGCACCTTGCCCGAGTCCACCTCGTCCTGCGAAACGCCCACCGTCGCCAACTCCGGGTCGGTGAACACGTTCGCCGCGACGGTACGCAGCCGTAGCGGACGGACCGCCTCGCCGAGGGCATGCCACATGGCGATCCGACCCTGCATGGCGGCGACGCTGGCCAGCAACAGCACGCCGGTGCAGTCACCAGCGGCGTAGATGCCCGGCACGTTGGTCCGCGAGGCCCGGTCGACGCTCACATAGCCGCCCCGGCCCATCTCCACGCCGTACTCGGTCAGGCCCAGGTTGGCCGTGTTCGGGATCGAACCGACCGTGATCAGCGCGTGCGAGCCGGTCACCTTGCGGCCGTCGGAGAGCTCCACCTGGACACCGTCGGCAGTACGCCGGACCGCGTCGGCCCGAGAGTTGTTGAGGATCTCCATACCCCGGTTGCGGAACACCCGCTCGATGGCGGACGCGGCATCGGCGTCCTCGTGCGGCATCACCCGGTCGCGGCTGGAGACCAGGGTGACCTCGACCCCCATCGCCAGGTACGCGCTGGCGAACTCCGCGCCGGTCACACCCGAGCCGACCACGATCAGGTGCTCGGGCAGCTCCGGCAGGTCGTACACCTGGCGCCAGGTCAGGATGCGCTCGCCGTCCGGGACGGCGGTGGGCAACTGACGGGGGGTCGAGCCGGTGGCCAGCAGCACGGTGGACGCGGCGATGGAGTATTCCTCGCCGCCGTCGGCGGGGGTGACGACGACCCGGTGCGTGTGCCCGAGGGCGTCCTCACCGAGCCGGGCGGTGCCGGCCACGAAAGTGACCCCCGCCTTGAGCAGCTTCGCGTGGATGTCAGCGGACTGCGCCAATGCCAGCCGCTTGACCCGCTCGTGCACCGCACGCGCGTCGACGGTGACCGCCTCCAGACCGTCCGAGTGCACCCCGAACTCCTCGGTGTCGCGGTAGCCGGTGACCACCCCCGAGCTGGCGATGAAGGTCTTCGACGGCACGCAGTCGGAGAGCACACACGCTCCACCCGCGCCGTCGGCCTCCACCACGGTGACATCGGCGTCCAGCTGGGCGGCGACCAGCGCCGCCTCATATCCGGCCGGCCCACCACCGATGATCACGATCCGGCTCACAGCGTTCGCCCTTCGTCCATGCTCACAGTGACTTTCTTCTCCCGAGCGCATTCGACACGCGCTGTCGTATTCTCCCCCACCCGTCTGCGGGGCTATCGTCATCGCCGTGCGTCATCACGCCGCCTACGGCTCAAATCTCGACCCCGCCCGGATGCGCGCCTACTGTCCGCATTCGCCGATGGTGGGCACCGGCTGGCTGGAGGGCTGGCGGCTGACCTTCGCCGGAGCGGACGTGATCGGCTGGGAGGGCGCGGTGAGCACCCTGGTCGAGTCGCCGGGCGAGCGGGTCTTCGTGGCGCTCTACGACATCCACCCGTACGACGCGGGCCAGCTCGACGAGATCGAGGGTGTGACCGCCGGCACGTACCGCAAGCTGCACGTCCGGGTCTCCACCCTCGACGGCGACGTGACCGCCTGGATCTACGTCTTCAACGGGTACGAGGGCGGCCTGCCGACCTCGTGGTATCTCTCCGAGATCGCGAACGCCGCCGAGAAGGCCGGCGCCCCGGACGACTACGTCACGGAGCTGCGGTCCCGCCCCACCGGCACCGCGTCGGCGTAGCAGCGCGTATCGCACGTCTCCAGTCTGCTACCGCCGTCGACCGGGTCGCCGCGCGGGCTCGACCGGCGTCGTCAATCACACACCTGCGGCTCAGGTGAGGTCGGCCCGGGTGCGGTGCAGCAACTCCACCAACTCGGCACCGTCAGCGGGGTCGAGAGCCGTGAACGCCGGCGCGACGAGACGGTGGGTCACCGCCTCGGCCCACAGTCGCCGACGCACCAACGGCCCGATCGGCGGGTACGGCGGCGGCCAGCCGCAGGCCACCGCCCCGGCCTCCCCCTTCGGCCCGGAGAGCACAGCCTCCAGTGGTGTCATCCCGGCGGCGCGTACCGCCAGCAGGTAGGCGCCGGTGAAGTGTTCCCGGAGCAGTCGCAGCCCGGCGGCACTCCGGGCACCCGGGGAGAGATCCGGCATTGGCATGGCCCGCCACGCGGCGAACAGCGGCATGGCGCTGGCGTCCGCCGCCACCACCGCCCGCTCGACGAGTGCGGCCAGGCGCTCGGTGGTGGGCAGGGCATCGAGCTGCTGCGATCCCCAACGGCAGCACTCGGCGAGGCTCGCGGCGGCCACCTCCAACGGTGGAACAATCCGGGCTGCGGCGTCCCATCCGTCGGCGACCGCGTCCGGGGCGATGAACCCGAGGGCGGCGGCAGCCGTCTCGGCCCGCACATCGCCGAGCGCGCCAGCTCGGCCACCGATGTAGAACGCCCAGCCCGATATGCCGAGCAGCCGGGCCCGGCGCAGCGTGGTCGGGTCCCGGCTGAACGCGTCGCCCAGGTCGAGCACGACAGGCTTGCTGGCGGCGGCGACCTGTTCCGGTGTCATTCGAGCGCCCCCCTCGCGCAACCCGACCCGTCGACCACGACGATGCCCCGTTCCGGGGTCACCCGTCGTGGATGGTCCGCACACTCGTTGTCGCCCATTGATGATCAGTCTGCCGCGCCACCGCCCGTGTCCGCATCCCCCTCTTCGGCCGCCAGCGCCTCGACCGCCGCTTCGACTTCACCCGCGCGGCGCCGGGCGACGGTGACCGCGCGCTCGGCGGCACGCCGGGCGAGCTTGGCCCGGCTGAGATCCTGCTCGGCGACCGCCCGCCGCCGCTCCAACTCGGCCAGTTCGGCTTCGATCCGATCGAGTACGGAGACACCGTCGCGCTCCTGCCCGGTCGCCTCTGTCAGCTCGGCCTCGGCACGCTCCTGGTCGGCCTGGGCCAACGCCAGCTCCCGGTCCAAGGCGCGGCGCTGCCGGGCCCGCTCGGCGCGGGCCGCCCGTTGCGCAGTCCGCTCGGCCTGCTCGGCGCGCTCCGCCGCCCGGTCCGTGCGGGGGGTCGCCTCGGGACGCCCTCGTTGGGAACCGGGTCGGCGGGCCGGGCGTTCCTCCGCCAACTCCTCGTCATCGCCGGTGACCAGCCGCAGTTGTGGCCGGGGCACCTCGCCGAACCCGGCGTAGCTGGCGGCCCGGAGCAGACGCCCAGCCCGGACCTGCTCGGCGACCTCCACGTCGGAGAACGCGGCGTTCAGGGTCGCCTCCACCTCGGCCAGTGGCAGCCGACCGGCCGGTGGGGCGTCCGGCTCCGCTGCGGCGAGCTTGCGGATCTCGGCGACCAGGGCGGCGACCACCGCACGGCGCTGCGCGGACAGCTCCCGCAGCCGGGGCCCGCGCAACTCCCGCTGGGCGGCCCGCAGCGCATCGGCGAGCTGGACCAGGTCGGTTACCAGCTCCGGGCGTCGAATGGCGAGCAGGTTCACCAGCCAGGCGGCCACCGTCGGGCGACGTAGCCGGGCCAACTGTCGGGCGGTGCCCGGGTCGCCGGCGCGGCGGGCGTCGGCCACGGCGGCGTCCCGGGCGGCCACGAACCGGTCCGGTGGGATGCGGTAGAGCTGCTGCACCAGCTCCGCTGAGGGGCCGGGCATCGTTTCAGACGTCCACCCGGCTACCGGGCTCCAGTCGCTGGTATTCGGTGCCGGACAGCGCCGTGTACTGCCGGTCGAGCACGCCCAAACCGTTGTCGTTGAGCAGGGCGTCGTGCAGGGCGTACGCGCGGCGCGGCGCGACCGCGCGGATGAAGTCGACCACCTCGGAGAACTTCGACCAGGGGGCGTGGATCGGCGCGAAGAGCGTGTCGACGGGTGTCTCCTCGGGCACCACCAGGGCGTCACCCGGGTGGTAGACCACGTCATTGATCAGGTAACCGAGGTTGTCCACCACCGGGATGTCCGGGTGGATCACCGCGTGCCGCCCTCCGTACGCGCGGACGGCGACCCCGGCGGCGGTGAACGACTCACCGGCCGTGACCGGACGCAGCATCTCGGCGGCGTCGCCCAGTGCCCCGGCTAGCGAGGCGGGCCCGTGGATAGGGAACGGCTGTCGGTCGAGCTGCAGGCGCACCGCCGCCAGGTCCAGGTGGTCGGGGTGTTCGTGGGTGATCAGCACCGCATCGGCACCGTCCAACGCCACTGCGGGGTCGCTGAACATGCCCGGGTCGACGACGAGCACTCCCCCGTCGTGTTCCACCCGGAGACAGGAGTGGGCGTACTTGGTGAGCCGCATCGTGACTCCTCGATTATCGAATCGTGACGTCCTCAGCGCAGTCTGCCGGAACCAGCCGACGCGTGCGCCGCGTCCGAGCTATCGCCACACCGGATGACGACGATGGGAGCGGGGATGGACGGACAGGTGGTACGCCGCCGCGGCACACTGCTGGCGGCAACGGCACTGGCGGCGGCGCTGGTGCTGACCGGGTGCGGAGCCAACGACAGTGGGTCCAAAGATACGGCGGGCACGGCTGCCGACGGCCCTGCGGCGGCGAACGGCGGCGGTGCGGACAAGGACGGCCTGCTCGGAAAACCCGAGGCGGCCGGGGCCGGCGCACCTCAGGACGGCAAGGCCGGGGCACCGCAGGAGGGCGGTGCCGCAGCACCCGACCTGCGGATCGACCAACGGGCGATCATCTACACCGGATCGATGCGGGTGCAGGTGGACGATGTGGACGTCGCTGCCCGCGAGGTCAGCGACCTGGTCACCCGGGCCGGCGGCTTCATCGGCGGTGACCAGCGGCGTAGTGCCCAGGCCGACGCGGTGGCCGACATGCAGCTGCGGGTCCCGGCGGCGAAGTTCACAGGTGTGGTGGACGAGGTCGCGAAACTCGGCCGTCAGCAGAGCCGGGACATCAGCACCGAGGACGCCACCGAGGCGATCGTCGACCTCGACGCGCGCATCGTCAGTCAGCGGGCCAGGGTGGAGAGTGCCCGCCAGCTACTGGCTCGCGCCACCTCGATCAGCGACCTGGTGTCGTTGGAGAACGAGCTGGGTCGCCGCGAGGCCGACCTGGCGTCGTTGGAGGCCAAGAAGCGGCGGCTGGCCGACCTGACGGCCCTCTCCACGATCACCGTGACGCTGGCCGGGCCGGCGGCGAAGGCCACCCCGGAGAAGACCGAGACGGGCTTCCTGGCCGGGCTGACCGGTAGCTGGAGGGCGTTCGTCGCCTCGTTGACCGTCCTGCTCACCGTGCTGGGGGCGCTGCTGCCGTGGCTTGTGGCATTCGGCGTGCCGGTGGCGGTGCTGCTGCTGGTGCTGCGCCGACGACGCAAGACCCCGCCGCTGGTCGCGCCGATGAACGCACCGGTCAGCGCGCCGCCGCCAGTGCCCGTAGCGCGGTCTGCACCATGACGCGTACGCCAACGGGGATGGCCCGCTCGTCCACGTCGAAGCTGGCGCGGTGCAGGTCGACGTTGGGGCCGGAGCGACCCACGCCGAGCCGGGCGAGGGCGCCGGGGACGTACTCCAGATACCAGGAGAAGTCCTCGCCGCCCATGCTCTGCGGTGTCTCGGCGACCCCTTCCGGGCCGAGCGCGGCGGCGGTGGCGGCGGTCAGCACCTGGATGGCCCGGGAGTCGTTGCACACCGGTGGCCGGCCGCGCAGGTATTCCAGGTCGACCGTGGCACCGGTCGGTGCGATCACGTCCCGGACCACCTGGGCGACGATCTTGGGTGCCTGCTCCCACGTGTCGCGGTCCATCACGCGCAGGGTGCCGGAGGCGCTCGCCTCGGAGGGGATGACGTTGTAGCGGGTGCCGGCCGAGGCGTGGCCGAAGACGAGCAGCAGGCCGCTGTTGGCTGGCACCCGGCGGCTGACCAGAGCGGGCACCTCGGTGACCAGCCGGCCGAGCGCGTCGACCAGGTCGACGGTCAGGTGCGGCCGGGCGGTGTGCCCGCCCGGGCCGGAGAGCCGAACGGTGACGTTGTCGGCGGCCGCGGTGATCGGGCCGACCCGCAGGCCGACCTGGCCCACCGGCAGGTTCGGGTCGCAGTGCAGCGCGAAGATCTGCACCACGTCGTCCAGGCCGCCGGCCTCGATGACCTCGAGCGAGCCGCAGGGCAGGATCTCCTCGGCCGGCTGGAAGATGAGCCGGACCCGCCCGTCCAACTCGCCCAGGTCGGCGAGCTGGGCGAGCAGCATGCCGACGCCGAGCATGATCGTGGTGTGCACGTCGTGCCCGCAAGCGTGGCAGACGCCCTCCACGGTCGACCGGTAGGGCACGTCCTTGGGGTCGTCGAGCGGCAGGGCGTCGATGTCGGCGCGCAGCGCGACGACCGGGCCGTCCGGCCTGCCGTTGATGTCGCAGATCACGCCGTTGCCCTTGGGGAGCATGCGCGGGTTCAGCCCGGCCAGCGAGAGCTCCCGGGCGATCAGCGCGGCCGTCTCGAACTCGTTGCCGGAGAGCTCAGGGTGCGAGTGGAGGTGACGGCGCGTAGCGATCAGCCCCGGTACCCGGAGCGCGAGGAGATGATCCAACTCGCGGGGCAGGGGCTGGGAACCGGGGGGCGTCTCCGGCCAGGACGACGCCAGCTGGCCACCCGTGGGCAGCGTCAACGCACTCGTCACGTCGAATTCTCGATCACTAGAGATGGATGGATCATCGGGGACAGCAGACAGCCTAGACCTCCGACGGTGACGCTGCGCAACCTCGTTACGGTAATGATCGGACCGCGAAGCGTCACGTATGCCCTGCTGAGGGTGCTCGTCAAGGTGCGGGACAGCAGGTAGATCGCCATCGAACGCCGACATCCGCCCCTCACCTCCTACAACGCGTAACCGATCACGGCGGTCGCGAATCCCCGGCGGCACTCGCGGAGCCCTGTTGCAAATTGTCGCATTAGTCGGGGTGGTGAACTGACACTCCGACAATAAGCCGACCACGCAGCGCAACGAGCCGGATAGGGACGTTCACATGCGCGCGTCCGCAACGGGCGCACACGGTGTGCGCCCGTGTTCACCCGACCGGGTACCCGCCAAGCCCAGCGGACACACCGCCCCGCCGGCCCGAGACGCTCAGAAGCGATCGGTGGGCCGGTACAACCCCCACACCTCGCGCAACGTCCCGCAGACCTCACCCACGGTGGCTCGGGCCCGCAGCGCCTCCTTCATCGGGTACAGCACGTTGTCCGAGCCCTCGGCGGCGGTCCGCAGGTCGGCGAGTGCCCGAGTCACCGCGTCGGCGTCCCGCTCGGAGCGCAACCGCGCCAGCCGGTCGGCCTGGGCCGCCTCGATCGTCGGGTCGACCCGCAGCGGCTCGTACGGCTCCTCCTCGTCCACGGTGAACCGGTTGAGCCCGACCACCACCCGCTCGCCCGAGTCGATCTCCTGGGCGATCCGGTACGCGGACTGCTCGATCTCCCGCTTCTGGAAACCGGCCTCGATCGCGTCCACCGCGGAGCCGTGGTCGGCCACCCGTTCCATCAGCTCCAGAGCGGCGGCCTCGATCTCGGCGGTCATCGCCTCCACCACGTACGAGCCCGCGAACGGGTCCACGGTGGCGGTCAGGTCCGTCTCGTACGCCAGGACCTGCTGAGTACGCAGCGCCAGCCGGGCGGCCTTCTCGGTGGGCAGCGCGATCGCCTCGTCGAAGCTGTTGGTGTGCAACGACTGGGTGCCGCCGAGCACCGCACCCAGCCCCTGCACCGCCACCCGGACCAGGTTGACCTCCGGCTGCTGCGCGGTGAGCTGTACGCCGGCGGTCTGGGTGTGGAAACGCAGCATCATCGACTTCGGATCCTTGGCACCGAACTCGTCGCGCATCAGCCGGGCCCAGATCCGCCGGGCGGCGCGGAACTTCGCCACCTCCTCGAGCAGCGTGGTGCGGGCCACGAAGAAGAACGACAGCCGGGGCGCGAAGTCGTCCACCGCGAGCCCGGCGGCCAGCGCGGCGCGTACGTACTCCACGCCGTTGGCCAGGGTGAACGCGATCTCCTGCGCGGGCGTCGCGCCGGCCTCCGCCATGTGGTAGCCGGAGATGGAGATGGTGTTCCACTTCGGCACCTCCTTGCGGCAGTACGCGAACGTGTCCGCCACCAGCCGCAGCGAGGGCTTCGGCGGGAAAATGTACGTCCCCCGGGCGATGTACTCCTTGAGGATGTCGTTCTGGATCGTGCCGTTGAGCGCCGAGCCGGGCACCCCGTTCTCCTCGGCGACGAGCTGGTAGAGCAGCAGCAGCACCGAGCCGGGCGCGTTGATGGTCATCGAGGTGGAGACCTTGTCCAGCGGGATGTCGGCGAAGAGCAGCCGCATGTCCTCAATGGAGTCGATGGCGACGCCCACCTTGCCGACCTCGCCGTGCGCGATCGGCTCGTCGGAGTCGTAGCCCATCTGCGTCGGCAGGTCGAAGGCGACCGAGAGGCCCATCGTGCCAGCCCGTAACAGCTGGTGGTACCGGGCGTTGGATTCGGTGGCGGTGCCGAAGCCGGCGTACTGGCGCATGGTCCACGGGCGGGAGGTGTACATCGTGGGGTAGACCCCCCGGGTGTACGGGAACTCGCCGGGGCCGCCCAGCCGGGTGTCCAGGTCCTCCGGAAGGTCGGCCTCCGTGTAGACGCCGTTGATCGGGAAACCGGACTCGCTTGACCGCCGTTCGTTCATCCCCGGATGGTAGGACGCCTGGCCACGTCACCGGGTGAGGGATACCGCACAGTGCGTCCCAACCGGTCGACACGAGGTGAACGACACGGCACGTTCTGTCGACTTCAATAAACGACCGTCGCGTCGGCTTTCGCATCCGGCGTCGGAACCAGCAAGATAGGGGGGTTGTGTCCCAGCCCCCCTCGATTTCCCCCGGTGGCTTTTCTGTGACTCAGATCCCGACGTGGAGCGGCGGACCAGTTAGTCCCGCCAACGGCCGAGCAGCGCCCGGCACCACAATTGGTGGCCGATACTCGCTGCGGTCCTCGGTGGGCAACGGCGGCATGGGCACGGTGTGGCGCGCCACAGACACCCTGCTGCGCCGCGATGTGGCGGTGAAGGAGGTCGTCCTGCCTCCAGGGCTGGCCCCCAGCGACCGTGACGCGATGTACGAACGCACCCTGCGCGAGGCCCGCGCCGCCGCTGCCCTCCAGCACCCCGCCGTGGTGCAGGTGTACGACGTGGTGACCGAGGCCGGCCGCCCGTGGATCGTGATGGAGCTGCTGGACGCCCGCAGCCTCGCCGACATGGTGATCGAGGACGGGCCGGTCGCGCCCCGCGCCGTCGCCAAGATCGGCATCGCGCTGCTCGGCGCGTTGGAGGTCGCGCACGCGATCGGTGTGCTGCACCGCGACGTGAAGCCCGCCAACGTGCTGATCTGCACCGACGGGCGCTGCGTGCTGACCGACTTCGGGGTCGCCCGGATGCCCACCGACGTGCAGCTCACCACCCCCGGCATGGTGCTCGGCTCGCCGCACTTCATCTCGCCCGAGCGGGCCATGGGCCAGGATTTCGGCCCGCCGAGCGACCTCTTCTCGCTGGGTGTGACGCTCTACACCGCGGTGGAGGGGCGCCCCCCGTTCGACAAGGGCGACCCGATCGAGACCATGCACGCCGTGGTCGAGGACCCGCCCGCCCCGCCACAGCGCAGCGGCCCACTGACCCGTGTGCTGATGGGCCTGCTCGAGAAGGACCCGGCGCGCCGGTTGGACGTGCACACCTCCCGGGCCATGCTGCGCGAATTGCTCGCCGGCCCGCTGGGCAGCACCGCGACCGCTGTGCACTCGGTCACCGACCCGTACGCCGTGGTGCCGGTGCAGCAGCGCCCGGTGCCCGTCCTTCCGCCGTCCCAGCCAGAGCCGAAGTCGAAGCCGAATCCGGACAACCAGATCGGTGGCCCGGCGATGCTGGCCCCCGGGGAGTCCCTGACCGACCGGCTGGCCGCGCTGCGCCGGGGCGAACGCCCACGGCCGGCTGGCCTGGCCGGCGCCACCGGGCTCGACGAGACCAGCGCCGACGCGTTGGCCGGCCCGCTGCACACGCCCACCGGCGCGATGCCCGGCCCCGGCCAATCAGCCATCGGACGCACCTACGGCGGTAACGCCGACGCCACCCAGCGGGTGGACGCCGGCGGGCACCCGGACGCCACCCAGCGGGTCAGCTACGGCAGCCCGGCCGACGCCACCCAGCAGGTCGGATACGGCGGCGCACCGGAGGCCACCCAGCGCATCGGCGGCACCTACTCCGCCGGCAACCAGTGGTCGGTGCCCGGCACCGGCCAACCGTGGGCCGCCTCGCCCGCCGCTTCGGACGGCGGCGCTCTGGGCAAGGCCCGCACCACCGGAGCCCAGCTCGTCAGCACGATCAAGGGCTGGCCACGCAAGGTGCAGCTCGCCGCAGCCGGCGGGTTGGCCGTCGTGCTGGTGCTGGGTGTGCTGGCGCTCTCCGGCGGCGACGACCCCCCGCCGAGCACTCCGCAGGCACAACCCACTCCGTCCGCGGCGGCGACCCCCGACGTCGAGATGCAGGAACACGCCGCCCGCGGCATCCAGGTCATGGTGCCGAAGGGCTGGAAGAAGGCCACCGGCGGCTCCTACACCGACTACATCGACCCGGAGGACAGCGGCCGCAAGGTCCGCATCATCACCGAGAAGTGGTCCAGCAGTTCCACCCGGTGGGCGGAGACGGCCGAGAACGGCCTCAAGACCAAGAGCACCTCCTGCGTCAAGCCCTACCAGCAGGTCAGCGCCAACGAGACCGAGTTGGCCAGCAAGCCCGCCGCCGAATTCGAATACACCTGCGGCGCGGGCGACGTCATGCGGCACGGCGTCTGGCGGGGTGTGGCGGAGGGCGGCAAGGCGTACTCGTTCTACCTCACCTCGACGGACGCCAAGTTCGCGGAGAGCAAGCCGATCTTCGACGAGATGGTGCGGACGTTCCAGCTCACCGGGGACGGCTGAGCCGGAGGGAACCCACAGCGGTGATCCGTCGCCGTGCTATCAAGAGGCATGGCGGCGGACACCACTGACATCGACGACATTCGCGAGCAAGCCCAGCGCTGGCTGGCCGACGACCCCGACCCGGCCAGCCGGGACGAGCTGACGGCGGTGCTCGACGGGCTGCCGGCGAGCGCACCGGAGCTGGCCGACCGGTTCGCCGGCCCGCTGACCTTCGGCACCGCGGGCTTGCGCGGCCCGCTGCGCGCGGGCCCGAACGGAATGAACCTCGCCGTGGTCACCCAGGCCGCTGCTGGCCTGGTCAGCTGGCTCGCGGCCCAGGGCGGCACCGGTCCCCTGGTGATCGGGTACGACGCTCGGCACGGCTCCCGGCAGTTCGCCGAGCGCACCGCCCAGGTGGCCACCGGAGCCGGCCGGCCTGCGCTGCTGCTGCCCCACCCGCTGCCCACCCCGGTGCTGGCGTACGCGGTGCGTCACCTCGGCGGGGTCGCCGGGGTGATGGTCACCGCCAGCCACAACCCACCACAGGACAACGGCTACAAGGTCTACCTCGGCGCGGAGCTGGGCGGGGCACTGGGTGCCGGCGCGCAGATCGTGCCACCCGCCGACGCTGGTATCGAGGCGGCCATCCGATCGGTCGGGCCGCTGACCCAGGTGCCGCTGGGCCAACCCGGGCAGGTGCTCGGCGACGACCTGGTCGCCTCGTACGTCGAACGGGCCACCGCGGTGATCGACGCGGAAGGGCCACGGGACCTGACAGTGGCGTACACGCCGCTGCACGGGGTGGGCGCGGCGGTGCTCACCGCAGCCTTCGCCCGCGCTGGTTTCCCGATCCCCGGTGTGGTGCCCGACCAGGCCGAGCCGGACCCGGCGTTTCCGACCGTGTCGTTTCCCAACCCGGAGGAGCCGGGTGCGGTGGACCGGCTGATCGCCCTGGCCGACTCCACCGGCGCGGACCTCGCCATCGCGAACGACCCGGACGCCGACCGGTGCGCGGTGGTCGTACGCGAAAGCGGAGGCGACGGCGCGCAGACCTGGCGGATGCTGCGCGGCGACGAGGTGGGCGTGCTGCTCGCCGACCACCTGATGCGCCGCGGGGTTACCGGGCTCTACGCCACCACCATCGTGTCCTCGTCACTGCTGCGGGCGATGTGTGCGGCCCGGGGCCTGCCCTACGACGAGACGCTGACCGGCTTCAAGTGGATCGTCCGGGCTGGCGGCGGGAGCGCGCCGTTGGTCTTCGGCTACGAGGAGGCGCTCGGCTACTGCGTCGCCCCTGAGCACGTCCGGGACAAGGACGGCATCACCGCCGCGCTGACCGTGGCCGAGCTGGCCGCCGGCCTCAAGGCGGAGGGCCGCACGCTGACCGACCGGTTGGACGAGTTGGCCGCCGAGTTCGGCGTGCACCACACCGATCAGCTCTCCGCCCGGGTGGACGACCTGCGGGTGATTGCCGACGCGATGGCGAGGATCCGGGCGGCCACCCCCACCACCCTGCTCGGGCAGCCGGTCGACAGCGTCCGGGACCTGCTACCCGAGTCGGACGTGGTGATCCTGCGTACCTCGGTGGCCCGGGTGGTGATCCGCCCATCCGGCACCGAACCGAAGCTCAAGGCGTACCTCGAGGTGGTGGAGCCGGTCATGGGCAGTGACGTCCCGACGGCCCGCAGCCGGGCGGCGCAGGCGGTCGCCGCACTGCGCGGCGAGATCGCCGCAGCTCTGGGGCTCTGACTGGCGGGCCGCGCCGGGCGACCATCCGGGGAGCCCGGCCCCCTGCCCCCTCGGTGTCCTTTGCTCTGCTTCAACCCAGGCTACGACAACGGGCCTCGACTGTTGCCTCCGTTGAAGCAGAGCAAAGGACGCGGGCAGGATCGCCCGACGCCTGGTTGCACCTTGGGGAAGTCCGCGGCGCGGGATCAGCGGCGCGGGATCAGCGGCGCGGGCCGAGAGCCTGGTCGACGGCGCGGCCCAGGGCGGCGACGACCAGGCCCACCGAGGGACGGACCACCGAGTCGTCGGTGCTCACCTCGCCGGAGAAACCGGCGCCGGTGGCGATCGCCTCCAGCCGGCGACGAGCGTCGGCGGCGGTCTCGCCGCTCACCCCGAGAGCGGACTCCATCCGCAGCACCACGACCAGGGTGGCCAGCGCGGCGGTCCGCTCGTCCGGGGCCGCCGCACCGGTCAGGGCCTCGGCCAGCCGCTGCCGGGTCTCCGCCTCGACGGAGGTGTCCAGGACCGGGTAGCGGTGCACGTGGATGAAGCCCAGCTCAGTCTCGTCGACGTCGCGGATCACACCCTGGCTGCAGAGGTCACCGAGAATGCGGTCACGCAGGCCGTGCCGCAGACGCTGCACCCAGGAGGCCGGGGTGTGCGGGGTGTCGGCCGCGACCCGGCCCAGCACCTCGTCGGCGACCGGCTCGCCGGTCGGCGTCGGGTCGATCACCGTCAACGACCCGTCGGCGTACGCGACCCGCCCGGCCAGGGCCAGCTCGACCAGCACCGCGGCGGCCATGCCGAGGTCCAGGCTGATCCGCGGCATGGTCGCCTTGCCGGTCGTATCGTCATAGGCGAGGAGCAACAACTCGTCGGCGAGCGCAACACCAGTCATGGCCGGACACGGTAGCGGGTCCGCACACCAACGCGCACGGACCCGCCAGACCCGGCACCGTCCGGGTAACGCCCTCAGAACCGGGGCATGCCGCCGAACTGGCGGTCACCGGCGTCGCCGAGCCCGGGCACGATGAACATGCGGTCGTTGAGCCCTTCGTCGATCGAGGCTGTGACCAGGCGCAACGGCAGACCGGAGCGTTCCAGCCGCTCGATGCCGATCGGCGCGGCGAGCACGCAGAGCACGGTGATGTCGGTGCAGCCGCGGTCAGCCAGCAGCCGACAGCAGTGCTCCAGCGAACCACCGGTGGCCAGCATCGGGTCGAGCACCAGCACCGGCAGCCCAGCCAGGTCGCGGGGCAGCGACTCCATGTACGCGCGAGGCTCGTACGTCGCCTCGTCGCGGGCCAGACCGACGAAGCCCATCGAGGATTCGGGCAGCAGGCCGAGCGCGGCGTCCGCCATGCCCAGCCCAGCCCGCAGCACCGGCACCAACAGCGGCGGGTTGGCCAGCCGGGTGCCCTCGGTGCCGGTGACCGGCGTCTGCACCGGGTACCGCTCGACGGGGAAGGTGCGCGCCGCCTCGTACACCAGCATGGTGGTCAGTTCGTGCAGCGCGGCCCGAAACGTCGAGGAATCGGTGCGCGCGTCCCGCATGGCGGTCAACCTGGACTGGGCCAGCGGGTGGTCAATGACGTGTACGTCCACGATCGCTCAACCTACCGGTCCGTCCGGGGCTGCGGTGCGGCTGCGCTCGGACCAGCGACGCCGCTCACGTCGGCGTGCCCGTCGTGAGCAAGATCACTTGACACTCCGGTGCGTAGACTTCGAGGCATGACGGCGACAACGACGTCGGCCCGGTCGGAGCTCTCCGAGCTGGGACGATCCGAGACCGCTCTGCGGACCTTCCTGCACGGCCTGCCGGGCGTGGACCAGGTCGGCGCGGAGCAGCGGGCGGCACAGCTCGGCACCCGATCCATCAAGACCACCGCCAAGGCCCAGGCGATCGACCTGGCGATTCGGATGGTCGACCTGACCACCCTGGAAGGGGCCGACACCCCGGGCAAGGTGCGCGCGCTCGCCGCGAAGGCGCTGCGCCCCGACCCGGCCGACCCGTCCTGCCCCCACGTCGGCGCGGTCTGCGTCTACCCGACGATGGTCCCGCACGTCGCCGAGGTGCTCCGTGGTTCGGGCGTGCACCTCGCCAGCGTGGCGACGGCCTTCCCATCCGGCCAGGCACCGTTGGAGATCAAACTCGCCGACACCCGGGCCGCCGTCGCGGCCGGTGCCGACGAGATCGACATGGTGATCAACCGGGGCGCGTTCCTGGCCGGGCGGTACAAGGAGGTCTACGACGAGATCGTGGCCACCAAGGAAGCCTGCGGTGACGCCCACCTCAAGGTGATCCTGGAAACCGGCGAGCTGGCCACCTACGACAACGTACGGCGGGCCTCCTGGCTGGCCATGCTGGCTGGCGGCGACTTCATCAAGACCTCCACCGGCAAGGTCCCGATCACGGCGACACTGCCGGTCACGCTGGTGATGCTGGAAGCGGTCCGTGACTTCCGCGAAGCGACCGGGCGACAGGTGGGCGTGAAGCCCGCCGGTGGCATCAAGACCACCAAGGACGCGATCAAGTACCTGGTGCTGGTCAACGAGACCGTCGGCACGGACTGGCTCGACCCGGACTGGTTCCGCTTCGGCGCCTCCAGCCTGCTCAACGACCTGCTGATGCAGCGCACCAAGCTGACGACCGGCACCTACTCCGGTCCCGACTACTTCACCCTGGACTGATAGCCGATGTTCGAATACGCCCCCGCCCCCGAGTCCCGCTCGGTGGTGGACCTCAAACCCTCATACGGGCTGTTCATCGACGGCACGTTCGTCGACCCGACCGACGGTGGCAGCTTCAAGTCGATCAACCCTGCCTCGGAGGAGGTGCTGGCCGAGATCGCCGAGGCCGGCGCACCAGACGTGGAGCGCGCGGTGCGCGCCGCCCGGAAGGCGTACGACAAGGTCTGGGGTCCGATGCCCGGCCGGGACCGGGCGAAGTACCTCTACCGGATCGCCCGGCTCATCCAGGAGCGCTCCCGCGAGCTGGCCGTCCTGGAATCCCTGGACAACGGCAAGCCGATCCGGGAGTCCCGCGACGTCGACCTGCCGCTGGT
Organism: Micromonospora sp. DT201; assembly: GCF_049841575.1. Lineage (NCBI taxonomy): Bacteria > Bacillati > Actinomycetota > Actinomycetes > Micromonosporales > Micromonosporaceae > Micromonospora > Micromonospora sp. DT201. Next base: position 341,788 of record NZ_JBNCKP010000003.1, on the reverse strand, counting down.
CGCCGCGCACTTCTTCTACTACGCGGGCTGGGCCGACAAGCTGGGCCACGCGGGCTTCGGGCCGAGTCCGCAGCCGATCGGCGTGGCCGCGCAGGTCATCCCGTGGAACTTCCCGCTGCTGATGCTGGCCTGGAAGATCGCCCCCGCCCTCGCCGCAGGCAACACGGTGGTGCTGAAGCCGGCGGAGACCACCTCTCTGACCGCGCTGCTCTTCGCCGAGATCTGCCAGCAGGCCGACCTGCCGGCCGGCGTGATCAACATCGTCACCGGTGCCGGCGACACCGGCCGCGCGCTTGTCGAGCACCCCGGCGTGGACAAGGTCGCCTTCACCGGCTCCACCGACGTCGGCCGGGCCATCGCCCGATCCGTCGCCGGCACCCGCAAGAAGCTGACCCTGGAGCTGGGCGGCAAGGCCGCCAACATCGTCTTCGACGACGCGCCGATCGACCAGGCAGTCGAAGGCATCGTCAACGGCATCTTCTTCAACCAGGGGCACGTCTGCTGCGCCGGCTCCCGGCTGCTGGTCCAGGAGAACGTGGCCGACCGCGTGCTGGAGTCGCTGAAGCGGCGGATGGCCCAACTCCGCGTCGGCGACCCGCTGGACAAGAACACCGACGTCGGCGCCATCAACTCGGCCGCCCAACTGGAGCGGATCCGCGAGCTGTCCGACGCCGGCGCCGCCGAGGGTGCCGAGCGCTGGTCGCCGCCGTGCGACCTGCCCGAGCGGGGCTTCTGGTTCGCGCCGACCATCTTCACCGGCGTCACCCAGGCACACCGCATCGCCCGCGAGGAGATCTTCGGCCCGGTGCTGTCGGTGCTCACCTTCCGCACCCCGGCCGAGGCCGTCGAGAAGGCCAACAACACGCCGTACGGGCTGTCGGCGGGCATCTGGACCGACAAGGGATCCCGGATCCTGTGGATGGCCGACCGGCTGCGCGCCGGTGTCGTCTGGGCCAACACGTTCAACAAGTTCGACCCCACCTCGCCGTTCGGCGGCTACAAGGAGTCGGGCTACGGTCGCGAGGGCGGCCGGCACGGGCTGGAGGCGTACCTCAATGTCTGAGCGGGTCGCGGTACGCAAGACGTACAAGCTCTTCATCGGCGGGAAGTTCCCGCGCAGCGAGTCGGGACGGTCGTATCTCGTGCAGTCCTCGAATGTGTCACTGGCCTCCCGCAAGGACGCCCGGGACGCGGTGGTCGCCGCCCGCGCAGCCGTGAAGGGCTGGGCCGGCGCGACCGCGTACAACCGGGGTCAGATCCTCTACCGGGCCGCCGAGATGCTGGAGGGCCGCCGCGAGCAGTTCGTCGCCCTGGGCGTGCCCGGCGACGAGGTGGACGCCGCAGTGGACCGCTGGGTCTGGTACGCCGGCTGGGCCGACAAGCTCGCCCAGGTGTACGGCGGCGCCAACCCGGTCGCCGGCCCGTACTTCAACATCTCCGCGCCCGAGCCGACCGGCGTGATCGCGGTGGTCGCCCCGGAGCGCCCGGCGCTGCTCGGCCTGGTCAGCGTGATCGCCCCGGCGATCGTCAGCGGCAACACGGTGGTGGTGGCGGCGTCCCCGTCGGAGCCGCTGGCCGCGGTGACGCTGGCCGAGGTGCTGGCCACCTCCGACCTGCCCGGCGGGGTGGTCAACATTCTCACCGGCGCGATCACCGAGACCGCACCAGCGCTGGCGGCGCACATGGATGTCAACGCGATCGACCTGACCGGGGTGACCGACACCGCGTTCGCCACCGACCTGGAGGTCAAGGCAGCGGAGAACCTCAAGCGGGTGCTCCGACCGGCCTCGGCCGACCACGACTGGTCCGCCGACCCGGGCCTGGCCCGGATGACTGCCCTGCTGGAGACGAAGACGGTGTGGCACCCGAAGGGGGTGTGATTTCGGTCCTCGGCCTTTTGATTCTCCGGCGGCCTTGGTTTTCCGGGGGGAGCCCGCCCACTCCGGGCGGTCGGGCTTGATCCCTCCGTGGGCGGGCTCCCCCCGGAAAACCTGACGTGGGCGCGGCCCGTCGGGTGGGTCAGCTTGCGGGTTCTGCCTCGGGTTGGGTTGACGGTCAGCGGGGTTTTGGTGGGCCGCCACGTCGCGCTGCGGCGCTGCGGCGCTGCGGAGCTGCGGCGGCTCGCGCGGTCCATGATCTTCGCAACTTCGGCGATGTTGCTGCTTCCGGCTTGCCTGAGGCAGCAACATCGCCGATCTTGTGTGGATCTTGGCTGGTGGTCGGGCCAACGGCGGTGATCAATCGGGCCAGCCGTGGTGATCATGAGATTGGTGGGGTTTCTGATCTCTCCGGGGCCGGTCAACCTCATGATCGCCGCTGCGGGGCGCGGGCAGGTCGCGGGCAGGTCGCGGGCGGAGCGCAGACGGGCGGGAGCTCCCGGCGGGACGGGTAGGAGCGCCGGGGGACGGGCGGGAGCTCCCGGCGGGACGGGCAGGAGCGCCGGGGGACGGGCGGGAGCTCCCGGCGGGACGGGCAGGAGCGCCGGGGGACGGGCTGGAGCGCCCGGCGGGACGGGCAGGAGCGCCGGGGGACGGGCTGGAGCGCCCGGCGGGACGGGCAGGAGCGCCGGGGGCCGGGTGGGAGCGCCCCCGAAGGGGTCTACTACCGGGGGTAGGATTGGGGGGTGACTCGGTTGGGCGATCTTGAGCGTGCGGTGATGGACGTGTTGTGGGACGTGGCCCCCGGCACGTCGGATGGCGTGACCGTGCGCGAGGTGGCCGACGCGCTCGATGGCCGCGAGTTGGCGTACACCACGGTGATGACCGTGCTGGACCGGCTCGCCGGCAAGGGCATGGTGCAGCGGGAGCGGGAGGGCCGAGCCTGGCGGTACCGGCCAGCGGCCAGCCGCGAGGCGCACATCGCCCAGCTCATGCTCGACGCCCTCGACCTGGGTGGCAGCCGGGACGCCGCGCTGGTGCGCTTCGCCCGCTCGGTCACCGGCACCGAGGCCGAGGTGCTGCGGGCGGCCCTGGGGAGCGAGGTCGGCCTGACCGGGCCGGGCACCACCGCCGCCGGACCGGGTCCGGCCGAGTCGGGTGGCGAGTTGACCAACCGGGTGAACGGGCCGGCGGGCCGGCGACCTGCCGGCGAGGCAGCGGAGCGGTAGGGCACGCGCCATGGCCTACGCCGTGCATTTCGCCACCACCATGCTGGCCTGTTATCTGACGGCTCAGGTGCTGGCCCGCTCGACCTGGACGTGGCGCACCCCTCGGGTGGCGATCATCTGCTGGCAGGCCGTCGGCTTGGCCCTTGGCCTCTCCGCGATGGGCCTGCCGATGGCGCTCGGGTTGAGCACGTACGACCTGCCAACCGGGAGCGCACTGCTCGCCCTGGCCAACGACCTCGGCCACGGCACCCTGCCGGTCGGGATGACCTCCTTCCACCTTGCCGCTGTCGGGGTGGGCTTCGGCATCGGTGCGGTGCTGGTCACCACGACCGTGCGCAGCATCCACGGCACCGTACGAGCCCAGCGCCGGCACCGGGACCTGCTTTCCCTGGTCGCCCGGGACGACCCGGCCGCACCCGGCGCGCTGGTGCTGGATCATCCGAGCGCCGCCGCGTACTGCCTGCCCGGCGTGAAGCCGCAGGTGGTTGTCAGCGCCGGCACGTTGAGCCTGCTGGATCGGGCCGAGTTGGCCGCGGTGCTCAGCCACGAGCGTGCACACGCCAACGAGCGGCACGACCTGGTGCTGCTGCCGTTCACCGCGCTGTGCCGGGCGTTGCCGTGGTTCGACTGGGTCCGCGACGCGCACGAGCGGGTCGCCCTGCTGGTCGAGATGCGCGCCGACGACAAGGCCCGTGAGCTGCACGCCGATGCTCCGCTTGCGGGTGCACTGCGCCGATTCGCCGCCGCCGGTCACCGGATCACCCCGGCGGGCGCGCTGGGCATGGGCGACCACGATCTTGACGTACGGGTACAACGTCTGCTGATCAGCGACCGGCCGCCCCGCGCACTCGGTGCCGCAGCCCTCGCGGTCGCCACCATGCTGGTCGCTCTGCCGGTAACCCTCTTCCTCAGCTGAGCCGGCCCACACCGGCCCACCCACCTCACCGCCCGCACGCCCGCACGCGGCTGCACGCACGCACGCACGCACGCACGCACGCAGCTGCAAGATCGCACTCGATCCGGGATCGAGGGGCATCCCGCGGGCTCGAGGCCACTACATCCAGGATCGAGCGCGATCTCTCCCGGCCCACATTTACTACGTCACGTAGTAGAGTTCCTACGACAAGACGTAGTAGTCGGACATGTAGCCAAGCTACGTGTAGGGTGGCTACGACAAGGCAGCCAACGCTACGGAGGGCCGGTCATGGACACCCTGCTCCTCGCCCGCCTGCAGTTCGCCACCACCACCTCGATCCACTTCCTGTTCGTGGTCGTCACGATCGGGCTGGTCACCCTGCTGGTCGGGATGCAGACCGCCTGGGTGCTCACCGGCAACCCGAAGTGGGAGCGGCTCACCCGGTACTGGGGCCAGCTCTACGTGATCAACTACGTGCTCGGCATCGCCACCGGCCTCGTGATGGAGTTCCAGTTCGGGCTGAACTGGAGTGGCCTGTCGCGCTACGTCGGCAACGTCTTCGGCGCACCACTGGCCATCGAGACACTTGTGGCGTTCTTCCTCGAGTCCACGTTCCTCGGGATGTGGATCTTCGGCTGGCACCGGCTCCGCAAGAGCGTCCACCTCGCGCTGCTCTGGGGCGTGGCGATCACCGCGTACGCATCGGCTTTCTGGATCATGGTGGCCAACTCCTGGCTCCAGAACCCGGTCGGATACGAGGTACGCGACGGCATCGCCCACCTCACCGACTTCGGCGCGCTACTCACCAACCCCAGCCTCGGCATGGCATTCGGGCACGTGGTCTCGGCCGCATTGCTTGTCGGCGGGATGCTGATGGCGGCGGTCAGCGCATGGCACCTGATCCGGCGTACCCCCGACTTTGTGCTCTTCCGCACCTCACTGCGGATCGGCCTCGTCGTCTCGGCGCTGGCGATCACCCTGGTGCAGGGCTTCGGCTTCGCCCAGTTCGGCCCGGTCGGCCGGGTGCAGCCGACCAAGTTCGGCGGCCAGAGCCCGGAGGCCCAGGCGCTGATCGCCGAGTGGACCGCCCGGTTCGGCCCCGGCGACTACACCCCACCGGTGCTGGCCAGCGTTGGGCTGGGCTTCATGATCCTGATCGGCTTCACCCTCGGCTGCGTCTGGTTGCTGCTCCCCCTGCTCTTCCGGGACTGGATCATTCGTCTGCGTTTCCCGCTCTGGCTGATCCTGCTGGCGCTGCCGCTGCCGTTCGTCGCGGTGATCCTCGGTTGGATCTCCCGCGAGGTCGGCCGTCAACCCTGGGTGGCGTACGGGCTGCTCCCCACCGAACAGGCGGTCTCCCCGGTCGGCACCCCCGTGATGCTCGCCTCGCTGATCGGTTTCAGCCTGCTGCTGGGCACTCTCGCCGTCACCAACTGGGTGCTGCTCGCCCGGCACGCGGCGCGCGGCGCGGTCGACCCGCCGCTCGGCCGCCCACCGGCGCCGCCCAATGAATCGACCCACCCCGAACCCGCCCTCGTCTGAGGATCTGAGGAGAAGACCGTGGACCTCGCCTGGTACGCCCTGCTCGGCCTCTTCAACGCCAGCTACCTGGTGCTGGCCGGCTACGACTACGGCGTCGGGCTGCTGCTCGCGCGGGGTGCTGGCCCGGCCGAGCGGCGGGCCGCGCTCACCGCGGTCGGCCCGTTCTTCCTCGGCAACGAAGTCTGGCTGGTGGCCGCCGTGGGCATCCTCTTCGGCGCATTCCCAGTGTTGGAGGGCGAGTTGCTCTCCGGCTGCTATCCGGCAGTCGCCGGCGCGCTGGTCGGTGTCGTGTTGGTCACCGTCGGGGTCCAACTGCGCAGCCGGCCCGCCGAGGAGCGGGTCCGCGCCCGCTGGGACCGCGTCGTGATGATCGGCAGCGCCCTCGCCGCGCTGGGCTGGGGTGTGCTGCTCGCCGCGCTGCTGCAGGGCATGCCCCGCCAGACCGACGGCCACGTCGCCGGGGTGTCGCATCTGGCTACTCCCTTCGCGGCCGCTGCCGGGCTGACCATGGTGGCCCTGGTCGCGGTGCACGGTGCGACCTTCCTCACCCTGCGACTGCCGACCGCCGACGCCGCTGTGGTCGGCCGCACGGCCCGCCGACTGGTGCCGGTGGCGCTCACCGCGGTCGCCCTGGCCACCGTCGTGGGCCTGCTCTCCGCCCGGGTACGCGACACGGTCCAGCGGCCAGCGGTGGCCGTACTCCTGCCGGTGCTGCTCGTGGCGGCGCTGCTGGCGGCCCGCGCGGCGCTGACGCGGCGGCGGCCGGGGTGGGCCCTGATCGCCACCGGCGCGGCCCTGGCGCTGCCGGTGGCGCTGGTCGGCGCGGCCCTCTGGCCCTACGTCCTGGTGTCCACGACCGACCCGGGCGCATCGCTGATGGTGGCCGACGCCGCCGCAAGCGCACCGACACTGCGGCTGCTCGGCTGGGTGGCGTTGCCGCTGCTTCCGGCCCTACTAGGCTTCCAGGCGATGTGTTGGTGGGTTTTCCGAGGACGGACCGACGGTAGGGCACCGGTGTACTGGTGAACCGCCGTCCGTTCGACCCGCGTCTGCTGCGCCGGGTCCCTGCGGCCCGGCGCGATCTTGCCGTGCTCGCGCTGCTGGGCGTGCTCGCCGCCGGGCTGATCGTGGCGCAGGCCACCGCGCTCGCAGCGGTGCTGGCCACCGCCGTCGACGGTCGGCTGGATCGGCCGGCGCTGGCCGGCTTCGTGATCGCGGTCGCCGCCCGCTCGGCGCTGGTCTGGGCGCAGGGCACGGTTTCGGCACGGGTCGCCGCCACGGTCAAGGCCACGCTGCGGGCCGACCTGCTCGGCGCGGTGGGCCGGCACGGGCCTGGCTGGGTGGCCGGGCAGCGGGCCGGCCAGCTCGCCACCCTGACCGGGCGCGGGTTGGATGCGCTGGACGCCTACTTCACCGGCTATCTGCCGCAACTGGTGCTCAGCGTGACGGTGCCGCTGGCAGTGCTGGCCCGGGTCGTCTTCGCCGACTGGAGCTCGGCGCTGATCATCGCGCTGACCCTGCCGCTGATCCCGGTCTTCGGCGCACTGCTCGGCTGGCAGGCGCAGGCCGCCACCGAACGGCAGTGGCGCCGGCTCGCAATGCTCGGCGGGCACTTCCTGGACATGGTCGCCGGGCTGCCCACGCTGCGCGCGTTCGGGCGAGCCCAGGCACAGACCGACGTGGTGCGCCGGATGGCCGACGGCCATCGCGTCGCCACCATGAAGACGCTGCGGATCGCGTTCCTCTCCGCGCTGGTGCTGGAGCTGGTCGCCACCCTCTCGGTGGCGCTGGTCGCGGTGCCGGTCGGCATCCGGTTGCTCGGCGGCGGGCTGGCCCTGCAGACCGCGCTGCTGGTGCTGCTACTCACCCCGGAGGCGTACCTGCCGCTGCGCGCTGCCGGCAGCCGCTTCCACGCCAGCATGGAAGGGCTCGCCGCGCTGGACGAGGCGCTGACCATCTCGGCCGCGCCCGCCGCACCCCGGGCCGCCGAGGGCGCCACCACCCCGGACGCGCGGCGCGAGATCCGGTTCGAGGGGGTGACCGTGGCGTACGAGCGGACCACCGCGCTGCGCGACGTGACCCTGACCATCCGGCCCGGCGAACGGATCGCCATCATCGGGCCCAGCGGCGCCGGCAAGAGCACCCTGCTCGGTCTGCTGCTCGGCTTCGTGACCCCGACCAGCGGCCGGATCACCGTCGACGGAGTCGACCTCGCCACCGCCGACCCGGACGCCTGGCGCCGGCAGCTCGCCTGGGTGCCGCAGCGGGCCCACCTCTTCGCCGCCTCGCTGGCCGACAACATCCGGCTCGGCGCACCGGACACCCCGCCCGACGCACTGACCGCGGCAGTGCACGATGCCGCCCTGGACGACGTGGTGGCCGGCCTGCCGGACGGCCTGGACACCCTGCTCGGCGAACGCGGGCACGGGCTGTCCAGCGGGCAGCGGCAGCGGGTGGCGCTGGCCCGGGCGTTTCTGCGGGCCGCACCGGTGGTGCTGCTCGACGAACCCACCGCCCGACTGGACACTGCGGCCGAGGCGGTGGTGCTCGACGCCACCCGTCGCCTGGTCGCCGGGCGGACGGCGCTGCTGGTCGCGCATCGCCCGGCACTGCTCGCCGATGCCGACCGGATCCTGCGTGTCGAGGACGGTCGGGTCACCGAGCTGACGCCCGAGCCGACCGGAAAGGCGCCCCGATGAGCACGGCACACGGGCCGGGCCCGGCGGACATCGAGCCGGTCGACGACACGGCACCGGCCGGGCGGGCCACCGCCGAGCGGGCCGTACTGCGGCTGGCCCGGCCATACCTGGGCCGTCTGGTCGGTGCCGGGCTGCTCGCGGCGGCCACCGAGTTCGCCGGACTGGCCCTGATGGCCACGGCCACCTGGCTGTTGATGAGCGCCGCCGGTCGGCCTCCGCTGGACCGGCTCACCGTGGCGATCGTCGCGGTTCGGGCGCTGGCGATCAGCCGGGGCGTGTTGCGCTACACCGAACGGCTCGCCGGGCACGACGCGGTGCTCCGCATGATCACCGACATCCGGGCCCGGGTCTTCGCCACCCTCGCGGCCCGCCGCAGCGCTGTGCACCGCTCCGGGGACGTGCTCAGCCGGCTGGTCTCCGACGTCGAGGCAGTCCAGGACCTGCTGCTGCGGGTGCTGGTCCCGGGCTCGGCAGCGGCCCTGGTCGGTGTGGTGGCGGTCGCCGTGGCTGCGCTGATCTCGCCACCGGCCGCCGGCGTGCTCGCCGTCGGGCTACTGGTTGCCGGCGTGGCGCTGCCCGCACTTGCCACTGCCGTCACCCGCCGCAGCGCGGCCGAGGTGGCCCCACTGCGCGGCGCACTGGCCACCGACGCGATCGACCTCACCCACGGCGCTGCCGACCTGGCCGCGTTCGGGGCGACCGACGTCGCGCTGCGCTCCGCCGAGCAGCGTGCCCTCCGCCTGGCCCGACTGGAACGTCGGCTGGCCGCCACCGGGTTCGCGGTCGACGCGGCCGGGGTGCTGACCGCCGGGTCGACCGCCGCAGCGGTGGTGCTCGCCGCGCTGGCCGCCGACGTGCCGGGGGTGCTGGTGGGCGTCCTCGCCGTCGGCGCCCTGGCCGCCGTCGAGGTGACACTGGCGCTGGTCGCGGCGGCCCGACAGTGGACGCAGCTGCGACCCGGGCTGGCCCGGGTGGCCGCCCTGCTCGGCGACGGCACGCCGACTCCGCCACCCACTGACGGTGTGACCGACCTGGTCGGCCCGCACGATCTGCGCTTCGTCGACGTGACTGTGCGGTACCGGGCCGGCGCGGCCCCGGCCCTGGACGGCGTCAGCCTGGACCTGCCGGCCGGGCGGAGGATCGCGGTGGTCGGCCCGAGCGGCGCCGGCAAGAGCACCCTCGCCGCCGTGCTGACCGGCACCGTCCGGCCCGTCTCCGGCCAGGTCACCCTGAACGATCAGGACCTGTCGGCGTACGCCGAGGAGGCGCTGCCCCGCGCGGTCGGCGGCCTGCTGGCCGAGGCGTACGTCTTCCATGCCACGGTGCGCGAGAACCTGCTGCTCGGGCGTGCCGGGGCTGGCGAGGAGGAGCTGACCGCCGCCACCGCCGCCGCCGGCCTGCTGGAGTGGGTACGCGCCCAGCCGGCTGGCTGGGACACGCTGGTCGGGGAGGAGGGCGGGCAGCTCTCCGGCGGCCAGCGGCAGCGGCTGGCGCTCGCTCGGGCACTGCTCGCCGCGCCACCGGTGCTGGTGCTCGACGAGCCCACCGAGGGGCTGGACCCGACCGCCGCGGACGCGGTGCTCGCGTCCGCTCTCGCCGCCACCCCAGCCGAGCATTCGGTGCTGTTGATCAGCCACCGGCTCAGCGGGCTGGCCGCGCTGGACGAGATCGTCGTCCTCGACGGCGGCCGGGTGATCCAGCGCGGTCGGCACGCCGAGTTGGTCGCCGCCGACGGCTGGTACCGGGACCAGTGGCTGCTCCAGGCGGCAGCCGAACGCGGTTACCTGGCTCTCACCCCCTGACCGGCCTCCGGGGCGGACCAGGGTTTTCCCGGACGTGGGGGCCTTGCGGTCCGTGGCAGGGTGGTGCCATGGGGCGCTGTGAGGACGTGTTGGTCGACGAGCACCTGCGGGAGTTGGGCGCCCGGTTGCAGGGGCCGGCGCGACTCAAGTCCGACCTGCTGACCGAGGCCCGGCACGGGCTGTTGGACGCCGTCGAGGCGTACCGCGAGAGCGGTGTGCCACCCACGGAGGCGCAGCGCCGCGCGGTGGTCGAGTTCGGCTCACCTGCGCAGCTGCTCCCCTCCTGGCAGGCCGAGTTGGCGATCGGTGCCCTGCGCGGGCTCTCGCTGCGGATGCTGGCGATCGCCGGGGTGGGGATGGCTGCCGGCGACCTGACCTGGCGGGGGGCGAGTTGGAGTGCAGGCCCACGCCCCCCGGCCGGCTACAGGCTGCTCTCCAGCTCGGTCGACTGGATCTGGGCGGGTTCGCTGCTGCTCGCGGTCGCCGGTCTGCTGGTGGTCGCGGCGAGCGCCCGTTCCACCTGGCCGGGCCTGGCCGTGGCGCAACGCGCGGTGGGCACCGGCCTGACCGGCATGCTGGCTCTCGGCATGGTGGACGGCTGCGCCCTGTTCGCCTGGTCACTCAGTCTGTGGGACGCGGCGCTGCACTGGCCACCAATGATCATCGGTGGGGTGCTGGTGGGCGCCGCCTACTTCTCGCTGGCTCGCGCGACGCGCGGTTGGCTGCTGGCCGCCGCCCGCTGACCCGCGCCGCCCGCCAGCTCGACTGGAGAGTCAGGCCGGGGTGGTGGGTTGGGTGCCGGGATCGAGGAATCGGCCGACGGTCAGCTGAAACTCGTGCCAACCGGCGCGCTCCCCTGCCAGCGCCCGCCGGCCGGAGTCGGTGAGCTCGTACGTCCGCCGCTCCCGGCCGTTGACAGTGCTCCAGGTGCTCGCCACGTACCCGGCGCGTTCCAGGCGACGTAGCGCCGGATAGATGGTGCCGGTGGGTAGATCCAGGCTGCCTTCGCTGCGCGCGCGCAGCGACTCGATGATGGCGTAGCCGTGCAGCGCGCCCTGTTCGAGCACGGCGAGCAGCAGAGCGTCGAGATGGCCGTGCAACGCCTGGGCCTTCATGCGTAGCTACGCTACTTGTCGATCGGCCGATTCGCCACCGGTAACAACCAGCAGGTCGAACCCGTGCGTCAGCCGGCCAACGGGGTGCGGGCATCGGTCACCCAGGGCCGCCGACTAGGGTATGTGCCCAGAGTCACTCGCCGGTCAGAGACCCCGGCGGGTGGGCAACCCGAAGCACACGGAGGTCAGCGTGGCCCGCCAGTCGCCCCAACGGCCCGACGCCGACGAGCCCGAGCTCGACGACACCACCGGCGCGGCCGAGCCAGATGAGACCGAGGAGACCGACCGCCCGTCGGCTTCGGTCGACCGTTCACTCTGGGACGAGCTGCGCATCGACCCGGTGGAGATCGCCCTGCCCGCCGGCACCGGCTTCACGCTGCGGGCGTACCGGCCCGCCAGCTCGCTGACCCCGACCGACGTGACCGAGCGCGACCAGGACGACCCGTTCCTCGCCCGCCGCCAGGTCGTCGAGGAGGAGGACGACGAGACCGTCGTCATCCTCGACGAGGAGCTGGCCGAGGAGTTCGCCGACAGCGACGAGGACGAGTCGACGCGCAGCCGCGCCGCAACCGCCGACGCGGACGCCGACGAGGCGGACGAGGACGTGGCGGACGAGGCGGACGAGGCGAACGACGAGGAGGTGCCGGTCTTCCTCAGCCACCAGGGCAAGCTGCTGCTGTTCAAGACCCCCGAGTCGCTTGTCAGTTTCATCCGGTCCGGTGCGCCCAACGATCTGTCCCAACTGGACAGCTGGAATGAATTGTCCGAACGGGTGGAGCCGGCTGATATCGCGCCGCTCGACGAGGACACCTACGAGCTCGACCTGGTCGTGGAGAACCTGCGCGGCGGGCACGACACCTGGGATTCGACGCTGCTGATCGAGGCCGGCGAGGTCGCGCGTGACATTTCGTACGCATTGCGGCTGCCTGCGGTACTGGACATGCTCTCCGCCGGCTCCAGCCTCGATGACCTGGACGAGGGGCTGCGTGCCACCGCCAATGGCGGGATCGGCGCTTTCATGGGTCGTCGTCGGCTGAAGAAGATCGGGGCACAGACCGCGAGTTTGGGTTGGCGCACCATTGTCGGCAAGATCTCTGCGGTGGTGGACTGGCGCGACTGACCCGTACCGGGGAGCATCAGTTGCTGGCAGAGGAAACACCTGTCCCGGGAGGAGGACGACGCCGTGGCGCTCGTGCGCGTTTACTGCGGTCTGGCCTCGGCGGATCCAGCTGACCGACCGGCCTCCGCCGGCTCGACGCTGACGTCCGCTGTGGTCGACGACGCAGGCCGTCTGCTGCATGTCTGCGAAATCAGCGATGACGCCGCTGGCTACGCCCAGCTCGTCGCGCTGCTCGTGGAGCGGTCGGGCGGGCCGAGCGGTGCGGCCATCGCCGCCGACAGCGACGACCACACGGTCACCTCGCTGCTGAGCGCGGCGGGTCGGCCTTTGGCTATCGCCGACGACGACTCGGTGGACGACTTCGCCGAGCGGTTCGCCGATGACGACTCACTGGAGGAGATGCAGTCGCCTCCGGCCGAACGGCGGGCCGTCGGCCTGGCCCGCGCATTGCAGGCGGGCGCGCTCTCCGCAGTCACCCTGCCGGCACCCCGGGACCTCGCCGGCTACAAGCAGGTGCTCGCCGCGCACGCCGCTCTGGCCAGCGGTCGGCACTCCGCCGCCGTGGCGCTGCGCGAAGTTCTGCGTGAGCTCTACCCGGCGGCCTTGCGCGCGTACCCGGATCCGGCCGAACCGGTCTCTCTGGCCGTGCTGGACGCCTTGCCCGAGCCAGGCATGCTCGGCGGCACCGTCGCCCGAGGCCGCGAGGTGTCGGTGGCAGCGGATGCCATCGCCGCGCACCTCGCCGCCGACGGGGTCGCCGACGCCGAAGAGATCAACGAGGCGGTGACCGCCCTGCGGGTCGCCATCTCCGAGACGCCGCGCCGCGCTGCGGTCAACCGCGCGCTCACCTCTGCGGTGGCCGAGACGGTCCGCCAGGCCGTCGCCTCCGTGCGAGCCTGCGACGCGGGGTGCGAGGCGCTGGTCAGCGCTCTCAGCTCACGAGTCAGCACGCCCGCCCAGGCGCCTGGCCGCCGTGCCGCTGCCCGCCGGGGCGAGTCGGTCGGCGAGTTGACGGGTCTGGCCGGCACCGCTGCCGGTTTGCGGTCGGTCCGACCCACGCCGGCCGCCGCCGACCCCGCACCGGTCGTCGGGCGGCGCAGCCGCCCCGAGCCGGTCCCTGGTAACGCACCGCTGGCGTCGCCCCGGCCACTCGGGCCGCCGCCGGTCGCCCCGGCTCCGGTCACGCCGCCGCCGGTCGCACCCGCGCCGATGGCCCCGGCAGCGATGGCTGGCCCGCCAGCGTCCACGCTGCCCGGGCGCACCGAGCCGATGCCCAGCCGGATCGACGGTCCGACCAACCGTCCGGTCTCCTCGCCGCCGCCTCCGCCCCCGGGGATCACCCCGATCGCACCCGCACAGCGCGGCACGGTGCCTCCGGCAGAGGCCGGTGAGCCGTTCCGGCCGACGCTGACGACCGCCGCGATCAACAACGCGCGGGCAGAACGACAGCGCACGGTCATCCCACCCCGCCCCAAGACCAACGGCGAGCCCCGGCCGAGCCACCTGCAACGCCCGGTCGCCGAGCCACCCACGGGCGGGTTCAGCGCCACCGATCTGAGCATCCCGATGCCGGCCGCCCGGCCTGAGCAGGAGTCCGCGCCGCCCGGCTCCCGAGCCAACTGGCCACTGGTCAACAACCCGGAGGACCCGGCCGACAGTTCGCCGAACAACCCGGCGGCCTACTCGTACGGCGGCAGTCGCGGCATCGACGCCCCGACCGACCCTGGTCGCGCCGACGGTCGGGTCACCCCGCCCTGGTTGGCGGACGACCTGCCGCAGGAACCACCCATGCTGCGGCTGGTAGAGCCGCCGCCGCTGGCTGACCGGGCGCTGCGAGAGGGGCTCACCCCGCCCGCAGATCCGCACCTGGAGACGCCGCCGCTGCGGTTGGTCGACCGGGAGCAGGCCGCCCGCGGCGGCCGAGCAGCCGCCCGCACCGACCGCGCCGCCGAGCACCGGCCGCCGCCCCCGCTGGAGCAGCGCCCGCCTGCGATGGAGCACCGGCCGCCCGCCCTGGAGCACCGCCTGCCCCCGGTCGAGCACCGCCTGCCGCCGGTCGAGCACCGCCTGCCCCCGGTGGAGCACCGGCCGCCGCCGGTCGAGCACCGGCCGCCGCCGGTCGCCGACGAGGGCGACGGCGATCTGCTGATCTTCGCGCAGGCCAAGTCGGCCTGGTTCGTCGGGCAGCCCGAGGAGTCCGACCTGGACTGGTCGACCACGGCGGACACCGGCTGGCAGGCCGCTGAGCAGGCAGCCCGCCCCGCGGTGGGTGCCGAGACCAACGCCGGGCTGCCGAAGCGCGTGCCACAGGCCAATCTGGTCCCTGGCTCCCCGCTACGCGAGGAACGCCCATTGCGGATAGTGCGCGATGCGGCGAGCCTCGCGGAGAACACCACCGGCTACTTCCGCGGCTGGCGTCGCGGACAGGAGATCGGCGGGTTCGCGGTGGGTGGTCGGCCCGGTCGTGAGGCAGCCGGTGGCTGGGACTTCAGCCGCGACCACGGGGACCGCGACGACGACCGGGAGTACGAGTACCGGTCGGCCGGTTACCAGTCCTGACCGCACCCCTCTGCCAAGCGTCATCGCGCCCCCAGTCAGCCGACTGGGGGCGCGTTCGCGTCAGCAGGTTGATTCCCGACATGGAAAACGCCGCCCCTCGATGATCCTTGGCGGACGTCCGCCCCGCGGGGCGGACAGCTTCCAGACCTCAAGAAGGCGGCGAAGGGCCACGCACGGCGCTAGCCAGCGCGGCGGGCAGGACCTAACGCCCGATGGCAGCCGAAGCCACCACCGGGCGTGCAGCGTCGGCGATCAGGCCGGGGCGACGGCGCGCGTACGGCGCGCGTACGGCGCATGGTGAGCACGTACTCGACAAGCGAGATCAGCACGTGCTTCGTCGACTCCCGGTTACGGGCGTCGCAGGCCACCACCGGCACGTCGCTCGAGATCGCCAAGGCGTCCCGAACGTCCTGCGGGTCGTGGTACTGCATCCCGTCGAAGCAGTTGATCGCCACCAGGTACGGGAGGCGTCGGTGCTCGAAGAAGTCGATCGCCGCGAAGCAGTCGGCCAGCCGGCGAGTATCCACCAGCACGACCGCACCGATCGCGCCCCGAACCAGTTCGTCCCACATGAACCAGAATCGGGTCTGACCCGGCGTACCGAACAGGTACAGGATCAGGTCACGGTCGATCGAGATCCGGCCGAAGTCCATGGCCACCGTGGTCGTCGTCTTGCCCGGCACCTGCCGGGTGTCGTCGACGCCCACGCCAGCGGAGGTCATGATGGCCTCGGTGGTCAGCGGCGTGATCTCCGAGACCGAGCCGACCAGCGTCGTTTTACCGACGCCGAATCCACCGGCGATAACGATCTTCGCCGACGTCACGCGCCCACTCGGGTTCGGCGGGCGGTGCGACATGTCAGAGCCTGCGAAGTCCACTCAGCACCCTCTCCAGCAGTTCAGTGCCCACCGCGTCATCGGAGTCGTCCAGGATGGTCGGCTCATGGACTGCGACCAGGCCGTCCGTCGCCATATCGGCGATGAGCACCCGGGCCACACCGAGCGGGAGCTGCATCCGCGCCGCGATCTCTGCGAGCGATTGCACGCGTCCGTCACACAGCGCGGCGATGTACTGGTGTTCGCGGCCCTGGCCGCCGTTGCCATTGGCAGCGGCCCGGCCGCGCACCGTCGTCTCGACGAGCGCCTCCAGCGCGATGTCGAGCCGGGGACGGGTACGACCACGGGTCACGGCGTATGGACGGACCAACGCTCCGGTCGGTTCGTCACGATCGGCCATCTCGCCGCTCACCTCCTTCGTACCCGCTACCGGCTCCCACCGGTGAAACCCGTCGTTGTCGTTGCAGTCGTGCCGACCTCACGATCGGCGAGGCGTCAGCCCAGCATGCCCGCAGCCGCACGCGGCTGCGGGGTCAGCGCGTCGCCCACCCGGTCGACCAGCAGCGCCATCTCGTAGCCGACCTGGCCCACGTCGGAGCTGCGGGCTGCCAGCACGGCGAAGGACGAGCCATCCGAGATGGACATCAGGAACAGGAAGCCATTGTCCATCTCCACGACGGTCTGCAACACCGCGCCTCCCTCGAAGCAGCGGGCTGCCCCCTGGGTCAGGCTCACCAGACCCGAGGAGATCGCGGCGAGCTGATCGGCCCGGTCGCGCGGCAGATCCCGTGACGACGCGAGGAGCAGGCCGTCCGCCGAGACGGCGACCGCATGCGCGACGCCGGGCACCCGGTCAGCGAAGTTGGCAAGCAGCCAACCAAGATCCTGTGTAGTTGTCATCCTTCTTGCTCCTTCTGCCCGCTCCCGGCCACCGGGCCTGAGCCAGACTGCGAGGATTGCCCTCCCGGAGTCGCCTCCGGGCTGGTCGGGTTGTCCGAGGTGCTACGCCCTCGCTGCACGCCCCGGTGGTAGGCGGAGAGTAGGCCACGGACCGCCTCCGGGGAACGGCGCTGGACCGAGGTGGTGGGCTTCTCCACCGCACCCGGCACGAGCTGCGCCATCGGCTTGCGCTTCGGCAGGCCGGTAGTGGTGGTTTCGCTCACCGGTGCCGCGCCAGCCGCCGCCGAAGCAGCACGCCAGCCGTCGTCAGCTGCGGTCTGCCAGCCGTTGGTCTGTGGTTGAGGCCGGCGGTTCGGCAGGCTTTCAGCGAGGCTGGGGCGGGCGCCCTCACTCGCTGTGGAGCCGTTGTCCCGCGGCGCTCCTCCGGCCGTCGGAGTGTCTGCCATCGGTGTGTTACCTGTCGTCCCGGGTGGTGTCTTGTGGACTGTCCGACCGGTGGCCTCGACCGTGGCGAACTGCTGGGTCGCGGAGTCGCCGTTCGTTGCCGGCTGGGCGTCAGCCGCAGGCTCGTCCGAGCCCGGGCGGCGGGTACGGAACCAGGCCGACTCCAGCTCCCGGAAGATCGGCAGCTCCATCGTCTCGTCCGCGTACCGCTGACGGTTCTGCGCCTGCGATTGCTGCGGTGCCGGCCGACTCTGCGGAGCCGGAGCCGGAGCCGGAGCCCGGGCCGGAGCCGGAGCCCGGGTTGCGGCTGTCGGCTGCTCGCCGGGTCGCGGCACACGCGGCAGTTCCGTCGTCATGTCCAGAGCGGCGGCGAGCCGCTCCGGCACCGGCGGGGTCGCCGCGTCCCGGTCGCCACCCGGCACCGGCGGCCAGGCCGGCGGTGCGGGGACGCTGGGCGTCTGCGCGGGCGGAGCGGACCGGGGCGCGAAACCGCTGAACGACTGGCTGGAGGCCGGCGGCACCGAGTACGGCTGGCCCGAATAGGGCTGCCCGGAGGCCGGCGACGCCGACACCGGCGGAGCGGCGTACGGCTGCCCGGAGGCCGGGGCGGCGGACACCGGCGGACCGCCGTACGGCGCACCCGAGTAGGGCTGCCCGGAGTACGGCTGACCCGAGGCCGGCGAGGCGGAGACCGGCGCGCCGGAGTAGGGCTGCGCGGAGACCGGGGGCGCCGAGTGCGGATGCGCCTCCGGGCTGCTCGGCAACTGCCGAGGGATGGACGGCTGCTGACCACTGGTCGGGGTGTCGTCCCCGGCGCGGCGCTGCGGCAGCGGGTCGTTCGACTGGCCGTTGGCCGGCCGCGGGGTGAACCCGTCGCTGCCGTTGACACCGTTCGTCCCGGCCGCGCCGGTCAGGTCCGACCAGGCCGGCATCGAGCGGTAAGCGCCCGTGTTGGCGGGGGCGCCGGCACCGTTGCGCGATGCGGGTTCGAACGGACGACCGCCGAGGGTGACCTGGTTGCCGGACTCGCTCGGGCGGGGGCCGTTGCCCAGCGCGGGCAGCGCGCCGAAGACCGGCGTGGGCCCACCCTGCTGAGGGCCGTTGGCGGCGGGCAGAGCCGGGGGCTGCTGCACCCGGCCGGAGAGCGCCCGGGGCACCAGCACCGAGGTGGGCAGCGTCACCTCGGCGACCGTGCCACGGTCGGAGCCGGGGCGCAGCTCGACCCGGACACCGTGCCGGGACGCCAGCCGGGCGACCACGACGAGGCCCATCATCCGGGACACGGCCACGTCCACCTGCGGCGGCGTCGCGAGCCGCTCGTTGAGGTCGTGCAACTGCTCGGCGCTGATGCCGATGCCGCGGTCCTCGACGTAGAGCGAGGAGCGGTCGCCGACCCGGCGGGCCTCGACCATCACCTGCGAGTCGGGCGGAGAGAACGCGGTGGCGTTGTCGAACAGCTCGGCGACGAGGTGCACCAGGTCGTTGACCGCGTGCGCGGCGACCTCGATGTCTCGATCGATGACACCGAACTCGATCCGGGTGTAGTGCTCGACCTCGGACTGCGCGGCGCGCAGCACGTCGATCAGGGCAGCCGGCTCACGCTGCACACGGGTGGAGTCGGCACCGGCGAGCACCAGGAGGTTCTCGTCGTTGCGGCGCATCCGGGTGGCGAGGTGGTCGAGCTGGAACAGCTCGGCCAGTCGGTCCGGGTCCTCTTCGCCGCGCTCCAGCCGGTCGAGGTGCCCGATGAGGCGGTCGACCAGGATCTGCGAACGGCGGGCCAGGTTGACGAACATGGTCGCGACGGAGGCGCGCAGTGCGGCCTGCTCGGCGGCCGTGCGGACGGCTTCCAGGTGGACGGCGTTGAACGCCTCGGTCACCTGGCCGAACTCGTCCTTGCTGCGGACCGGCAGCGGCTCGGCGATCTGGTTGGCCAACTGCACCGGGGAGAGTTGCCCGACGACCTGCGGGTCGCGCAGCCGGGCCACTGCCTGGGGCAGGCCGTACTGGGCGACGGAGAGTGCGCCCTGCCGCAGCTCACGGAGTGAGCGGGCCATGGAGCGGGCGACCAGGTACGCGAAGAGGATGGCCAGCAGCAGCATGCCGAGGAGCAGGCCGGTCTCCAGGAACACCTGGCGCTGGACGTCCGAGCGGAGGTCGTCGGCCCCGGCGACCACTTCGCCGTCGAGCTTCCTCTCGACCGTGCGGATCAGCTGGGCGTTGGCCGTCATGGCGGACTCCCACTGGTCCGGCTTGAACGGCGCACCGCGCATGTCGCCGGTGGTGTTGCCGTCGATCCAGCCGGTGTAGTTCTGTGCCTCCCGACGGTCGCCGCCCGCGACCGTCTGGTCGTGGAACTTCGCGTCGTCGGGGGTGGCGACGGCCTTGAAGCTCTGCAGCGCCTGCTGCTGGCCGGTGCCGCTGGCGATGTAGTCGGTGCGCAGCGCCGGGGTCAGGCGTTGCCCACCCTTGACGCCCAGCGCGCGGTGCACCACGACCCGGCGTGCGGAGAGGAACTCCTTCTCCCGGGCGACCGCCGCGGCGGCGCGCATCCGGTCGCTCAGGTCGTTGTTACCCGCGAGCTGCGTGGCCGAGTCGCGGATGGCGAGCAGGTCACTGATCAGACCCTCGTACGCCTGGACAGTCTCGGTGAGCGCGAGCTTGCCGCTGAACACCTGACTGCGGATGCCCGACAGGTCTTGCAGGTTTTGGTCGATGCCATCGAGCAGAGTCTCGAGGCTGCCCGGCAGGTCCTCGACTTCGGCACGCTGCTGCCGGTAGGGGCGCGTCTCCTGGTCCACCCGGGCATTCACCCGGTTGTAGGCCTCCTGGTACTGCGCCATCGGCTGCGTCCCGTCCGCCCCCAGCAGCAGCACGGCGGCGGTCCGCTCGTCCTGCAGCGTGTCGACCAGGTTGCCCGAATAGCTCGACAGCCTGGCGAGGTCGCCGGCTCGGTTGGCATTGTTGAGCGTCTCCACGTGGTCGACGAGACCACTTGTGCCCACCACGACCGTGGCGATGGTCGGCACGATCATGATGAGACCGAGCTTGGACCAGATCGGCATGTCCCGGAGCCGGCTGGCCGGCCGGCGCAGCCGCGACAGGAAGGAGCCCGCCGTCTTTGGCCGTTTGCTCACGTCACCGCCCTCGCGATTACAGCTTCAACGCGTTGCCCCGGGCAACGCCCAGCGACCGACCCGGCGGGTCGGACCCCCGAGATTCCATCACGCCGGTCGACAAGAAGAAAGCCCAGGTTGTCACCTGCCCAAGGTGTGATGAGATGTTGATGCGATTTGATAGCAGTCCGTCTGGCCGGAGTAACTGAAGGTAATGAAACATCCGCACCGTGTTGTCCTGCTCGCCGGCCCTTCTGGGTCGGGAAAGTCGTACATTGCACAGCAAACCGGCTTACCGGTGCTCTGCTTGGACGACTTCTACAAAGAAGGCGATGACCCTACGTTGCCGCGACGAAACGGCCAGGTGGATTGGGAGTCGCCACTGTCCTGGGACGCAACGTCCGCGATCGAAATCATTACCCGACTAGCTGGCGAGGGCCGGGCCGATGTTCCGGTTTATGCGATCGGCGCAGATCGACGGGTGGCCACCCGGTCATTTGATCTCGCCGGATCGCCACTTTTCGTGGCTGAAGGGATTTTCGCCGCCGAGATCGTCGAGGAGTGCCGTCGCCTGGGACTGCTCGCCGGGGCGTACGCACTGCGCCGGCCACGCGGGGCGACCTTCCTGCGCCGGCTGGCCCGCGACCTGTCCGAGCAGCGCAAGGCGCCTCGGGTGCTGATCCGGCGTGGCGTGGCGCTTCTCCGGGCCGAGCCCGCGGTGTTGCGGCGGCAGACCGGGTTGGGTGCGGAGGCCGCCCGCGCCAGGGAGGTGCTGCACCGGGTGGCCGGCCTGCTCGCCGGCCACCCGCACAGCTGACTCTCAGGCCAGCAGCTCGGCGTACGCCGGCTTGATCACCTCATCGATGATCCGCAGCCGCTCGTCGAACGGGATGAAGGCACTCTTCATCGCGTTGATGGTGAACCACTGCAGCTCCTTCCAGCCGTAGCCGAACGTCTCCACCAGCAGCGCCATCTCCCGCGACATCGAGGTGCCGCTCATCAGCCGGTTGTCGGTGTTGACGGTGGCCCGGAACCGCAGGTCCCGCAGGAGGCCGATCGGGTGGTCCGCGATCGAGGCCACCGCACCGGTCTGCACATTCGACGAGGGGCACAGCTCCAGCGGGATCCGCTTGTCCCGGACGTACGCGGCCAGCCGGCCCAGGGCACCGTCGGGGGCGATGTCGTCGACGATCCGCACCCCGTGACCGAGCCGGTCCGCTCCGCACCACTGGATCGCCTGCCAGATCGACGGCAGACCGAACGCTTCGCCGGCGTGGATGGTGAAGTGGAAGTTCTCCCGCTGCAGGTACTCGAAGGCATCCAGGTGCCGGGTGGGCGGGAAGCCCGCCTCGGCGCCGGCGATGTCGAAGCCGACCACTCCGGCGTCCCGGTGCCGCACGGCCAGCTCGGCGATCTCCTGGGAGCGGGCGGCGTGGCGCATCGCGGTGAGCAGTGTGCCCACCCGGATGGTCAGGCCCGCCTCGACAGCCTGGGCGGTGCCTTCGGCGAACCCGGCCAGCACCGCCTCGACCACCTCGTCCAGGCTCAGATCCTGCTCCAGGTGCTGCTCCGGGGCGAAGCGCACCTCGGCGTAGACGACTCCATCGGCGGCCAGGTCCAGTGCGCACTCGCGGGCCACCCGACGCAGCGCGGGCGGGGTCTGCATGACCGCCACGGTGTGCGCGAACGTTTCGAGGTAGCGCTCCAGCGAGCCGGAGTCGGCCGCGTCCACGAACCAGCGGCCGAGCGCCTCAGGATCGGTGGTGGGCAGCTCGTGGCCCACCTCGGCGGCCAGTTCGACAATCGTCGCCGGCCGCAGCCCACCGTCGAGGTGGTCGTGCAGCAACGCCTTCGGGACCTTGACGATGTCCTCGTACCGGATAGTCGCGACCATGCTCAGACCCTAGTCACGAGGCGGGCAACCCCGCCGCTGGGACCGGCGCATCACCCTCACCTGCCGGTGGCCTACCGTGATCGAGGTGGAACTACGGTCACGGAACGCCTGATGGACCCCCGAGTCGTCGACCGCCTGTGCTGCCCGATCTGCGGTGAGCCGCTGGTCGAACAGAGCGCCGGTTCCACGCGGGCGCTGCGCTGCACCCGCCAGCACAGCTTCGACATCGCCCGGCAGGGATACGTCAATCTGCTCACGGGGCGCGCCCCGCACGTCGGGGACAGTGCCGAGATGGTTGCCGCCCGGGCGGACTTCCTCGACGCGGGCCACTACGACGTCATTTCGGCTGCCCTGGCCGTCGCCGCGACGGAGGCCGCCGGCCGGCTCCGGCGGATGTCCTGGCCGCACCCTGGGCCTCCTCCGTCCACCCTTTGCTCTGCTTCAACCGAGGCAACAGCGGCAGGGCAAAACTGTTGCGTGGAGGGAAGCAGAGCAAAGGGCCCAACACCAGGGGTACGGGCCGAACCACCGACGCCAGACTTCGGGGCGTACCCCCTGGTGGTGGATGCCGGCGCCGGCACGGGCCGCTACCTCGGCGCGGTGCTGGCGGCGCTGCCGGACGCCGTGGGTCTGGCCCTGGACGTGTCCAAGCCGGCGCTGCGCCGCGCCGCCCGCGCGCACCCCCGGGCCGCCGCGGCTCTCGCCGACACCTGGCAGCGGCTGCCGCTCGCGGACGCCTCGACCGCCGTGCTGCTGAACGTCTTCGCCCCACGAAACGGCCCGGAGTTCCACCGGGTGCTCGACCCGGCCGGCACGCTACTGGTGGTCACGCCCGACACCGACCACCTCACCGAACTGGTGGGTGCCCTCGACCTGCTGCGGGTCGATCCGGACAAGGCCGACCGGGTGGCCGGCAGCCTGGGCGGGCACTTCACCGCGGTCAGCTCGGCGGTGCACCGGGCGGAGCTGGCCCTGACCCGGCCAGAGGTCGCCACCCTGGTCGGGATGGGTCCCAGCGCCTGGCACACCGACCCGGGCGCGCTCACCGCCCGGCTGGCCGCGCTGCCCGAGCCGGTCCGGGTGACCGTGGCGGTCCGGGTTGACGTGCTCCGACCTCGTTGAGCTCAGGTGGAGAGGTCGACCTCTTCCCAACCGGGCGGCTCGTCGTGGTAGGGCCCGCGCAGGATCACCGCCCATTCCAGCGCCCAGCGCCGCTGTCCGATCGCGTTCGCGTCGATCAGGCCCGGCGCCCGCCGGCCGCCGCGCTCGGTCTCCAGATACGCCCAGTCCAGGCAGTAGTGCAGGTCGAGCAGGGCGGCCGCGTCGGCCGGGTGCTGCGGTGCCGTGAGGATCCGGGAACGCCACCGCGGGAACGTCTCCCCGTCGGCGATGTGCGGCAGCCGCTCGATCAACCGCTCGTCGACGGCCAGGGTGGGGTCGAGCTGCTTGCTCAACCCGAGCACCCACGCGAGTGCGAAGAGCGCGTCGTGGTGCAGCACGAACGAGCGGTGGTCGCCCTTGCCGCCCATCACGAACTGCCACTCCGGCGGGGTGACCATGTCGACCAGGTGCGAACCGAGCAGCCAGCTCATCGCCGACTCCGGGGGCATCCCGAAGCAGCGGGCCAGGATCAGGTGCAGCACCGCGATCCGCGCCTCGATCTCCGCCGTGGGGCGCAGCTCGATCTCGTCACCCGGCTCCCAGACGAGCGGAAACTGGGTCGGCGGCAACGGCAGGCCCAGCCGGGACAGCTCGTCCAGGCTCGCCTCGCGCACCTCACGTGGATCGGGGGCAGCAACGGTCACGGCGGGTATTCCTGTCTGCTCGCGCCGGCTCAAGGCCGGTTGTCCCCCCTTGGCCTGCGAGAATAGCGCTCTCAGGTGACCGGCACCACGCCACCCCGGCCCCTTTCGATCAGCCGATGCGCTCGATGACCAACGGGGTCGCCGCCGGCGCGTCCGGCGCGATCCGCACCGCGTTGGCGGCCTCGGCCAGCGCCGCCGGAATCCGCGTCGCGTCCTCGGCGCGCAGCTCGTAGAGGGGGTCACCGGCCCGCACCGCGTCACCCGGCCGCTTGTGCAACACCACACCGGCCGGCACGCTGACCGGGTCCTCCTTGCGGGCCCGACCTGCGCCGAGTCGCCATGCCGCAACCCCCATGGCGTACGCGTCGACGGCTGCGACGTGCCCGTCCTGCTCGGCGCGGACCACCTCGACCTCGGCGGCAGCTGGCATTGGCGCGTCCGGGTCGCCGCCCTGCGCCCGAATCATCGCCCGCCAGGAGTCCATCGCCCGCCCGTCGCGCAGCGCGGCCGCCGGATCGGCGTCCGGCAGGCCGGCGGCGTCGAGCATCTCCCGGGCCAGGGCCAGCGTCAGCTCCACCACGTCGGCCGGCCCGCCACCGGCCAGCACCTCGACCGACTCGGTCACCTCGACCGCGTTGCCGATCGCCAGGCCGAGCGGGGTGGACATGTCGGTGAGCAGGGCGACAGTCCGCACACCGTGCGCGCCGCCCAACTCGACCATGGTGCGAGCCAGTTCGCGGGCCTGGTCGACGGACTTCATGAAGGCACCCGAGCCGACCTTGACGTCGAGGACAAGCGCGCCGGTGCCCTCGGCGATCTTCTTGCTCATGATCGAGCTGGCGATCAACGGGATCGCCTCCACGGTGCCGGTGACGTCACGCAGCGCGTACAGCTTGCGGTCGGCGGGGGCGAGCCCGGCGCCGGCCGCGCAGATCACCGCGCCGACCTCGTCCAACTGGGCGATGAACTCGTCGTTGCTCACCGTGGCCCGCCAGCCGGGGATGGACTCCAACTTGTCCAGCGTGCCGCCGGTGTGCCCGAGACCACGGCCGCTCAGCTGCGGCACGGCAGCGCCGCACGCCGCCACCAGCGGCGTGAGCGGCAGAGTGATCTTGTCGCCGACACCGCCGGTGGAGTGCTTGTCGACAGTCGGCCGGCGTACCGCCGAGAGGTCCAGCCGCTCACCGCTCGCGATCATCGCGGCGGTCCACCGGGCGATCTCCGGCCCGGTCATGCCGTTGAGCAGAATCGCCATCGCCAGCGCGGACATCTGCTCGTCGGCGACAACCCCCCGGGTGTACGCGTCGACCACCCAGTCGATCTGCGCGTCCGACAGCACCCCGCCATCCCGCTTGACCCGAATAACGTCAACAGCAGCAAAAGCACTCATCAAATGATCTTTCTCAGTCGTGTCGAGAAACCGTGCCCGATGGACGGCCGTGCCCACGACGGGGCCGGGGGCGCCCCGGGCCGGCGGGCGGGTCAAGCCCGCCCGCCCCCAGCCCGGCACCCGCGGCCCCGCGCCCC